>JBAXOQ010000001.1:0-48513 GCA_037133175.1 Actinomycetes bacterium
GGAAACTCGCTAGTTTTCTTTTATGCTCGAACGATCCCCGGACCGGCTCCGGCGGCGCCGCCTCGCTGCGCTCGGGGCGCCTTGGGAGCCTGTCGCTCGCTGACGCTCGCGGGGGATCGCTCGCACAAGGCAACTACCAGTGGTCGGCCGTCGGCGGTGGTGACGGGTGTGGTTGGTGGGTTGGCCGTGGTGGGTGGTGCCGGGTGAGCGTGGCTGGGGTTTGAGACCGGCTTCGCCGGTCGGCTGCCGCGTCGCGCTGTTGCGCTCGGAGGAATCCCGAAATTGGCTGCTGAGTTTCAGTTAGCTGGTGGTTTGTGGCCCGCCGGGGCACCTTTCGACCGACTAACACGAATCCACCGATCACCGTCTTGGACGTTGGCCGTGCTGGCGCTCGCGGGACCGCTGGTCTTCTCGTTGGGTTCGCGCGGTAGCGTGCCTGCCATGGATTCGGCGCGCCGCTTGGGGTGCGGGGCCGACTGATGCGAGAAGGCAGGTTCAACTGTGGGACGTCTTGATGATCGAGTAGCAATTGTCACCGGTGGCGGGCGAGGGATCGGTAGGGCTACGTGTTTGCGGTTGGCCCGAGACGGCGCCAGCGTCGTCGTCAACGATATTGATGCGGCGCCAGCCGACGAGACCGTGGAACTGATTGTTGCCGAGGGCGGCAAGGCCATCGCGGTGGTGGCCAACACGGTTGATTTCGCGCAGGCCCAGAAGTTGGTGGAGGCTGCGGTTGCCGCCTTCGGCAAGCTCGATATCGTCGTGAACAATGCCGGCGTCACCAGGGACAAGATGTTCCACGGGCTGGACGACGAACTGTTCGACTTCGTACTCGATGCCAACCTCAAGACAGGTTTCCACACGACCCTGGCGGCCATGCCCTACCTGCGGCAGGTTGCCAAGGACGAGATCGCCGCGAATGGCGCGCCTGCCTACAACCGCAAGATTGTCTTCACCTCCAGTGTGGCCGCGCTGATGGGCAATCCGGGACAGTACAACTACACCGCCGCCAAGGGCGCGGTCATCGCCACCACCAAAACCCTGGCCCGGGAGTTGGGTGCCTTCGGTATCAACGTGAATGCCGTCGCCCCCGGCTTTGTCGAGACGCGGCTGACGGCGGCCAAGGCGCCCGGAAACGAACTCGGCATTCCCGAGGAGATGCGCCAGATGGCCAGAATGTTGATCTCGCTTGGGCGTTTGGGAGAGCCGGAGGACATCGCCAACGTGACGGCATTCCTGTGCTCGTCGGATTCCGATTTCGTGTCCGGCGTCACCATCCCGGTGACCGGCGGCCAGTTGGGCGGCATGTAGCGGTGGCGATCAACCGGGACTTCATCGGCAGGTCCTATCGCTCATCCACCAGCTACCTGGTGGGTCGTGAGAAGGTCCGCGAGTTTGCTGGCGCAATCGGGGACAACAACCCGGTCTTCCATGATGTCGAGGTTGCTCGTTCGCTCGGCTACCCCGACCTGGTGGCTCCTCCGACATTCGCGTTTGTCATCACCTACCGCGCAATGATCGAAACAATCGGCGATCCGGCGCTGAATCTGGACTACGGCAGGGTGGTGCACGGAGAGGAGAGCTTCACCTACCGGCGCCCGCTGTACGTGGGGGATGAAGTCATCGTTGACTCGACGATCGAGGACATTGCCACGGCCGGCCGAAACGAGCTGATCAACTTGCGGCAGGACGTGTCCACGCTAGACGGGGAACTGATCGCCACTACCCACAACGTCACGGTCTCGCGTGGCACTGCGCCGAAATCGGAGGCCTGAACGATGGCACCTGTTGTGACGCCGCGCTTTGATGCGGTCCGAGTCGGTGACGTGCTGCCGGCCCAGCGTTTCCCTGTTCAGCGGATCAATCTGATCATGTATGCCGGCGCGTCCGGCGACTTCAATCCGATCCACTGGAACGAACGGTTCGCCAAGTTCGTAGGGCTGCCCGACGTGATTGCTCAGGGGATGTTCACGATGGCCGAGGCCGGCCGCGTACTGACCGATTTTGCTGGGGATCCGGCGCGTGTGGTTCATTTCGGGGTTCGGTTCACCCGACCGGTGGTGGTTCCGGACGACGATATCGGCGCCGTCGTGGAGGTGTCCGGCGAGGTCGTGGACAAGCGTGACGACGGCACGGTGGTCATTGATCTGACAGCCACTTGTGGCGAGGACGTAGTGCTTGGCAAGGCGACCGGTGTTGTGCGGTTGTCTTAGGACGGTGCGCTCTTCGTGACCGGTCCGCCTAGCGCGGCGGACCCGGTGTCCGCCCTGATTTCCGCTGGCATAGCGCCGACGGACATCCGGCGGGCCGTTCCGCTCGCGCCGTTGACCACGTTGGGGGTGGGTGGACCGGCCAGCACACTCGTGCGGGTAAGCGCCGAGTCCGAGCTGGTGGCAGCTGTCAGCGTCTGCGATTCGGCACACCAGCCGCTGTTCTTGCTTGGCGGCGGCAGCAATGTTGTGGTTGGCGACGCCGGATTCGACGGCACCGTCGTCCAGGTGGCCACTCGCGGCCTCTCGGACACCAGAGACGGTGACGACGTTCGGGTCGTCGCCGCGGCAGGGGAGGGCTGGGACCGCGTCGTTGCACACGCGGTCGAGAACTGCTGGTCCGGCATCGAGGCGCTGTCCGGAATACCTGGTTCGGTGGGCGCGACTCCGATCCAGAACGTCGGTGCCTACGGTCGCGAGGTCGCCGAGGTGATCACTTCGGTGACTGCGCTCGACCGGCGATCGCGCCGGTGCGTGACGCTGGCCGCTCGAGAGTGTGGATTCGGCTACCGGTCGAGTCGCTTCAAAGAGGAACCCGGTCGGTGGGTGATTCTGTCCGTCACGTTGCGTCTGGCGGCCGATGCGCTGTCGGCTCCGGTGTTGTACGCGGACTTGGCAGATCGGTTGGGGATAGCAGTCGGCGAGCGGTCGGCGTCGGCCCAGGTTCGTCGGGCTGTTCTGGATGTGCGCAGATCCAAAGGGATGGTGCTGGACGCCGGGGATCGCGACACTTGGAGCGTCGGATCATTCTTCACCAATCCGACGGTGCCGCGGCAGGTGGCTGACTCGCTGCCGTCAGCGTGCCCACGCTGGCCGGTGCCGCCTGCAACTTCGACGGGCAGCTCGGAGTCGGTCAAGCTCAGTGCTGCCTGGCTTATCAGTAACGCCGGCTTCGAGCGGGGTTACCCGAACGTTCCAGACGCGCGGGCCGCCCTGTCGTCCAAGCATTCTCTGGCCATCACCAATCGCGGCGGGGCGAGCGCAACGGACGTGATCACACTGGCTCGGCAGGTTCGGGACGGCGTGCTGGCCGCCACTGGAATAACGCTCGTCGCTGAACCCAACTTCGTGAACGTGGCAGGGCTGTAGCAGTCGATTCGACCCATCCGCGGTGCTCGCCGCTTGGGTGAGTGCGCGTCCCACCCAGACTCGCCGCGAATCGAAGGAGAGCGCCCCCGATCGGAAACATGCGTGCTCCCGTCATCCAGATGTTGATAACCCGGGCCTCACCGGCGCTGCCGACTACTCTGAAGTCATGGCTGAACTGGACTATGCGTTCCTGGCGGATTTTGCGAGAGTCGATCCGAATGGAACGCTGACGGCGATCGGCGCGAGTTGGACGTTCGTGCACGCGGACCTGCTCCCGTCTGTTCACCGTATGGCCGTGGCGGGACGCATCCGAGCGAAGAAGGAAGCCGGTCCGGTTGTGATTCGTGTTGCGATTCATGGTCCGGGCGATGCGTTCACGCTGGCGGCAGACAGCGAAATCGCAGCCTCCCCTGCGACTCGACCTTATGGGTCCGGACTTGTGGGGCATCTCTTCGCTTGGAATCTTGAGGTCCCGCTGCCCAACGAGGGTGTCTATAGCATCTACATAGATGTCGACGGAGAGCGTGCCAGGCGCCTCGCGTTCGAGGTGGTTCGCTCAGCAGATCAACGATGAGGCTCGTCATTCGAGGTCATCCACTGGAGAGGATGCGGGATCGGGGTGTGACTCGAGAAGACATCGAGAACGCAATTCGTAATCACCATTCCTCGTGGTCGACTCAACAAGGAGGCATCCAGTACATTGGTCCTGCCTGCAGTGGGGACGACTTGAAGGTCTGGGTACTGCCTCCGGGCTACTGTGACGATAACGCGACGATCATCGTGAAGTCGGTGGCATGGAAAGGCGGGGAGGATTCCTCATGAGTGTCACGATCGAGGTGGACACGGTGCTACGTTGCGCTTACATCAGGCTGTCCAACGAGGATGTCGTCCGGACGATTGAGGTGAATGATTGCGTGCAGGTCGATCTGGACCGCTTTGGAGTAGCCGTCGGCATTGAGGTCCTTGACGATCATGCCCCGCTGCCCTTCGAGCAACTCACCAAGTTTCACGTGCGCAGTGAGGCCATTGAACTGCTCCGTCTGATTCGGCCGGATGTCGGAACGTTTATCACGTTCACGTCCGGACATGACGGCTTCTCAGACATACACGGAGGCACAAGCCTCACCTTGGTGTAGTAGGTCTCGCTCCACGGGACCACAGACTGGCGGCGAGCCGCTCTACTCGGCTTCGGACAGCAGCGTGGCGATTCGGCCCACGCCTTCGACCAAGTCGGCGTCCGACAGCGCGTAGGACAGCCGCAGATAGCCGGGCGTCCCGAACGCCTCCCCTGGGACCACCGCAACTTCGACCTCGTCGAGAATCAGCGAAGCGAGTTCAGCAGAGGACTGCGGCCGCGTTCCCCGGATGTTCTTGCCCAGCACGCCCTTGACCGAGGGGTACGCGTAGAACGCGCCCTGCGGCTCGACGCACTCGACTCCGGGGATCTCGTTGAGCATCCGGAGGATCATCTGGCGGCGGCGGTCGAACGCTTCCCGCATCATCTCGACCGCGGTCAGATCCCCGCTGACGGCTGCCAGCGCCGCCATCTGCGACACGTTCGCCACGTTCGAGGTGGCGTGGGACTGCAGGTTGGTGGCGGCCTTGATGACGTCGACCGGCCCGATGACCCAGCCGACCCGCCAACCGGTCATGGCGTAGGTCTTGGCCACACCGTTCACCACGACGCAGTGATCTGCCAACGCGGGCACCAGTACGGGCATCGAAGAGAACACCGCATCGCCGTACACCAGGTGCTCGTAGATTTCGTCAGTCACCACCCACAGTCCGTGCTCAACTGCCCACTCGCCAATCGCCTTGACCAGTTCGGGTGGGTACACCGCGCCCGTCGGGTTGGACGGCGACACGAACACCAGCAGTTTGGTCCGCGGAGTGCGGTACGCCTCAAGCTGTTCGACGGTGGCCAGGAATCCGGTCGACTCGTCGGTGGGAACCTCCACCGGGACTCCGCCGGCAAGGCGGATGGATTCGGGGTAGGTGGTCCAGTAGGGGGCTGGCATCAGTGCCTCGTCGCCCGGGTCGAGCAGTGCCGCGAAGGTGTTGTACAGGGCCTGCTTTCCGCCGTTGGTGACCAGGACCTGCGCAGCGGTGACCTCGTAGCCCGAGTCTCTCTTGGTCTTGGCAGCGATTGCCTCTTTGAGTTTGGGCAGGCCACCGGCGGGGGTGTACTTGTGCATCGCGGGGTCGGCGCAAGCTGCCACCGCAGCCTTCACGATGTATTCGGGGGTGGGGAAGTCCGGTTCTCCAGCCCCGAAGCCGATCACCGGGCGCCCTGCCGCCTTGAGGGCCTTGGCCTTCGCGTCGACCGCCAGCGTGGCTGACTCGGCGATTGATCCGATTCGTTGAGAGATGCGCGTTGAACTCATGCCACGAGTATCCCACTTTTGTGGTCCAGGGCTGACCGCCAGCACTGGTCAACATCTCGGCGGCGGCGATTTCTGCAGAATATCGGCGGTATTTGGACCGGGGCGGAGGCGCTGGCACACCGATGCGCTTAGAATTAGCGTCGATCGGTGTTTCGTCACCTGTGCGCTAGCGTGCTCATCGTTGGGGTGCCGGTGGTGAAATGCCTCGAAGGGCTGTAGCTCAATTGGTAGAGTAACGGTCTCCAAAACCGTCGGTTGGGGGTTCGACTCCCTCCAGCCCTGCGTACGCAGGAGATCTGGGCCGAGTTTTCTGGCAGCACATGTCAGATTGCCGGGCCAGATGGTTAGACCGGGTGCCATCGGATCGTTCGGTGGCAATTCGGAGCAAGGCAGCAAGACGAGGCGAGATGGACGACTTCGGTCTCGCCGAAATCTCGATGATGGACAGCACCACGAAGAGCGGGTGACAACTCGTTCATGACCAGAAGAACACGACCACAAGCAAGCGGAGGACTGCGTGAGCGACGCTGACACGACGCCTGAGCTCGGGTCCGGTGACGACCCCGAGCCGAAGGTATCCAGGGCGCAGCGCAAGGCTGAGCTCAAGGTCGCGAAGGACAACAAGAAGGCGAAGAAGGCCGCCGAGGGCGGCATGTTCGCCCGGTGGGCGCTGTTCTTCCGGCAGACCGTTGCCGAGTTGCGGAAGGTCATCTGGCCGACCAGGAAAGAACTGATCAACTACACCTGGGTGGTCCTGGTGTTCATCACTGTGATGGCCGTGATCATCGGCGCATTCGATGTGGTGTTCGCCAAGGGAGTGCTCATGGTCTTTGGTTCATGACAATCGCCCGACGCACGCACGGTACATTTGATCAAGCAATAGATTCGCAAACTACGAGTGAGGACTGACGTGTCCGACGTCCCCCGCCGCCCGGAAGATGACACCGACGGCATTGATCCAACCAGTGAGCAGCGTGCGGCCGAATTGATCGGCGATGCGTCTGCCGACGCTGAGTTGATCGCCGAGGTTGAGGAAGCCGAGGAGTTGTTCGAGGAAGAACTGCTCGTGGAGCAACTCGATTCTCACAGCGACCTGGCCGAGGCTGAGGAAGAGGCCGAGGAGGCCGACAGCGAGTACGAGGTCGAGGACGAGGAAGAACCCTCCGAAGACGAGGAAGAAGTCACCGCCAATGCGGTGGAATTTGCATTGGCGCAGTCGGAGGTCGTGGCCGAGGCCGAGGACATCGTTGATGAGGCCGAGGACGAGATCGAAGAGTCACAAGCCGAGGTTGTGCTGGCTGCCGAAACGATCGTTGATGAGGTAGAAGACTCCGAACTCGATCCGGTTGAGGCGTTTCGCCGGTCCGTTGTCGACTCCGAGGGTGATTGGTACGTCATCCACTCCTACGCTGGCTACGAGAACAAGGTCAAAACCAACCTCGAGAGCCGGATCAAGACCCTCGACATGGAGGACTACATCTTCGAGGTGCAGGTCCCGATCGAGCACGTCACCGAGATCAAACAGGGTGTACGGAAGATCATCAAGCGCAACAAGTTCCCTGGTTATGTGCTGGTGCGGATGGAATTGACCAGCGAGTCATGGGGAGTGGTGCATCACACTCCTGGCGTGACGGGATTCGTCGGCCACGCGCATGAACCCACTCCGTTGAGTGTTGATGAAGTCATACGGATGATTGCTCCTGAGCCTGAGGTCAAGGCCGCCCCCGCATCGGTGGGCAAGGTCGCGGAGTCGGCGCCCCGGACTGAGATCGACGTGGCTATTGGGGATTCCGTGACTGTTGTGGATGGCCCGTTCGCCACCCTGCATGCAACCATCTCAGAGATCAACATCGACGCCCAGAAGATCACCGGGATGGTTGAGATATTTGGACGCGAGACCCCCGTTGAACTGAACTTCAACCAGATCCAGAAGAATTAGGTGCCTGTCGCTCGGGATTCGCGAACCTTGAAGTCCTCGTGAATCCCAGTTCCAGGGCCAATCCAGTCCCAAAGTCAATCCAGTCCCGTAGTCAATCCAGGCAGAATCAGTAGCGCACCCGCGCGAGAACAGGACAGCACGTCATGGCACCAAAGAAGAAAAAGAAGGTAACCGGGCTCATCAAGTTGCAGATCAATGCGGGAGCCGCCAATCCGGCACCTCCGGTCGGTCCTGCGCTGGGCCAGCACGGTGTCAACATCATGGAGTTTTGCAAGGCCTACAACGCCGCGACCGAGTCACAGCGCGGCCAGGTCATCCCGGTCGAGATCACTGTGTATGAGGACCGGTCGTTCACCTTCATCACGAAGACTCCGCCAGCGGCGAAGCTGATCCTGAAGGCGGCCGGCGTTGAGAAAGGGTCCGGCAATCCGCTCAAGTCGGTTGCCACGATCAGCAAGTCGCAGGTCAAGGAGATCGCCGAGCTCAAGCTGCCCGACCTCAACGCCAACGACATTGACGCCGCGATGAAGATCATTGAGGGCACCGCCCGCTCGATGGGCGTGACCGTCAAGTAACCCACGCTCTCCGACAAGCACTAAGTACCTGACCAGATCTAGGTACCTGACCAGCTCTAGGAGACACGAAGCACCGTTCTGCAACACCCCGGCGCTCACATCGGGTGATCGTCGGGAACCAGGTGGTGGGGCCGTCCCGGTCCGAGTAGCCACATCGTCAGCCTCACAGGCGGACGCAACGAAGGGAAAGCACGATGGCACATAGCAAGGCGTACCGCGCCGCCGCCGCCCAGGTGGATCAAGACCGGCTCTACACCCCGGAAGAGGCGTTGGAACTGGTCAAGGCGACCAGCACCACGAAGTTCGACTCGACGGTGGAGGTCGCGCTGAGACTCGGGGTAGACCCCCGCAAGTCCGATCAGATGGTGCGTGGCACGGTCAATCTGCCGCACGGCACCGGCAAGACCAAGCGGGTGCTGGTCTTTGCGACCGGTGACAAGGCTGCCGCCGCAGAGGCCGCCGGCGCCGACTACGTGGGCGCAGATGAGCTGATCGAGAAGATCAAGGGCGGTTGGATCGACTTCGATGCTGTGGTCGCCGCACCAGAGCTCATGGGCCGAGTCGGCCAGCTGGGTAAAGTACTGGGTCCGCGCGGGTTGATGCCGAACCCCCGCACAGGTACGGTCACCCCGGATGTCGCCAAGGCCGTCGAGGAGATCAAGGGCGGCAAGATCGGGTTCCGGGTAGACAAGCACGCCAACCTGCATTTTGTGGTCGGAAAGACAACGTTCGAGACCGCAAGCCTGGTTGAGAACTACTTGGCCGCGGTGGACGAGATCGTCCGGCTGAAGCCTCCGAGCGCCAAGGGCACCTACCTGAAGAAGTCCGTTGTCTCAACCACGATGGGCCCCGGAATTCCGGTCGACCCGACGATCACACGGCCCGTCCGGTCGAACTAGCACTCCCGTAAGGGAACAGCCTTCTTGGCGTCGCCTTCTTGGTGTCGCACCGACAGGCCGGAAACCCATCCCCGTCTTAGCACCCGAAAAGCCGCCCAAACCGCCCGGAAACGGCCGGGAAGGCGGCTTTTCGGGTGCTAAGACGATGAACCTCGGGGCTGGGTGGGGATGGCAACCGGTGGCGGGGTAAGGTTGGCCCACCGAAGACCGCTGGTCCTGCTTCTGGCACGCCACAAGCAGCGAAGTTCCGCGACGAAGCCAGCGCAGGTGAGCCAGGGCCGCAGCGTCAAGCTGCGCGTACATCAGCCCGGAGCGCATCTGCGCCCCGGGTTTCTTGTTGTTCTGAGTCGGTTCAGTCAGTTCCGTGAAGTTCGCAGTCTGCGAGAAACTCGCAGTAAGGAGAAACATGGCCTCGTCAGACAAGGTCACCGCGGTTGCAGAGATCGCTGAGAAGTTCCGCAGTTCGTCGGCGACCGTGCTCACCGAGTATCGCGGCCTGAGCGTGGCCCAGCTCAAGGAGTTGCGCCGTTCGCTGGGGGAAGGCAGCACTTACGCGGTCGTCAAGAACACGCTAGCGAAGATCGCCGCCAAGCAAGCTGGCGTCGAGGGTTTCGACGATCTCCTCGTCGGTCCGAGCGCCTTCACGTTCGTCGAGGGCGATGTCGTCGCTGCAGCCAAGGGCCTCAAAGAGTTCGCCAAGGCCAATCCTGCCCTGGTCATCAAGGGCGGCTACATGGATGGCAAACCCCTCACGGTCGCCGAGATCTCCAAGCTGGCCGATCTGGAATCCCGTGAGGTCCTGCTCGCCAAGCTGGCCGGAGCAATGAGTGGTTCTTTGCAGCAGGCGGTCAGCCTGTTCGCCGCTCCGCTATCCAAGACCGCCCGAACCGTGGATGCCTTGCGCGCCAAGGTCGAGGCAGAGGGTCCCGCCGTGGCTGTGTCCGCCGAGCAGTCCGCACCGGCGGAAGAGGCACCAGCGGATGTAACACCGCCCGAAGAAACCGAGGGTGGCGAAGCCTAGGACAGACCAACGTCCGACGTATCGCCGAACTAGCCTTGACGACTCAGCACAACCGATCGTCGAATGCACCCGATCAACCAACGCAACAACTCACGCCGCATGACCGAATAGCCGCACTATCCAACCCACAGTCTTCCGGGGCACTCCTGCTTCGGATAGCCGTACGAAAGGACCGCCGACATGGCGAAGCTCTCAACCGACGAACTGCTCGACGCATTCAAGGAAATGACCTTGCTTGAGCTGTCTGAGTTCGTCAAGCAATTCGAAGAAACCTTCGGCGTTACCGCAGCCGCACCGGTTGCCGTGGCTGCCGCTGCTGCCGGCGGAGGCGCACCTGCCGAGGCCGTGGAAGAGCAGGATGAGTTCGACGTGATCCTGCAGGACATTGGCGCCAAGAAGATCCAGGTCATCAAGGAGGTCCGTTCGCTGACCAGCCTGGGACTCGGCGAGGCAAAGGCTCTGGTCGAGAGCGCGCCCAAGGAGATCCTGGAGAAGGTCAACAAGGAGACCGCGACCAAGGCCAAGGAAGCCCTCGAGGCAGCTGGCGCCACCGTCGTCGTCAAGTAGCACCCTCCCGCACGAAACGTCGGGGTAACCCAGCGTGCACCAGTGTTGAGTGGGGAGTTGTCGTCGTTTTCGATCAAGGAAACCGACGACAACTCCCCACTCAACGTTATTTGCGGGGTCAGCGGAGCCAGCGGGGTCAAACGGGGTGGCTGTGAAGTCAGTCACAGGTGAGGCTTACCTTGGGTAAGGCCCTTGGCAAATCCAGGGTGCTGACGTACAGTTGCGTTTTGCGGTGCTGCGCGTTCTGCTGCTCAAAAACAGATGACCTTGTTCATGACCCGGCGACCCTCTAGAGACTCGTCCATCTAGATGCGTCGCAGATAGGCATGAAGTCCGGGGGGACCGAAACTTGACACAGGGTGTTTGGCATGCGCGGATTATCCCCCTTTGAGAGATCTCGGAAGGACCACACGAAGTTGGCTGCCCTGCGCACCCCAATCACCCCGGCCCCGCCCATCACCCCCCGCGTTTCCTTCGCAAAGATCCGAGAGCCTCTAGAGGTTCCGAATCTGCTTGCCCTGCAGACCACGTCGTTCGACGCTCTGCTGGGTAATGATGCGTGGAGAGCCCGAATCGAAGCAGCCCTGGAGTCAGGGCTCAAGGACGTCCCGACCAAGTCGGGCCTTGAAGAGATCTTCGAGGAGATCAGCCCGATCGAGGACTTCAGCGGCACCATGTCGCTGTCCTTTCGGGATCACCGCTTCGAGCCGGCGAAGTACACCGTCGAGCAGTGTCGTGACAAGGACTTCACTTACTCGGCACCGCTGTTCGTCACTGCGGAGTTCATGAACAACGAGACCGGCGAGATCAAGTCGCAGACCGTGTTCATGGGTGACTTCCCGCTGATGACGGACAAGGGGACGTTCATCATCAACGGCACCGAGCGTGTCGTCGTCTCACAGCTCGTGCGTTCACCCGGGGTCTACTTCGAGATGAACATCGACAAGACTGCCGATAAGGACGTCTTCGTCGCCAAGATCATTCCATCCCGCGGAGCGTGGCTCGAGTTCGAGATCGACAAGAAGGACATGGTTGGAGTCCGCGTCGATCGCAAGCGCAAGCAGCCGGTGACGGTGCTGCTCAAGGCCCTCGGCATGACCAGTGAGCAGATCATTGAGCGCTTCGGTCAGTACGAGTCGATGCGCGCGACCCTTGAAAAGGATCCGACGGTCGGTGAGAAAGAGGCGCTGCTCGACATCTACCGCAAGCTGCGCCCGGGCGAGCCGCCCACGGACGAGGCCGCGCGCACGCTGTTGAACAACTACTACTTCAATCCCAAGCGTTACGACCTAGCCAAGGTCGGCCGCTACAAGATCAACAAGAAGCTCGGCTGCGAAGCCCCGCTGAACGCCAGCGTGCTGCGGATCGAGGACATCGTTGCTGCGATCGAGTACATGGTTCGGCTGCACAACGGCGACGCCACCATGGACAGCCCCCGCGGCGAGGTTCGGGTGGAGACCGACGATATCGATCACTTCGGCAATCGTCGGCTGCGCACTGTCGGAGAGCTGATCCAGAACCAGATCCGGACCGGATTGTCCAGGATGGAGCGGGTGGTCCGGGAACGGATGACGACCCAGGACGTCGAGGCGATCACTCCGCAGACACTGATCAACATTCGTCCGGTGGTGGCGTCGCTGAAGGAGTTCTTCGGGACCAGCCAGCTATCGCAGTTCATGGACCAAACCAACCCACTGGCCGGACTGACCCACAAGCGTCGACTGTCGGCGCTCGGACCTGGCGGTCTGTCCCGTGAGCGGGCCGGCTTCGAGGTCCGCGATGTGCACCCGTCGCACTACGGTCGGATGTGCCCCATCGAAACTCCGGAAGGCCCGAACATCGGTCTGATCGGATCGCTGTCCACCTTCGCGCGTGTCAGTGCCTTCGGCTTCGTGGAAACCCCCTACCGGCAGGTCGTCGACGGCAAGGTGACCGACAAGATCGACTACCTGACGGCGGATGAAGAGGATCTGTACGTGGTGGCCCAGGCGAGCTCGCCACTGGCCGCCGACGGCAATTTTGCCGAACCACGCGTGCTCGTGCGTAAGAAGGCCGGCGAGGTCGACTACGTCATTCCACATGACGTCGACTACATGGACGTATCGCCCCGGCAGATGGTGTCGGTGGCGACCGCGATGATCCCATTCCTTGAGCACGACGATGCCAACCGCGCGCTGATGGGATCGAACATGCAGCGCCAAGCGGTGCCGCTGATCCGTTCTGACGCGCCCTTCGTCGGAACCGGGATGGAGTATCGCGCCGCTGCCGATGCTGGCGATGTCATCGTTGCCCAGCAGGCCGGCGAGATCGTCGAGGTCAGTGCGGACGCTATCGAGGTCGCCCAAGACGACGGCACCGCCCACACCTACCGCGTTCGCAAGTTTCGTCGGTCGAACCAGGGCACCTGTTACAACCAGCGCCCGTTGGTTTACGAAGGCCAGCGGATCGAGGCTTGGGAAGTCATCGCAGACGGTCCCTGCACCGACGGCGCGGACATGGCACTCGGGACCAACCTGCTCGTTGCGTTCATGTCCTGGGAGGGGCACAACTACGAGGACGCCATCATCTTGAGCCAGCGATTGGTGTTCGACGATGTGCTGTCTTCGATCCACATCGAAGAGCATGAGGTGGACGCCCGCGACACCAAACTCGGTGCCGAGGAGATCACTCGGGACATCCCGAACGTGGCCGAAGAAGTGCTCGCCGATCTTGACGAGCGAGGCATCATCCGGATCGGCGCCGAGGTTGTCCCCGGCGACGTGCTGGTCGGCAAGGTCACGCCCAAGGGTGAGACCGAGCTGACCCCGGAGGAGCGCCTGCTGCGGGCCATCTTCGGCGAGAAGTCCCGTGAGGTGCGCGATACCTCACTGAAGGTCCCGCACGGCGAGGCCGGCGTCATCATCGGCGTTCGTGTCTTCGACCGCGACGACGGTGACGAACTGCCGCCCGGGGTGAACCGGCTGGTCCGGGTGCACGTTGCCCAGAAGCGCAAGATCAACGTCGGTGACAAGCTGGCCGGCCGCCACGGCAACAAGGGTGTTATCTCGAAGGTGCTGCCGATCGAGGACATGCCCTTCCTGGAAGACGGCACACCAGTGGATGTCGTGCTCAACCCGCTCGGCGTGCCGGGTCGGATGAACGTCGGTCAGGTTCTGGAGACCCACCTCGGTTGGGTGGCCAGCCGCGGCTGGGAGGTCGAAGGGAACCCGGAGTGGGCCGAACGCCTCAACCACAACGCCCGTTCGGCTCCGCCCGGAACCAGGGTGGCCACGCCGGTCTTCGACGGTGCCCGCGAGGAAGAGATCACCGGCTTGCTGGGATCGACCCTCAAGACCCGCGACGGACAGCGGCTGGTCGATGAGTCCGGCAAGGCCCGGCTGATCGACGGCCGTTCCGGAGAGCCGTACCCCGCGCCGGTCTCGGTCGGCTACCTGTACGTGCTCAAGCTTCACCACTTGGTTGATGACAAGATCCACGCCCGTTCGACCGGACCGTACTCCATGATCACTCAGCAGCCGCTCGGTGGTAAGGCGCAGTTCGGTGGTCAGCGTTTCGGCGAGATGGAGGTGTGGGCGCTGGAGGCCTACGGCGCGTCCTACGCGCTGCAGGAGCTGCTCACCATCAAGTCCGACGATGTGCTCGGTCGCGTCAAGGTCTACGAGGCCATCGTCAAGGGAGAGAACATTCCTGAACCTGGCATTCCCGAGTCATTCAAGGTGTTGATCAAAGAAATGCAGTCTCTGTGCCTGAACGTTGAGGTGCTGGCCAGCGATGGGCAAGCCATCGAAATGAAGGACTCCGATGAGGACGTTTTCCGAGCGGCAGAAGAGCTCGGGATCGACCTGCAGCGGCGTGAGCCCAGCAGCGTTGAGGAGGTCTAGGCGCCCCATGAAGTTCCTCGCTTCGCTCGGATACTTCACGGGGACCCCGACCCGTGGCTACCACCCCACAAAGTTCCTCGCTTCGCTCGGATACTTCGCGGGGACCCCAGCTTCAGACCGTAATCTGCTTGGAGGCACCCGCTGATGCTTGATGTGAATTTCTTCGATGAACTCCGTATCGGCTTGGCGACCGCGGACGACATTCGTGCCTGGTCGCATGGCGAGGTCAAGAAGCCAGAGACGATCAACTACCGCACGCTCAAGCCAGAGAAGGACGGCCTGTTCTGCGAGAAAATCTTCGGTCCCACCCGGGACTGGGAGTGCTACTGCGGCAAGTACAAGAGGGTCCGTTTCAAGGGGATCATTTGTGAGCGCTGCGGTGTCGAGGTCACCCGTGCCAAGGTGCGCCGCGAGCGGATGGGCCACGTTGAGCTTGCCGCGCCGGTCACCCACATCTGGTACTTCAAGGGTGTACCGAGTCGGCTGGGCTACTTGCTCGACCTAGCGCCGAAGGACCTGGAGAAGGTCATCTACTTCGCCGCCTACATGATCACCGAGGTGAACGAGGAAGAGCGTCACCGCGACCTTCCGAGCCTGGAAGCCAAGATCGAGGTCGAGAAGCAGACCATCGCCAATCGACGCGACGAGGACATCAACCGGCGCCAGGCCAAGCTCGAAGAGGACCTCGCGGCGCTCGAAGCCGCTGGGGCCAAGAGCGACCAGCGTCGCAAGGTCCGCGAGGCCGGAGAGCGCGAGATGGCGGGTATCCGTCGTCGGGCTGACACCCAGATCAAGGATCTCGGCGATGTGTTCGACCGGTTCCGGACGCTGAAGGTCCAGGATCTGGAAGGCAACGAGACGCTGTACCGCGAGATGCGCGACCGCTTCGGCCGTTACTTCTCCGGGGGCATGGGAGCCGCTGCGATCAAGCATCGGCTGGAGACCTTCGATTTGGCGGCCGAATCCGAGACGCTGCGCGAGATCATCGCGACCGGCAAGGGACAGAAGAAGACCCGCGCGCTCAAGCGGCTGAAGGTCGTCAATGCGTTCCTGTCGACCACCAACTCTCCGATGGGGATGGTGCTGGACTGCGTGCCGATCATCCCACCGGATCTGCGGCCGATGGTCCAGCTCGACGGTGGCCGATTCGCCACCTCGGACCTGAACGACCTGTATCGGCGCGTCATCAACCGGAACAACCGGCTCAAGCGCCTGCTCGACCTCGGGGCACCCGAGATCATCGTCAATAACGAGAAGCGGATGCTGCAGGAGTCCGTCGACGCGCTGTTCGACAACGGCCGTCGCGGGCGTCCGGTCACCGGTCCGGGCAACCGACCGCTGAAGTCGCTGTCGGACATGCTCAAGGGCAAGCAGGGTCGGTTCCGTCAGAACCTGCTCGGCAAGCGGGTGGACTACTCCGGCCGATCCGTGATCGTCGTCGGGCCGCAGCTCAAGCTCCACCAGTGCGGTCTGCCCAAGCAGATGGCGCTGGAGCTGTTCAAGCCGTTCGTCATGAAGCGCTTGGTGGACCTGAACCATGCGCAGAACATCAAGAGCGCCAAGCGCATGGTGGAACGTTCGCGTCCGGTCGTGTGGGACGTACTCGAAGAGGTCATCGCCGAACACCCGGTGATGCTCAACCGGGCACCCACCCTGCACCGCCTCGGCATCCAGGCGTTCGAGCCGCAGCTCATCGAAGGCAAGGCCATCCAGATCCACCCGTTGGTCTGTACCGCGTTCAACGCGGACTTCGACGGCGACCAGATGGCTGTGCACCTGCCGCTGTCTGCAGAGGCACAGGCCGAAGCGCGCATCCTGATGCTGTCGGCGAACAACATCCTGTCCCCGGCGAACGGTCGTCCGATCACCACGCCGACCCAGGACATGGTGCTGGGCATCTACTTCCTGACCGGCCACGAAGAAGGCGGTCTGGGGGAGGGACGTGCCTTCACCTCGATCGCCGAGGCGATGATGGCGTTCGACGCCCATCAACTGTCGCTGCGGTCCAAGGTCAAGATCCGCCTCGACGGCACGTCCACGCCGCCAGCCGGGTACCCGATTCGCGAGGGTTGGGAGCTGGGCCAGCCGTTCATCCTGGAAACCACCCTCGGCCGGGCGTTGTTCAACGGCGCCATGCCGGCTGGATACCCGTTCGAAGACCGGGTAGTGGACAAGAAGGTGCTCGGCTCGATCGTCAACAACCTGGCCGACGGTCAGCCCAAGGTTCAGGTAGCTGCCACGCTCGACGCCCTCAAGGAGCTCGGCTTCTACTGGGCTTCCCGCTCGGGGGTCACCATCTCGATCTCCGACGTGGTCACGCCCGCTGCCAAGCCGGCGCTGATCAAGGAGGCCGAAGCCCGCGACGAAAAGGTGCAGAGCCAGTTCGAACGTGGTCTGATCACCGAGCACGAACGTCGTCAGGAACTCATCGAGATCTGGACTCAGACGACGGACAAGGTCTCGGCGGCGATGTTCGAGAACTTCCCCAAGACCAACCCGGTGTTCATGATGGTCGACTCCGGTGCCCGCGGAAACATGATGCAGGTCAAGCAGATCGCCGGCATGCGCGGTCTGGTGACCAACCCCAAGGGTGAAATCATCCCTCGGCCCATCAAGTCGAACTTCCGTGAAGGTCTATCCGTGCTGGAGTACTTCATCTCCACCCACGGTGCTCGTAAGGGTCTGGCGGACACCGCGCTGCGGACCGC
Organism: Actinomycetes bacterium; assembly: GCA_037133175.1. Lineage (GTDB taxonomy): Bacteria > Actinomycetota > Actinomycetes > S36-B12 > UBA10799 > ELA509. Next base: position 17,334 of record JBAXOQ010000001.1, read on the forward strand.
CGACTCGGGCTACCTGACCCGCCGGTTGGTCGATGTCTCGCAAGACGTCATCGTCCGCGAGGAGGACTGCGGTACCGAGCGAGGCCTGCCGGCCGAGATCGGTGTGAGGGGCGAAGACGGTGCCCTGCGGGTCGTCGACAACGTGGACACGTCAGCGGCGTCCAGGGTGCTCGCCGACGATATCGTCGTCGATGGTGTGACGCTGGCGTCGCGCGGTGATGAACTCTCCATCGCGTTGATCGAGTCGCTCGTGGCCGCCGGTGTTCAGAGCGTCAAGGCGCGGTCGGTGCTGGTCTGCGAGAGCAAGGTCGGTGCCTGCTCCACGTGCTACGGACGGTCGCTGGCGACCGGAAGCCTGGTCGATGTCGGGGAAGCGATCGGCATCGTTGCCGCTCAGTCCATCGGCGAGCCGGGCACCCAGCTGACCATGCGTACGTTCCATACCGGCGGCGTCGCAGGTGATGACATCACCCAGGGTCTGCCCCGTATTGTCGAACTCTTCGAGGCACGCACCCCGAAAGGCGTGGCGCCGATCACCGAGGTGGCCGGCACTATCCGGATCGACGACGCGGACAAGCTCCGCAAGATTGTCGTCGTGCCGGATGATGGCAGTGAGGAGATCGGCTACCCGGTCTCCAAGCGTGTTCGGCTGCTCGTCGAGCCGGGTGCTCATGTGAAGGTCGGCGAACAGCTGACGGTCGGGGCCGTGGATCCCAAGCAGGTTCTGCGGATCCTTGGGCCGCGTGCGGTTCAGCTGCACCTGGTCGATCAGGTGCAGCAGGTCTACCGGTCGCAGGGTGTCTCGATCCACGACAAGCACATCGAGGTGATCGTTCGTCAGATGCTCAAGCGGATCACCATCATCGAGTCCGGTGATTCGGACTTCCTGACCGGATCGCTGGTCGAGCAGGCCTCGTTCCAGGCCCGTAACCGGATCATCCTGAAGGAAGGCCGCCAGCCGGCATCTGGTCGTCCCGAGCTGATGGGGATCACCAAGGCGTCGCTGGCGACCGAGTCGTGGCTGTCTGCGGCATCGTTCCAGGAGACGACCCGGGTGCTGACCGATGCCGCGATCCATGCCAAGAGCGATCCGTTGCTCGGACTCAAGGAGAACGTGATCATCGGCAAGCTGATCCCGGCAGGCACCGGGCTGAGCCGCTACCGGAACGTCAAGGTCGAGCCGACCGAGGAAGCCAAGCAGGCCATGTACGCGCAACTGACGGCGTACGACGACATGGACTACGGCTCCTTCGGAGCGCCGACCGCGCCGCCGGTCAGGCTTGAAGAGTACGACTACGGTTCCTCCGACTACCGCGGCTAACACCCGCGTCCGAAGGCCCCGGCAGATCTGCCGGGGCCTTCGGACGTCGGTGGTTTGTTGTTCGTCGGTGGTTTGTTGTTCGTCGGTCATTTGAGGTCCGGGGAGGGCCACCTCCCACCGGCTGAACACAATCCACCAGCCAACGGGAGCGTGATACGGCCTAAGATGGCTGGATCGACTCTGTCGCGGGTGTGTCAGGTTTGTGGCATGCTCATCGGAACCGCGGCGCACATCGGAGGTCCATCGTGTCGGAACAGCAGCCACCGCCCGATTCCCAGCCGCCCGCGAGTTCGTCGACTCCACAAGACCAGCCTCCGGCCGTCGTTGTTCCTCCGACAGCGCCACCCCGACCGCAGCCACCCCAATCTGCGCCGGATTGGGCCCAACAGCCGACAGCCGTCTATGGAGCCCAGCAGCCGACTACGGCATACGGGGCTCAGCAGCCCACCGCCGCCTACGGAGTGCCGCCGACCGCGCCGTACGGGGCCCAGCCCCCGACTGCGCCGTACGGTGCCCAGCCCCCGACTGCGCCGTACGGTGCGCCTCCCACCGCCCCCTACGTTCCACCGGCCGCGATCGTGCCCGTCCCCACCACCTACGGGCAGGGCTACGCCAGCGGTTACCGGGGCTATTCGGGGGGCTATGTCCCGCCCAGGATGCCCGAAACGAACAGCAACGCGATCATCGCGTTCGTGCTCTCGTTGGTCGGGGCGTTCATGTGCCCGATCGTCCCCTCGATTATCGCGCTGGTTCTTGCGGGCAAGGCCAAGAAGGCCATCGATGCCAGTGGCGGGTGGCAGATCGGCGCCGGGTTCGTCACCGCGGCCAGGATCATCTCGTGGGTGTTCATCGTCGTGTGGGGGCTGTTCGTGCTGGCCTACGCCGCCTTCTTCCTGCTGTTTCTGATTCTGGCCGCCACCACGCCGTCCAGTGGCTCGACCAGTCACCTCAACGAACTCAGCGGTCTTGTACTGCCCTGGCTAGGCTGATCGCCGACTTCGCTGGTAGGAATTCGGTGACTGCCAGACAGCCACTGGCAGTGAGTGATACGCCATATTTGGGGTACCGCCTTTGACGTGAGTAAGGGCTGTGGAGTAACCTAAACATTCGTGCCTGGGACCACCCCAGGTTCCCGCTCTCGGCAGAGAGCGACCACCAGACGGCAGTTGCTCGGATACGTCCAAGGCGACTGTGCTGAAGCACCACCACTGGCTCATTGGCCGGAGGTAGGGGTAGCAGGTGGTCGGCCAAGTGGCGGATTCGGCACCCAAGTCGGATGGCCGTATTTCGGCCGGGGGCATTTTCCTGCCCGCGGGCGCGACACGCCGTCCGCGTGGGTCGGAGCCGGCAGGGGTGGAACGAAGCACAGAACGACGGCACGACATGAAGGAACCGCACTAAGACAGGCAAGACCCCAGACAACTGACAGCCCAGCATGTACGGAGAATCGGTGCCCACCATTCAGCAGTTGGTCCGCAAGGGCCGGCAGGACAAGGTCTCGAAGAGCAAGACCCCTGCGCTCAAGGGAAGCCCACAGCGACGTGGGGTCTGCACGCGCGTCTACACGACAACGCCGAAGAAGCCCAACTCGGCGCTTCGCAAGGTTGCCCGTGTTCGGCTGTCCAGTGGTATTGAGATCACTGCGTACATCCCGGGCGTCGGTCACAACCTGCAGGAGCACTCGATCGTGCTGGTCCGCGGAGGCCGCGTCAAGGACTTACCCGGCGTTCGCTACAAGGTCGTCCGGGGCGCGCTGGATACCCAGGGCGTCAAAAACCGTAAACAAGCCCGCAGTCGCTACGGCGCCAAGAAGGAAAAGGGTTAGCAGCGCATGCCTCGTAAAGGCCCCGCCCCCAAGCGGCCAATCATCGTCGACCCGGTCTACTCATCGCCACTGGTCTCCCTGCTGGTGAACAAAGTGCTGCTCGACGGCAAGAAGTCCACAGCTGAGGCCATCGTTTATGGCGCTTTGGAAGGCTGCCGTGAGAAGACCGGCACCGATCCAGTACTGACGCTCAAGCGTGCGCTGGACAACGTCAAGCCGACGCTGGAGGTCAAGAGCCGTCGCGTTGGAGGCGCCACCTACCAGGTGCCGATTGAGGTCAAGCCGCTGCGAGCCAACACGTTGGCACTGCGCTGGCTGATCAACTACTCGCGGGCCCGCCGTGAGAAGACCATGACCGACCGCTTGATGAACGAGATCCTCGATGCCAGCAACGGCCTCGGTGCCTCGGTCAAGAAGCGTGAAGACACCCACAAGATGGCCGAGTCCAACAAGGCCTTCGCGCACTACCGCTGGTAGCACTCGGGACACCAGCACCACCCAACAACTTTCTGTCCATTTCAGTTCGTCAGACGCAGGAGAACACATTCGTGGCCACCGGAACCCAGACCGACCTCGCCAAGGTCCGCAACATCGGGATCATGGCGCACATCGACGCGGGGAAAACCACGACGACTGAGCGCATCCTGTACTACACCGGCATCAACTACAAGATTGGTGAAGTCCACGACGGCGCCGCCACCATGGACTGGATGGAGCAAGAGCAGGAGCGCGGCATCACGATTACCTCCGCTGCCACCACCTGCAATTGGCTCGGTCATCAGATCAACATCATCGACACTCCCGGCCACGTCGACTTCACGGTTGAGGTTGAGCGGTCCTTGCGTGTGCTCGACGGTGCAGTCGCGGTGTTCGACGGAGTTGCCGGCGTCGAACCGCAGTCCGAGACCGTGTGGCGTCAGGCGGATAAGTACAAGGTTCCGCGGATGTGCTTCATCAACAAGCTTGACCGCACCGGTGCCGATTTCTACATGTGCGTCGATTCGATCATCAGCCGGCTGGGTGCCACGCCGTTGGTGCTGCAGATCCCGATCGGAAGTGAAGCCCAGTTGCGTGGCGTGATCGACCTCGTCGAGATGCGCGCGCTGGTGTGGCCCGAAGACACCAAGATGGGTGAGGACTACTCCATCGAGGACATCCCTGCCGAGCTTGCTGACGATGCTGCGGTGTGGCGTGATCGGCTGATCGAGACCATCTCCGAGAACGACGACGAGATGATGCAGAAGTTCCTCGACGGTGAGATTCCCACCAACGCCGAACTCCAGGCGGCCATCCGGCGCGCAACTATTGCCGATGCCATCACGCCGGTGCTGACCGGATCAGCGTTCAAGAACAAGGGCGTGCAGCCGATGCTCGACGCGGTGGTGGCCTACCTGCCCTCGCCGCTGGACATTGATGGCATCAAGGGGACCAAGCCCGGCGACGAGTCGGTTGTGGTCGACCGCCTGCCGGATGTTACTCAGCCTTTCGCCTCCCTGGCCTTCAAGATCATGAGTGATCCCCACCTGGGCAAGCTGACCTACGTGCGCATCTACTCGGGCAAGGTCATGACCGGCTCGGCGGTGCTCAACAGTGTCAAGGGCCGCAAGGAGCGCATCGGCAAGATCTACCGGATGCACGCGAACAAGCGGGAAGAGATCGACTCGGCCGGTGCCGGCGAGATCGTCGCCGTCATGGGCCTGAAGGACACCACCACGGGTGAGACGCTGTGCGACCCGGCCAATCCGGTTGTGCTGGAGTCCATGACTTTCCCGGCACCGGTGATTGACGTCGCAGTGGAGCCCAAGACCAAGAGCGACCAGGACAAGCTGGCAACCGCCATTCAACGGCTCTCTGACGAGGATCCGACCTTCCGGGTGCACTCCGACGAGGAGACCGGGCAGACGATCATCGCGGGTATGGGTGAGCTGCACCTCGAGGTGCTGGTCGATCGCATGCGCCGTGAGTTCGGGGTCGAAGCCAACGTCGGTAAGCCGCAGGTCGCCTACCGCGAGACGATCACCAAAGCCGTTCCGAAGGTCGAGTACACGCACAAGAAGCAGACCGGCGGTTCCGGTCAGTTCGCCCGGGTCATCCTGGCGATCGAGCCGAACCCGCGCACCGAAGAGAACGAGGACTCGCGCTCCGAGGTTGGCTACGAGTTCGTGAACAAAGTCACCGGTGGCCGCATCCCGCGCGAGTACATCCCATCCACCGATGCCGGCGCGCAGTCCGCCATGGAGACCGGCGTGTTGGCCGGCTACCCCATGGTGGACATCAAGGTGACCCTGCTCGACGGTGCGTACCACGATGTGGACTCGTCCGAGATGGCCTTCAAGATTGCCGGATCGATGGCCTTCAAGGAAGGCGCCCGTCGGGCCGGACCGGTATTGCTCGAGCCGCTGATGGAGGTCGAGGTCTTCACACCCGAGGACTTCATGGGCGACGTCATCGGCGACCTGAACTCGCGCCGTGGCCAGATCCAGGCGATGGATGAGCGCGCTGGGGCACGGATCGTGCGTGCTCTGGTGCCGCTGTCGGAGATGTTCGGCTATGTGGGAGACTTGCGCAGTCGTACCCAAGGTCGCGCCAGCTATTCCATGCAGTTCGACTCGTACGCACAGGTTCCTAACAACGTAGCCGAAGAAATCATCGCGAAGTCACGCGGCGAATAACACACACCCAACGGTGAGTCAGCTCACCGTGCACTGACCGCACGACCAGGCAAGACACCCGAACCAGCACAACACGAAAACCAGCCAAAGAATCATACGGACACCGGCTCGCCGCTTCAGGAAGTGGCGGGGCAGCACCGGCAGAGACAACAGTTAGAGGAGGCCCCCGTGGCGAAGGCAAAGTTCGAGCGGACTAAGCCACACGTCAACATCGGCACCATTGGTCACATTGACCACGGAAAGACGACGCTTACGGCGGCGATCACCAAGGTGCTGCATGACAAGTACCCGACCCTGAATGCGGTTTCCGCATTTGACCAGATCGACAAGGCGCCGGAAGAGCGTCAGCGCGGTATCACCATCTCGATCGCGCACGTCGAATACCAGACCGAGAAGCGCCACTACGCACACGTGGACTGCCCCGGTCACGCTGACTACATCAAGAACATGATCACCGGTGCCGCCCAGATGGACGGTGCGATCCTGGTGGTTGCAGCCACAGATGGTCCGATGCCCCAGACCAAGGAGCACGTCATCCTGGCTCGCCAGGTCGGTGTGCCGTCGATCGTTGTGGCACTGAACAAGTGCGACATGGTCGATGACGAGGAGATCCTGGAGCTCGTCGAGCTTGAGGTTCGGGAGTTGCTGAGCAACTACGAGTTCCCCGGTGATGACTGCCCAGTCGTGCGCGTTGGTGCACTGCCGGCGCTTGAAGGCGACGCGGAGTGGGGAAAGACCGTCCTGGATCTCATGGACCAGGTCGATGAGTACATTCCGATGCCGGAGCGCGAGGTTGACAAGCCGTTCCTGATGCCCGTCGAGGACGTGTTCACCATCACCGGTCGCGGCACCGTCGTCACCGGTCGCATCGAGCGCGGCGTGGTCAAGGTGAACGAGGAGGTCGAGATCGTCGGCATCCGCGATTCGTCGGCCAAGACCACAGTCACCGGAATCGAGATGTTCCGCAAGCTGCTCGACGAGGGCCAGGCTGGCGAGAACGTCGGTCTGCTGCTTCGTGGCACCAAGCGCGAGGACGTCGAGCGCGGCATGGTCGTGATCAAGCCGGGGACCACCACCCCGCACACCGAGTTCGAAGCCCAGGCCTACATCCTGAGCAAGGACGAAGGCGGTCGTCACACGCCGTTCTTCAACAACTACCGGCCGCAGTTCTACTTCCGCACCACCGACGTGACCGGCGTTGTGACGCTGCCCGAGGGCACCGAGATGGTCATGCCCGGTGACAACACCGAGATGTCCGTCAAGCTGATCCAGCCGATCGCCATGGAAGACGGCCTGCAGTTCGCCATCCGTGAGGGCGGTCGCACCGTCGGAGCCGGCAAAGTCATTAAGGTTACGAAGTAATTAGGGCGACGACTGGACTCGTCGCTGCCAGCGTTCTCGGATCGCTTGCCTGCTAGCGCAGGCGGCGCGTCCTGCGGCCTTGGCAGCGACGGCCCAGCCGCCGCTGAATGGTTCAAAGATGAAAGACGAAAGACCAAGATTTTTCATGTTTGGGCTGGGCTAGCTGAGTAAGCCAGCAAGAACAGTAAGACTCCGAAGACGTGCACGAACACAGAGTGAGGGAAGAGCGGTCATGGCGGGACAGAAGATCCGCATTAGGCTCAAGGCCTACGACCACGAGGTCATCGACCAGTCGGCGCGCAAGATCGTCGAGACGGTGACTCGTACCGGTGCGCAGGTTGCCGGCCCAGTGCCGCTGCCGACCGAGAAGAACGTGTACTGCGTCATTCGCTCGCCGCACAAGTACAAGGACAGCCGCGAGCACTTCGAGATGCGCACGCACAAGCGACTCATCGACATTCTTGACCCGACGCCCAAGACGGTCGACTCGCTGATGCGGCTCGACCTGCCGGCTGGCGTCGACATCGAGATCAAGCTCTAGACCTGGCGAGGACACAACAATCATGGGTAGGAATGTGAAGGGCGTGCTGGGTGAGAAACTCGGCATGACCCAGGTCTGGGATGACGCAAACCGCGTCGTACCCGTGACCGTGATCAAGGCGGGACCATGCGTCGTGACGCAGGTTCGCACGCCCGACACGGATGGGTACTCGGCGGTTCAGTTGGGTTTCGGAGCGATCGAGCCGCGGAAGGTGAATCAACCTTCGGCGGGTCACTTCGCGAAGGCCGGCACCGCACCGCGGCGTCACCTGGTTGAGCTGCGCACCGACGATGCATCGGAGTACACGCTCGGCCAGGAGATCGGCCCCGACATTTTCGAGGCCGGGCAGCTGGTCGACGTGACGGGCACCACCAAGGGCAAGGGCTACGCCGGCGTCATGAAGCGTCACGGGTTCTCCGGCTTGAAGGCTTCGCACGGTGTGCAACGCAAGCACCGCTCGCCGGGTTCCATCGGCGCCTGCGCCACCCCGGGCAGGGTTTTTGCCGGGGTTCGGATGGCTGGTCGGATGGGACAAGATCGCCAGACCACCCAGAACCTGACCGTGGTCAAGGTCGATGTGGAGCGCGGACTGATCTTGATCCGCGGCGCTGTACCCGGGCCCAAGGGCGCTCTGGTGCTGATCCGCAATGCGGTGAAGGGCGGGGCGGCGAAATGACAACAGTGGACGTGCGCACAGTCGAGGGCGGCACTGACGGTACCGTCGAGTTGCCTGCCGCGATCTTCGATGTTGAAGTCAACATTCCGCTGATCCACCAGGTCGTCGTCGCGCAGTTGGCGGCAGCCCGGCAGGGAACCCACAGCACCAAGCGTCGCGGCGAGGTTCGTGGTGGCGGTCGTAAGCCGTACAAGCAGAAGGGCACCGGACGCGCCCGACAGGGTTCGACGCGTGCACCCCAGTTCGTCGGCGGCGGTGTTGTTCATGGACCCAAGCCCCGCGACTACTCCCAGCGGACGCCGAAGAAGATGATTGCCGGAGCTCTGCGCGGGGCGCTCAGTGATCGGGCCCGCAACGAACGCATCCATGTGGTGGCGGACTTCGTCGTCGGTGACAGTGTCTCGACCAAGGCCGCAGTGAACCTGCTCCGTTCAATCAGTGAGCGCACCAACGTGCTGGTCGTACTGGACTCGCCCGAGTCAATGGCTTGGCGTTCGCTGCGCAACGCGGACGGGGTGCACCTGCTGACGCAGGAGCAGCTCAACGCCTACGACGTGTTGATCAGTGACGACATCGTGTTCACCCGCGCCTCACTTGAGGCCTTTGTGGAGCGTTCGTCGAAGACGCTGTCCAAGCGAGCCCTGGCGGCCGCTGCACAGACGTTAGAGCAGGAAGAAGGTGCAGCCTGATGAAGATTGATCCAGGGGAGATCCTGCTCGGACCGGTGGTTTCGGAGAAGAGCTACGGGCTCCTCGACGAGAACAAGTACACGTTCCTGGTGCATCCGGACGCGACCAAGACCCAGATCAAGATCGCCGTCGAGGTTGCCTTCAAGGTCCACGTCACCGGTGTGAACACCAACAACCGTCAGGGCAAGCGGATTCGTACCCGTCAGGGGTACGGCAAGCGCGCCGACACCAAGCGCGCGATCGTCTCACTCAAGCAGGGCGACCGTATCGACATCTTCGGAGGTCCGGTCTCCTAACGGCCGGGACTAAAAGGGACACGAGAAGAGCCATGGGAATCCGAAAGTACAAGCCAACGACGTCGTCGCGTCGCGGTTCGAGTGTGAGCGACTTCGTTGAAGTCACGCGCGCCACGCCTGAGAAATCGCTGGTCCGACCGCTGCCCAAGAAGGGCGGCCGCAACAACTCCGGCAAGATCATGACCCGCCACCAGGGCGGCGGACACAAGCGCGCCTACCGGATCATCGATTTCAAGCGGTCTGACAAGGACGGCGTGCCGGCCAAGGTAGCGCACATCGAGTACGACCCGAACCGCACGGCTCGCATCGCGCTGCTGCATTACGCGGACGGCGAGAAGCGCTACATCGTCGCTCCGGACAAATTGTCGCAAGGCGATCGGGTCGAGACCGGCCCGGGCGCCGACATCAAGCCCGGGAACAACCTGCCGCTGCGCAACATCCCGACCGGTACAGTTATCCACTGCGTCGAGCTGCGTCCCGGTGGCGGTGCCAAGATGGGCCGCTCGGCCGGCACCAAGATTCAACTCGTCGCCAAGGACGGCCCCTACGCTCAGTTGCGCTTGCCCTCCGGCGAGATTCGCAACGTTGATGTGCGGTGCCGCGCCTCGATCGGTGAGGTCGGCAACGCTTCTCAGTCCAATATCAACTGGGGTAAGGCCGGCCGCATGCGTTGGAAGGGCAAGCGGCCGACCGTACGCGGTGTGGTCATGAACCCGGTGGACCATCCGCACGGTGGTGGTGAAGGAAAGACGTCTGGTGGGCGGCACCCCGTCAACCCGAACGGCAAGCCTGAGGGTCGCACGCGGGCCAAGAACAAGGCCAGCGACAAGTTCATCGTCCGTCGCCGCAAGACCGGCAAGAAGCGCTAGAGGGGTATTGATCAATGCCGCGTAGTCTTAAGAAGGGCCCGTTTGTGGACGACCACCTCATGAAGAAGGTGGAAGTCCAGAACGAAGCCGGAACCCACAACGTGATCAAGACCTGGTCGCGTCGTTCAATGATCGTGCCTGCCATGCTCGGCCACACGCTGGCGGTGCACGACGGACGCAAGCACGTGCCGATCTTCATCAGCGAGAACATGGTTGGGCACAAGCTCGGGGAGTTTGCACCTACCAGGACGTTCAAAGGCCACATCAAGGACGACCGAAAGAGCAAACGCCGCTAGCCGAGCAGGCGCGGTACCGATCTGCCCGTTCGGCGTACCAAAGACATCAAGACGCACGAGCAAGAACAACAGTCAGCCCGACAGTAACCGACAGACCGACAGCGAGGGATTGCGATGGAAGCCATGGCCAGGGCGCGGTACATCCGTGTCACGCCCATGAAGGCCCGCCGAGTGGTGGACCTCATTCGTGGGTTACCTGCTGCCGAGGCGGAAGCGATTCTTCGCTACGCGCCGCAAGCAGCCAGCGAGCCAGTAGGCAAGGTGCTCAAGAGCGCCATCGCCAACGCAACGAACAACGACGGACTTGATGCCGCGACCTTGGTTGTCACCAAGGCGTACGTGGACGAGGGACCGACGATGAAACGGTTCCGTCCGCGTGCGCAAGGTCGCGCGTTCCGGATCCGCAAACGGACCAGCCACATCACGATTGTCGTCGAGCCATTGCTCTCGCCGACCGGAAAAAAGAAGAGGTAGACCGTGGGCCAGAAGGTCAATCCGCACGGCTTCCGCCTCGGCATCTCGACGGACTTCACGTCCCGTTGGTTTGCCGACAGCTCGAAGGTCGGTCAGCGCTATCGCGACTATGTCGCCGAGGACGTCAAGATCCGCAAGCTGATGACCACCGGGATGGAACGTGCCGGCATCAGCAAGGTCGAGATCGAGCGCACTCGCGAACGGGTCCGCATCGATATCTATACCGCGCGTCCAGGCATTGTCATCGGCCGGCGCGGGGCAGAGGCAGATCGCATCCGCGGGGAGCTTGAACAGCTGACCGGCAAGCAGGTGCAGCTGAACATCCTGGAAGTCAAGAACCCAGAGGTGGACGCGCAGTTGATCGCCCAGGGCGTGGCAGAACAGCTGTCGAGCCGGGTGTCGTTCCGCCGCGCCATGCGTAAGGCTATGCAGAGCGCGATGAAGTCCGGCGCCAAGGGCATCAGAATCCAGGTCAGTGGTCGTCTGGGTGGGGCTGAGATGAGCCGCACCGAGTTCTACCGTGAGGGTCGAGTTCCGTTGCACACGCTGCGTGCGGACATCGACTACGGCTTCCATGAGGCCCGCACCACCTTCGGCCGGATCGGCGTGAAGGTGTGGGTGTATCACGGTGAGGTTTCCACCGATCGCACCGAGCGCCTTGCCCAGCAGAACGCCAGGTTGTCTCGTCCCGGCGCCGGTAGCGGTGGCCGCGGACGTCGCGACGATCGTGGCGATCGTGGCGATCGTGGCGATCGTGGCGGGGCAGGTGGCCGCGGCCGCGCCCCGCGTACTGAGTCGCAGTCGGCCGGTGCCGCTGCAGAAGCGCCGGTCGCGGCAGCCGCCGCGCCGCAGACGGGAGCCTGATCCCAGTGCTCATTCCACGCAAGGTCAAGCACCGCAAGCAGCACCACCCCGGACGTTCCGGAGTTGCCAAGGGCGGCACCACCGTGACTTTCGGCGACTGGGGCCTGCAGGCACTGGAGCCGGCTTACGTCACCAACCGGCAGATCGAGTCCGCCCGTATCGCCATCAACCGGCACATCCGTCGTGGCGGCAAGGTGTGGATCACGATCTACCCCGACCGACCACTGACCAAGAAGCCGGCAGAGACCCGGATGGGTTCGGGTAAAGGCTCTCCTGAATGGTGGGTCGCGAACGTCAAGCCTGGACGGGTGATGTTCGAGCTGACCTACCCGAACGAAGAAGCCGCCCGGGAAGCACTAACAAGGGCCATGCACAAGTTGCCAATGAAGTGTCGGATCATCCGGCGAGAGGTGGTGGAGGACTGATGGCGGCTATTCTGACTCCCACCTTGGAGTTGCGCGATATGGACGACGACAGCTTGCACAGGAAGCTGATCGAGTCCAAGGAAGAGCTTTTCAACCTGCGTTTCCAAGCTGCCACCGGCCAGCTGGAGAGCCACGGCCGGCTGCGCGCCGTGCGCCGCGAGATTGCCCGGATCTACACCATCATGCGTGAACGTGAACTCGGAATCACCGCCTACGAAGGACAGGAGGGTGACTCATGAGCGAGCAAACCCCGGCGGAGGAATCGCCCCGCGGCTATCGCAAGGTCCGGGAGGGCCTGGTAGTCAGCAACAAGATGGACAAGACGATCGTGGTCGCTGTCGAAGATCGGTTCAAGCACCCGATGTACGGCAAGGTCGTGCGCCGCACGAACCGTTTGAAGGCTCACGATGAGCAGAACATCTGCGGACCCGGTGACCGTGTCTTGATCATGGAAACTCGCCCGCTGTCCGCGACCAAGCGTTGGCGCCTGGTCGAGATTCTGGAGAAGGCGAAGTGAACCACCCCACGCAATCGCTCGCTACGCTCACAATTCCGAGGGGGCCCCGGTGATTCAGCAGGAATCTCGGCTACGTGTGGCCGACAACACTGGTGCCAAGGAGCTGCTGTGCATTCGCGTGCTCGGGGGTTCATCACGTCGGTACGCAGGCATCGGCGACATCATCGTGGCGACGGTCAAGGACGCCATCCCTGGTGGCAACGTCAAGAAGGGCGAGGTTGTCAAGGCCGTCATCGTGCGGACCAAGAAGGAACGTCGCCGTCCAGACGGTTCCTACATCCGGTTCGATGAGAACGCCGCTGTCGTGCTCAAGGGCGACAACCTTGAACCGCGCGGTACCCGTATCTTCGGACCGGTCGGGCGTGAACTTCGCGACAAGAAGTTCATGAAGATCATTTCACTGGCTCCGGAGGTGCTGTGATGGCCGGTTTGAAGATTCGCAAGGGTGACACCGTTCTGGTGATCTCCGGCAAGGACAAAGGGGTCAAGGGAAAGGTCATCAAGACCCTCCCCGACCAGGACCGGATCATCGTCGAAGGTGTCAACCGCGTCAAGCGCCATACCAAGGTTGGCCAGGGCATTCGCGGCGCCAAGACTGGCGGCATCATCGTCCAGGAAGCGGCCGTGCACATCTCGAACGTGATGCTCGTCGATTCCGATGGCAAGGCGACCCGCGTGTCCAAGCGTCGCGAAGAGGTCGACAAGCAGCGCACGGACGGAACGAGCTACACAGGATCGCGCGGCGTACGAGTATCGGCGCGCAGTGGTAAGGACATTTCATGACAGCAGTGACACAGGCGGGTGTTCCTCGCCTGAAGGCTCGGTACAACGACGAGATTCGCGCAGAATTGCAGCGCTCGCTGGAGTTGGGCAACATCATGCAGGTGCCCGGCCTGGTCAAGATCGTAGTCAACATGGGGGTGGGTGAAGCCGCCCGCGATGCCAAGATCATCGATGGCGCCATCCGTGACTTGGCCACCATCACCGGCCAGAAGCCCCAGGTCACCAAGGCTCGCAAGTCCATTGCCCAGTTCAAGCTGCGCGAAGGCCAGCCGATCGGTGCGCACTCCACGCTGCGAGGCGACCGGATGTGGGAGTTCCTGGATCGACTGCTGTCGGTGGCACTGCCCCGCATTCGTGACTTCCGAGGATTGTCTCCGAAGCAGTTTGACGGCCGTGGCAACTACACGTTCGGGCTCAACGAGCAGGTCATGTTCCCCGAGATCAACCAAGACAAGATCGACCGCGTCCGTGGCATGGACGTCACCGTCGTAACGACTGCCGCAAATGACGAGGAAGGGCGCGCGCTGTTGCGGGCGCTTGGCTTCCCTTTCAAGGAGAACTGACGTGGCCAAGAAATCGTTGATCGCCAAAGCGAAGCGCAAGCCGAAGTTCGCGGTGCGTGCCTACACCCGGTGCAACCGGTGCGGTCGTCCTCATTCGGTGTACCGCAAGTTCGGCCTTTGCCGGATCTGCCTTCGCGAGATGGCACACAACGGTGAGCTGCCCGGCGTCACCAAGAGTTCCTGGTAGCGCCAAGACCCCCTACGTAGCACCATCTGGCGCGGTGAACGCCCCGCCAGCAAACTTCTAAGAGCGCCGAAGGTCCCGATGACGGAAACCACGGTGAGGAAGGCTTGAAAGCCATGACGATGACCGACCCGATCGCAGACATGTTGACTCGTCTGCGTAACGGGAACAGTGCATATCACGAGACCGTGCCGATGCCGTATTCGAAGATCAAGGAAGGCATCGCCAGGATCCTGGTGGCGCAGGGCTACATTGCCGGCGTGCGGGTAGAGGACGCGGTCGTTGGCCGCACTCTGCTGGTGGACCTGAAGTACGGACCAGGCCGCGAGCGGTCGATCGCCGGCCTGCGTCGGGTGAGCAAGCCTGGGCTGCGCGTGTACGCCAAGAGCACGGGCATGCCTCGGGTGCTCGGTGGGCTCGGCATTGCCATCATCTCAACGTCCTCCGGTCTGTTGACCGACCGCGAGGCCTCCAAGAAGGGCGTGGGTGGGGAAGTCCTCGCCTACGTCTGGTAGGGGGAGCCATGTCACGCATCGGACGCTTGCCGATCACGATCCCTGCCAACGTCAAGCTTGAGATCTCGGGCAGCGAGGTCACCGTGGTTGGGCCGAAGGGGACGCTGAGTCATACCCTCGCCTCGCCAATAGAGATCGCCAAGCAGGAGGACGGCACCTACTCGGTGACCCGGCCCAACGACGAACGGCGCAGCAAGGCCCTGCACGGGCTGTCTCGGACGCTGGTCAACAACATGGTCATCGGAGTCACCGAGGGATACAAGAAGACCCTTGAGGTCAAGGGCACCGGCTACCGGGTTGCGCTCAAGGGCACAGGCCTGGAGTTGCAGCTCGGGTTCAGTCACCCAGTTCTGGTCAGTGCTCCAGAGGGCATCACGTTCATCGTCGACAATCCGACCCGGTTCGCGGTCGAGGGGATCGACAAACAGAAAGTCGGAGAGGTCTCCGCGAATCTTCGAAAACTGCGCAAGCCGGATCCTTACAAGGGCAAGGGTGTGCGCTACGCCGGCGAGATTGTTCGGCGCAAGGCCGGAAAGGCTGGAAAGTAGTCATGGCGATCAGCAAGAAGATCGGTTCAGGCAGCAAGCGCGCAACCGGCCGTATCCGCCGCCACGCGAGGGTCCGCAAGAATGTCAATGGGACCCCCGCGCGACCCCGGTTGGTGGTCTTTCGGTCAGCCCGCCATGTGGAAGTGCAGGTGATCGACGACACTGTCGGCCGCACGGTGGCCTCAGCGTCGACCATGGAGAAGGACATCCGGGCGATCGGCGAGGACAAGACCGCGCAGGCTCGGCGGGTCGGAGAGTTGGTGGCCGAACGCGCCAAGAGCGCGGGTATCGACGCGGTCGTGTTTGATCGTGGCGGATACCGGTACGCGGGCAGGGTTGCGGCTGTGGCCGAAGCCGCCCGCGGTGGCGGGCTTACCTTCTAGCAAGGCGACCTGCGCATCATGCCCGATCGCGCACTGTGACACCGTAGGACTGCGCAACACCCTGTTCGACCCGCAAGACACCGCACGACGCCGACGGCATCGCACGACATCGACGAAGGAAGAGTAGATATGGCAGCACAGCGCAGAGAGCGCCCCAACAACAGTCGGGGTGGCGCTGAGAAGAGCAACTACCTGGAGCGCGTGGTGGCTATCAACCGCGTCTCCAAGGTAGTCAAGGGCGGACGACGATTCAGCTTCACCGCGCTGGTCGTGGTCGGCGACGGCGATGGTCAGGTTGGTGTCGGCTACGGCAAAGCCAAGGAAGTCCCAGCGGCGATCGCCAAGGGTGTCGAGGAGGCCAAGAAGAGTTTCTTCAAGGTCCCGAGGATCCAGGGCACCATCCCTCACGCCGTCACTGGTGAGAAGGCTGCCGGACGGGTGCTGCTGCGCCCGGCATCCCCAGGTACTGGCGTCATCGCCGGTGGCCCGGTGCGTGCCGTGCTTGAGTGCGCCGGCGTCCACGATGTGCTGAGCAAATCGCTGGGATCGGACAACGCGATCAACATTGTTCACGCCACGGTCGCCGCGCTCAAGATGCTGGAGCGCCCGGAGGAAGTGGCTGCGCGACGGGGTCTTCCCCTGGAAGACGTCGCGCCAGCGGCTCTGTTGCGCGCCCGGGCCGCGGGCCTGGCAGCGGCTGCGAGGACATGATGAGTGAAGAAAACGGCACTCTGACACTGAAAGTCACCCAAACCCGGTCAGGGATCGGCGGAACGGCGTCGCAACGGGCTACATTGCATACGCTCGGGTTGCGCCGGATCGGCGCTTCGAGAGTGTGGCAAGATCGGCCAGAGGTTCGCGGCATGCTGCGAGCAGTCGCTCACTTGGTTTCTGTTGAGGAGGTGCAGTCGTCATGACACTGAAAGTCCATCATCTGCGCCCGGCTCCTGGCGCCAAGACTGCCAAGACCCGCGTCGGACGCGGCGAAGGCGGCACTCGCGGCAAGACAGCTGGCCGCGGTACCAAAGGAACCAAGGCCCGCTACCAGGTCAAGGCGGGTTTTGAGGGCGGACAGATGCCGCTGCACATGCGGTTGCCCAAGCTCAAGGGATTCAAGAACCCGAACAAGGTCGCGTACCAGATCGTCTCCGTCGAGGCCCTCGGCAAGTTGTTCCCGCAGGGTGGCGCCGTGTCAATCGAGGATCTGGTGTCGGCAGGTGCGGTTCGCAAAGGTAAGCCGGTCAAGGTTCTCGGCTCCGGTGAGATCTCAGTCGCTTTGCAGGTGAGCGTGAATGCGTTCTCGGAGTCTGCCAAGGCCAAGCTGAGCGCCGCGGGCGGAACTGCAGTAGAGGTCTGATCGAGAAGTGCTCCGCGCATTCGGGTCTGCCTTCCGAACCCCTGACCTCCGGAACAAGATCCTCTTTACGCTCGGTCTACTGGCGTTGTATCGACTCGGCGCGGTCATTCCGATCCCAGGCGTCGATTACACGTCGATTCAGAAGTGCGTCGACCTTGTCCAAGGAAACTCGCTTTACGGGTTGATCAACTTGTTCAGCGGCGGGGCGTTGCTGCACCTGAGCGTGTTCGCGCTGGGGATCATGCCGTACATCACCGCGAGCATCATCATTCAGCTGCTGGTGGTGGTCATTCCGCGACTCGATGCTCTCAAACAGGAGGGTCAGAGCGGCCAGGCCAAGCTGACCCAGTACACGCGGTACCTGACCATCGCGCTGGCCATCTTGCAGTCGACCACCATCCTGACGTTGGCTCGCACCCCTGGGCGACTGTTCCAGGGTTGCAACGAGGAACTCATCCCGAACCAGTCGGTGCCACTGATCATCGTCATGATCATCACCCTGACTGCCGGAACCGGCATGATCATGTGGTTTGGCGAACTGATCACCGACCGAGGCATCGGCAACGGCATGTCGCTGCTCATCTTCACCTCGATCATCGCCACGATGCCCGGGCAGTTCGTCGGCGTCTGGCAGTCGCAGGGGAGCCTGGTGATGGCCGGCGTTGTGGTGGTCGGGCTGGTAGTCATCGCCGCAGTCGTCTACGTCGAACAGGCGCAACGGCGGATCCCTGTCCAATATGCCAAGCGCATGGTCGGATCCAAGATGTATGGCGGCGCCTCCACATACATCCCGCTGAAGGTGAACATGGCTGGCGTCATCCCAGTCATCTTCGCGTCGTCGATGCTCTACATCCCGCAGTTGATTGTGACGCTGTCCGGCAGCCAGTCCGAATGGGCCCAGTGGATCTCTCGGAACCTGAGCAACGGCACCGAGCCGCTGTACCTGCTGATGTACTTCCTGTTGATCGTCTTCTTTGCCTACTTCTACGTGGCCATCACCTTCAACCCCGTAGAAGTTGCCGACAACATGAAGAAGTACGGCGGCTTCATCCCCGGCATCCGTGCGGGTCGTCCGACTGCCGAGTACCTTGACTACGTGCTGACCCGACTGACATTCCCTGGGTCCGTCTACTTGGCCGTCGTCGCGATCATTCCTTTCGTCGCGTTCGGTGGCCTTGGGCTCGGTCAGAGCTTCCTGTTCGGTGGCACATCACTGCTGATCATGGTCGGTGTCGGTCTGGACACCGTCAAGCAGGTCGAATCGCAGTTGCAGCAGCGAAACTACGAGGGCTTCCTGAAGTAGCCCTTGCGGCTGGGCCCGGCGGGATCGGCGGGTGTTAGTCGGCGCTGGCTGGCCGGACGTGCTCTGAGCCCGGCATTTCCACCCTTGGCCGTATCGGTTGGTGGGTCCGCACCGCGTTCGGGTAGTTTCAGGGCAGGGGTTGGTTCACTCCTCGACACACTGGCGGTGCCGCGATGGTTCCGCGACGAGACGAAAGGTCGTTCATCTCATGCGCATGGTCATCATGGGTCCCCCCGGAGCTGGAAAAGGCACTCAGGCGAAATTTGTCTGCGAGAACCTATCCATCCCACACATCTCGACAGGCGAGATTTTTCGGGCCAATGTGAAGGCCGGGACGCCGCTTGGAGTCGAGGCCAGTCAGTACATGGACAAGGGTGAGTATGTGCCCGACTCCGTCACAAACGCGTTGGTCGCCGACCGCCTTGCCGAGCCTGACGCCGCCGTCGGGTTCTTGCTGGACGGGTATCCGCGGACGTTGGACCAGGTTGGTGAGCTTGACCGAACTCTGTCCGCTCTGGGGATGTCGCTCGATTGCGCCGTCGAGATCACCGCGGACACCGAGGCGATCATCGCCAGGTTACTGAACCGGGCGAAGCTCGAGGGCCGCAAAGACGACACTGAAGAGGTCATTCGCCGACGCATGGAGGTCTACGCGGAGGAGACGGAACCGCTAGTGGCCGTCTATGCCGAAAAAGGCATCCTGATTCAGGTCGACGGTATGGGCACTGTCGAAGAGGTCACCGCTCGCATTCTGGCCGCCCTCAACCCCTGACACCGCCTCCACCCCCGACTCCCTGCAGCACCGCCTGCGCCGGATCATTTCTAGTTGACTGTGGAGTTGTGACCCAATTCGATCATCAAAACCGGGCCACAACTTCGCAGTCAACGAGCAGAGGGCCAAGCGGAGGTCGGGCAGCAGTTAGGGTGGCGGGGTGTTGCGGAGGAATCGGTTCGAGATCAAGACGGCCGAGCAGATTGAGACGATGCGCGCGGCCGGGCTAGTGGTGGCACACGCCCTGGCCGCCGTCTCGGATGCCGTGCGCGAAGGCGTCACCACACTGGAGCTGGATGCGATCGCGGAAGCGGTCATCCGGGACGCCGGCGCGACGCCGTCTTTCCTGGGTTACCACGGATTCCCGGCGTCGATCTGCGTGTCAGTCAATGACGAGGTCATCCATGGCATCCCAGGTTCACGGGTTTTGGCCGACGGTGACCTGGTGTCGATCGACTGCGGTGCCATCGTCCAGGGGTGGCACGGAGACGCGGCGGTGACGGTGGGGGTTGGCGAGTTGGCGGAGCCGATGGCCGAACTCTCGCGGGTGACCCAGGCAGCGTTGTGGGCCGGTCTTGCTGCCGCCCGGCCCGGGGCGCGACTGGGCGACATTGGAGCCAGCGTCGAGCGGGAGGTCCGTCGCGGCGGCGCCCACTACGGCATCGTCACCGAGTACGTCGGCCACGGGATCGGTCGCCGCATGCACATGGCCCCGAATGTGCCCAACGTGGGAACCCCGGGCAAGGGCCCGGAACTGGTCGTGGGGATGGCCCTGGCGATTGAGCCGATGATCACTCTCGGATCTGCAAATGTCGGCGTGCTCGACGACGACTGGACGGTTGTCACCCAGGATGGGTCAGGCTCGGCTCACTGGGAGCACACGGTGGCGATCACGGCAGAAGGACCCTGGGTGCTGACGACTCTATCCGCGCCCCCCGGAGTGCCGTCGGATGCTGTCGTAACGTAGACTCGACGATCGGTTCGTGGTCGGTCCATTGACGAAGTGCCAAGTCGGTGTCTCTTGAGGTGCCGTTTTGTCGGTCTGTCGTGGATCGTCGCAGCGATCGGTTCCCGAAAACGCAAAAACCCACCAAGGAGAGCTAGTACCCGAATGGCGAAAAAAGAAGGTGCCATCGAGCTTGAAGGCACCGTCGTTGAGTCCCTGCCGAACGCGATGTTCCGCGTTGAGTTGGACAACGGACACAAGGTGCTTGCTCACATTTCGGGCAAGATGCGGATGCACTACATCAGGATCCTGCCCGACGACCGCGTTGTCGTGGAGCTGTCGCCGTACGACTTGACCCGTGGTCGGATCGTCTACCGGTACAAGTAAGCCAGAGCAGTCGAACGGCGGTATCAGTGCGGGCCGCACCCATGTCAGCGAAGCAGAACAAAGGAAGACGATGAAAGTCAATCCGAGCGTCAAACCGATCTGTGACAAGTGCAAGGTGATTCGTCGCCACGGCCGAGTCATGGTGATCTGCGAGAACCCGCGCCACAAGCAGCGGCAGGGATAACAACCAGTTCAACAGCTGTACCCCGGTGCCTTGCGGCGTCGGGCAGATAACTCCATATGCATCGTCCGACCCCAGCGGTCCCGCCAAAGACCTCTGGACGCCACCCCCGGCGCGAGGGCTGGGGACCCACCTTCAGGAGGGATGGGACCGATGATGCAGCGCACACCCTCGCCCACACCGCAGAGAGTAGGAAGCACCTCCACATGGCACGTTTAGTTGGCGTTGATCTACCGAACGACAAACGGCTCGAGATCGCGCTCACCGCAATTTATGGCGTCGGCCGCAGCCGCGCCCGTCAGGCGCTGGCGGCCACAGGCGTTGATCCCAATATCCGCGTGAAGGACCTGCCGGAGCCGGACCTGATCAAACTCCGCGACTACATCGAAGCGAACTACCAGACCGAAGGTGACTTGCGTCGCGAGGTCCAAGGCGACATTCGTCGCAAGGTTGAGATCGGTTCGTACCAGGGAATCCGCCACCGTCGTGGACTCCCCGTCCGCGGGCAGCGCACGCACACAAACGCTCGCACCCGCAAAGGCCCACGAAAGACCGTCGCCGGCAAGAAGAAAGTCGGCAAGTAGTAGTCCGCCGGACCACACCGCGCTGGCACAACGAGATGTTCGGTTCGCTGCCGAAACCGCTCGTAAGACCAGCCGAGGTGGACCGGGTCAATGGTCCGATCATCTCTTTCACACATCAGGAGAAAGTGGCGAATGCCTCCAGCAAAAGGCGTCAAGAAGGTCCGACGCAAAGAAAAGAAGAATGTGGCGCACGGTCATGCCCACATCAAGAGCACCTTCAACAACACCATCGTGTCCATCACGGATCCGGCCGGCGCGGTGATCGCTTGGTCCTCGTCGGGCCAGGTCGGCTTCAAAGGCTCCCGCAAGTCCACTCCGTTCGCCGCTCAGATGGCTGCCGAGGCGGCCGCTCGCAAGGCGATGGAGCACGGCATGCGGAAGGTCGATGTGTTCGTCAAGGGACCCGGTTCGGGTCGCGAGACGGCAATCCGCTCGCTGCAGGCCACCGGCCTAGAGGTCGGTGCGATCGCCGACGTTACCCCCGTGCCGCACAACGGGTGCCGGCCGTCCAAACGACGTCGAGTCTGAGCCGAAGGAGATAGCAGACAATGGCACGCTACACCGGCCCCGACTGCAAGAGATGCCGTCGAGAGAAGACCAAGCTGTTCCTCAAAGGATCGAAGTGCGCATCGGACAAGTGTCCGCTTGAGAAGCGCCCTTACCCACCTGGTGAGCATGGGCGTGCTCGCACCAAGGAGGGCGAGTACCTGCTGCAGATGCGCGAGAAGCAGAAGTGCGCTCGCATCTACGGTGTGCTCGAGAAGCAGTTCCGCAACTACTACGACGAGGCGAATCGCCATCAGGGCAAGACCGGCGAGAACCTGCTGACCATTCTGGAGACCCGACTGGACAACGTCGTGTTCCGCGCCGGCTTCGCCAAGAGCCGCGATATGGCGCGCCAACTTGTGCGGCACGGTCACATCCTGGTCAATGGCGCCAAGGTGGACATCCCGTCTTATCGGGTGACTCCGAACGACATCGTCGAGGTGCGAGCCAAGTCCCGTGAGTTGACCCCGTTCGTGGTTGCCCACGCGGAGGCGGAGGATCGTCGCACGCCGGCTTGGCTTGAGGTGATCCCGAACCGGATGCGCGTGCTGGTCCACCAGCTGCCGACCAGGGAACAGATCGACACCCTCGTGCAAGAACAGCTGATCGTCGAGCTCTACTCCAAGTAACTCCATGTGCCGCGGTTCAGGTGCCGCGGTGCAGCGCTAGGTTCCGTCGCCGGAACATCGACACAGACCGCAGTACAAGGCGTCAGATGAAGGTCGCCGCGGAGAGGAAATGCCGTGCTAATTGCCCAACGTCCGAGTTTGATTGAAGAGTCCCTCAGCGAGTACCGGTCCAAGTTCATCCTGGAGCCTTTGGAGCCTGGTTTCGGCTACACGCTGGGTAACTCCCTTCGCCGCACGTTGCTATCCTCGATTCCGGGCGCTGCCGTTACCAGTGTTCGGGTCGATGGCGTCCAGCATGAGTTTTCGACCATTCCCGGCGTGACCGAGGATGTCGTTGAGATCATTCTGAACATCAAGGAACTCGTTGTGTCCTCCGAACATGACGAGCCGGTGGTCATGTACCTGCGCAAAGAAGGCCCGGGCGAGGTTACTGCCGCTGACATCTCGCCACCGGCAGGGGTCGAGGTTCACAACCCGGAGCTGCATATTGCCACTGTCAATAGCAAGGGCAAGCTTGAGATTGAGCTCGTTGTCGAGCGGGGGCGCGGCTACGTGTCCGCTGCCCAGAACAACCAAGTCGCGCAGGAGATTGGCCGTATCCCGGTTGATTCCATCTACTCGCCGGTACTGAAAGTCACCTACAAAGTTGAGGCGACCCGCGTCGAACAGCGCACGGACTTCGACCGACTGGTCATCGACGTTGAGACGAAGAACTCGATGCGGCCCCGCGACGCGGTGGCCTCGGCGGGAAAGACGCTGGTCGAGTTGTTCGGTTTGGCTCGTGAGCTCAACGTCGAAGCCGAAGGGATCGACA
The DNA here is from genome assembly GCA_037133175.1 of Actinomycetes bacterium. Lineage (GTDB taxonomy): Bacteria > Actinomycetota > Actinomycetes > S36-B12 > UBA10799 > ELA509. The sequence goes on from JBAXOQ010000001.1 coordinate 40,656, forward strand.
TTGGTCCTTCACCTGCCGACACTTTCATGGCCGAGCAGATGTCGATGCCGATCGAACAACTGGACTTGACCGTCCGGTCGTACAACTGCCTCAAGCGTGAAGGCGTTCACACGGTTGGCGAATTGCTCGGCCGCAGTGAGGTCGATCTGATGGACATCCGCAACTTCGGACAGAAGTCCATCGATGAGGTCAAGGCCAAGCTGGCATCTCTGGGGATGTCATTGAAGGACAGCCCGCCTGGGTTCGATCCGGCAGCCGCAGTCGCCTTCTACGACGAGGGCGATGCGGGCTACGCCGAGGACGAACGCTTCTAACCACAGACCGAATTGATTCCGCGGTCTCTGGTGAGGCCGATGAAGTGAGCCCAAGGAGAAGACATGCCAACGCCCACGAAGGGTCCACGGCTCGGGGGAAGTCCCGCGCACGAGCGACTCATGCTGGCGAACCTGGTCACATCGCTGTTCGAGCACGGTGCGATCACCACCACACAGGCCAAGGCGAAGCGGATGCAACCGCTGGCGGAACGGATGGTTACGTTTGCCAAGCGGGGTGACCTGCACTCGCGGCGCCGGGTGATGACCGTGGTCAGGGACAAGACGGTCGTGCACGAGTTGTTCACCGAGATCGGTCCCCGTTACGACACCCGCAAGGGCGGCTACACCCGCATCACCAAGTTGGGGCCTCGCAAGGGCGACAGTGCGCCGATGGCGCGCATCGAGCTTGTCGAGCCACTGTCAGAGCGAGCTGTCGCCGAGGCGGAGGCCGCCGCCAAGCGCGCAGCCAAGGAGCGCGAGACCAAGTTGGCCGCGGAGCAGGCGGCTGCTGCTGCGGCCGCAGCAGCCAGCGCTGAGCCCGAAGTGACTGATGACCTGGTCGACGAGGCGGACGACGTCACCTCCGACAGTCTCGTGGATGCCGCAGACGATGCCAGTGGTGCCGAGGCCAGCAAGTAGTTGGGTTCGTCGCACGATCAACTGTTGAACAGGCCCGCCAGCCCTGACCAGGGTGGCGGGCCTGTTCGCGTGCGCATTGATGTGGCCTACGACGGGACCGATTTCTCCGGGTGGGCCACGCAGCCAGATCAGCGCACCGTTCAGGCCACTATCGAGGCGGCCCTGACGAAGGTACTGAATTTGGACGCGCTGGCACGGCTGACGTGGGCCGGACGGACCGATGCCGGTGTGCACGCGCGGGGTCAGGTGACTCATGTCGATCTGCCGCCAGGGGTGATCACCGATGGTCTTGACGCGCGATTGCGGGCGGTCCTTCCCTCAGATGTCACTGTCGTGGCGTTGTCGGTGGCGCCGCCGGGTTTCGACGCCCGTTTCAGCGCGCTGTCGCGCAGATACACGTACACCGTGTGCGACAAGCCCAGGATCCTGGATCCGCTGCGCCGACGTGACGTCCTGGCCGTCGGTAAGCCGCTGAACCTTGATGCCATGAACGCTGCCGGTGCAGCCCTGATAGGGCAACACGACTTCGCCGCGTTCTGCCGGCGCAGGCCGGGCGCCACCACGATTCGCCGGATACTGGATTTGGACTGGCAGCGAACCGAGGAACCGCCCGGGTATGCCGTCCTCACCATCAGGGCCGATGCGTTTTGCCATTCGATGGTTCGTTCACTCGTTGGGGCGATGCTTGCGGTGGGAGACGGCCGACAGACGTCCTGTTGGCTTGTCGAGTATCTGGATGCGGCGCGGCGTGCCACCGACGTTCAGGTCGCCCCGCCCTGGGGTTTGGTGCTCGAGCATGTGCAGTACCCGGCAGATGAAGACCTTGCGGCACGCGCAGTCGTCACGCGTGCTCGCCGGGGGTAGGGGTGGCAGACGGTTATTCCAGCGGCTGTACCGGCAGTCGCGCCCGGTTGGTCAGGGTGACGATGGCGGAGGCGGCAATCACCATGACGATCGCAGCCATCGACCGCACGGACAGGTCCTGGCCGACGATGAGGAACCCTGCCAGCGCCGCGACGGCGGGTTCGATGCTCATCAGCACGCCGAAGACGCGGGTGGGGATTCGGCGAAGCGCTGCCAATTCGAACGTGTACGGGATCAGCGATGACAGAACGGCGATGACAAGACAGATCGCTAGGACGCCCGGGTCAGCGAGTACTTGACCCAGGCCCGATACGCCGAACGGGACGGCGATGATTGCCCCCACAAACATCGCCGCTGCCAGGCCTTGGATTCCCTTGCTGTTCTCGCCGACCTTGGAACTGGCCATGATGTAGGCGCCCCAGAACATGCCGGCCAGGAATGCCAGCGCCAGTCCCAGCGGGGCAGGTGCATTCGGGGAATTCGACGGCCAACCGAGCAGGATCACCCCGAGTCCAGCGCATCCGATGGCCAGCAGGTCGATGGCACGGCGAGCTTGCAGGACGGATACCAGCAGTGGCCCGAGGAACTCGATGGTGACGGCGATCCCGAGCGGGACTGTTTCGATGGCCACGTAGAAGCACAGGTTCATGCCGACGAGCGTCACTCCAAGGGCACCCACCGAGCGCAGCGTCAACCGGTCCCACGTCCAGGGTGCTGGCCGAGCGATCAGCAGCAGGATGACTGCTGCTAAACCGATTCGCAGCAGTACGACAACGGCAGGGGAAGCGCGGTCAAAGATGGTGGCCGCCAGCGCGCCACCAACCTGTACCGAGACAATCGACAGCACCACCAACGCGCTGGCCGGAACCCGTGCCAGCACGTCAGGGCGGGACCCGTGCCCGTTTGAGGCAAGTTCCGGCTCAGGCACCGTCTACCTCCTGTCGGCGGGCTCCGCGCCGCTGAGTCCTCGATCGCCCAGGCGGGCAGCAGCATCCTGTCAGAGCGTTGGCGGGAGCAAGGCGATGGCGTCCGCACCCGACCTGCTTTGACCGAGTCGGGCGGTTACCGGTACTCTAGGAGTTCGTGTGTTGCGCGGATCGTCGTCGCGCTTGCTACACACTGTCCATGCATCGTCAATGAACGAGTGAACGAAGGTTGTTCTGTGCGTACGTACAGTCCCAAGGTAGGCGAGATCGAGCGCAAGTGGCACGTCATCGATGCCACTGATATCGTCCTCGGCCGGCTCGCCTCTCAATCCGCGATTCTGCTGCGCGGCAAGCACAAGCCGACATTTGCCCCGCATGTCGATGGCGGCGATTTCGTCATCATCATCAATGCGGACAAAGTTGTGCTGACCGGTGACAAGCTGAAGAAGAAGATGGCCTATCACCACTCCGGCTACCCGGGTGGTTTGAAGGCCACGCCATACGAGGTGCTGATGGTGAAGGATCCGGCCAAGGCTGTCACGAAGGCAGTGGTCGGGATGCTTCCTCACAACAAGCTGGGGGCTCAGCTCGCCACCAAACTCAAGGTGTATGCGGGGCCGACCCATCCCCACTCCGCCCAAATGCCAACTCCATTTGTCCTGTCCCAAGTCGCGCAGCCCGCTGCTGCCCGCGCCAAGACCAGCTCGTAGTCGGCCGTCCGGTGCCTGACAACAGAAGAACTCTGAAAGGACTCGCTGACTGTGACTGACGTCGACGTCGAAAGCGAACTGAGCTCGTACACCTCTGAATCGGCGCCAAGTAAGGCGGCTCGGGCGGAGCGCCCGCCGCGTACCGTGCCAGGGCGCGCCACCGGTCGCCGGAAACAGGCGATCGCCCGAGTCCGGATCTTTCCGGGCACCGGCCAGTGGACTATCAATGGCCGCACGTTGGAGGACTACTTTCCCAACAAGGTTCACCAGCAGGTGGTGAACGAGCCGTTCAAGGCTGTTGATGCCGAGGGCGAGTACGACGTGATTGCCACGCTGAACGGCGGCGGCATCACCGGGCAAGCCGGGGCATTGCGCCTTGGGATTGCGCGCTCGCTGAATGCCATTGACGAGGAGGCGAACCGTCCGTCGCTGAAGAAGGCCGGTTATCTGACTCGCGATCCGCGGGCGAAGGAACGCAAGAAGTACGGCCTGAAGAAGGCTCGCAAAGCGCCGCAGTACAGCAAGCGCTGATCCCTCCACTCGGTTTGCGCCTGCCCCAATTACGCGCTTAGCACCCGAAAAGCCGCGAAAACAGTCATTCGAGACGGTTTTTCGCGGCTTTTCGGGTGCTAAGCGGATAACTAAGGCGAACACTGAGCGGACAACCAAGGCGAATACCGATCAGATTGGATTGCTGTTGTGGGTAAGCTTTTTGGCACCGATGGAGTCCGTGGCGTCGCCAATCGCGACCTGACTGCGCCGTTGGCGCTTGAGTTGGCGAGTGCGGCCGCCAGAGTTTTCGGCGACAGTTCCGAGGCTGCTGGCGAACGGCGGTTGGCGGCCGTCGTGGGGCGCGATCCGCGGGCCAGCGGCGAGTTCTTAGAAGCTGCGGTATGCGCCGGACTCGCGAGTGCCGGGGTCTACGTGATTCGGGTGGGGGTGTTGCCGACCCCGGCCGTGGCCTTTCTCACCGCCGAGTTGGAGGTGGACGCCGGTGTCATGCTGTCGGCGTCTCACAACCCGATGCCGGACAACGGCATCAAGTTCTTCTCAGCCGGTGGACACAAGCTTCCCGATGACGTCGAAGCCGCCATCGAGCGGGCGTTGGACGACGAATGGGAACCGCCGATCGGGGCGAAAGTCGGTCGAATCACCGACCTTGAGGGCGCCGTCGATCTATACGTGCAGCACCTGATGCACTGCTTGCCGAACCATCTGAACGGCATCAAGATCGTTGTCGATTGTGCGAACGGCGCGGCGTCCAAAGCCGGACCGCTGGCGTACCGGCGGGCCGGCGCGGAAGTCATCGAACTACATGCACACCCCAACGGGCTGAACATCAACGACAAATGCGGTTCGACTCACATGGAGGACCTGGTCGCGGCGGTCGTCAGCCAGGGAGCAGACCTTGGCCTGGCCCACGACGGAGACGCGGACCGCTGTCTTGCCGTGGACGCCGACGGGAATCTGATCGACGGCGATCTGATCATCGCGATCATCGCCATGGCTATGAAGGAAGCCGGCACGCTGCGGTCGAACACGGTTGTGGGGACCGTCATGGCGAATCTTGGGTTCAAGATCGCCATGCGCGAGGCGGGCATCGATGTTATCGAAACCGCCGTTGGGGATCGGTACGTGTTGGAAGCGATGCGAGAGGGCAACTACGCCCTTGGTGGTGAGCAGAGTGGGCATGTCGTGCTGACCGATTTCGCGACCACCGGTGACGGCGTGCTGACCGGGTTGCTGTTGGCCGCTGAGGTCGCGCGGTCCGGCCGGACTTTGGCGGACCTAGCTGCAGTGGTGCATAAGCTGCCGCAGGTGCTGATCAATGTTGGCGGCGTTGATCGGGCGGGCGTGAGGACGAACGCGCAGTTGCAGGCCGCGGTGCAGGCGGCGAGTGCTCGTTTGGGCGATACCGGTCGGGTGTTGCTGCGGCCATCCGGGACCGAGCCGTTGGTGCGAGTCATGGTCGAGGCTCCCACTGAAGTAGAGGCTCAGGAAGTCGCCGAGGGCCTAGCAGAGGCCGTTCGCGCCACCCTGACGATGGCCTGAGCCGAGCACTCGCTGCGGCTTTCGCCTAGGCTGGCGTGCATGTGCGGAATCGTTGGGTACGTCGGGCGTAACCAGGCTCTTGGTGTTGTCGTCGAAGGCTTGCGGAGACTGGAATACCGGGGTTACGACTCCGCCGGGATTGCGTTGCTGTGTGACGACGGGCTGCAGTCTCGCAAGCGGGCCGGCAAGCTCGCGAACCTTGAGGCGCTGATCGAGGCCGACCCGATGGACCCCAGTCATACCGGCATCGGCCATACCCGTTGGGCCACTCACGGTGCGCCCAACGATCTCAATGCCCATCCCCACATCAGCGAGGACGGGCGCGGGGCGATCATCCACAACGGAATCATCGAGAATTTCGCCGAGCTGCGTGCGGACCTGCAGGCAGCAGGGGTGACGTTGCTGTCCGAGACCGACTCAGAAGTGGTGGCGCACCTGGTTGCCGCCGAACTGGCAGCAGACCCGAGCGATTTGGCTGACGCCGTTCGCCGGGTGTGTCGGCAATTGACCGGAGCCTTCACTCTGGTCGTCATCCACACGGATTTCCCGGATCAGGTCGTCGGAGCGCGTCGCAACAGTCCACTGGTTGTCGGGGTTGGCGAGGGAGAGAATTTCCTGGCTTCCGATGTGTCGGCCTTCATCGCTCACACCCGGGAGGCGATCGAGCTCGGCCAGGATCAGGTGGTGGTGCTCACACCGGACGCCGTCGAAGTCACCGATTTCAACGGTGAACCCGCGCCAGTCACTCCGTACACGGTCACCTGGGATGCATCAGCCGCGGAGAAGGGCGGCTATGACCTGTTCATGCTCAAGGAGATCGCCGAGCAGCCCAAGGCGGTGGCCGATACGTTGCTGGGTCGGGTCAATCCCGACGGCACGCTGAACCTGGACTCTATGGGTCTGACGGACTTCGAACTCCGGGTGATCGACAAGATCGTCATCGTCGCCTGCGGCACTGCGTATCACTCCGGCATGATCGCCAAGTATGCGATCGAGCACTGGACGAGGATTCCGTGCGAGGTTGAACTGGCCAGTGAGTTCCGGTACCGCGACCCGATTCTGGACCCGAGAACCTTGGTGATAGCGATCTCCCAGTCCGGCGAGACCATGGACACGCTGATGGCTCTGCGGCATGCACGCGAACAGAAATGCAAGGTGCTGGCGATCTGCAACACGCAGGGGTCGACGATTCCGCGGGAGTGTGACGCCGCTCTCTACACGCATGCCGGTCCGGAGATCGCGGTCGCTTCGACCAAGGCGTTCTTGACCCAGGTGGTCGCGTGCTATCTGGTGGCGCTGTACATAGCGCAGGTGCGAGGACACATCTACGGGGATGACACGCGCACGGTGGTGGCCGAACTTGCGGATATGCCGAGCAAGGTGGACTTGGTGCTGGACACCACTGATGGCGTCCGTGACATCGCCCTGCAGTTCGCGGCGGCTCGCAGCGTGCTGTTCATCGGCCGCCATGTCGGCTTCCCCGTTGCCCTCGAGGGCGCGCTCAAACTCAAGGAACTCGCGTACATGCACGCCGAGGGTTTTGCGGCCGGAGAGCTCAAGCATGGTCCGATCGCGCTGATCGAAGAGGGCATGCCGGTTGTCGTTGTGGTTGGTCCCCCCGATGCCGATGATGTGCTGCACGAGAAGATCGTGTCGAACATCCAGGAAGTGCGGGCTCGCGGTGCACGCACGATCGTCATCGCCCAGGAGGGTGACGAGTCAGTGGTCCCGTATTCGGACTACCTGATCCGGGTGCCTGCCTGCCCGACGCTGATGCAGCCACTGGTCGCCACGGTGCCGCTGCAGGTGTTCGCCTGCGAACTCGCGACTCTCAAGGGCCACGACGTCGACCAACCACGCAACCTCGCCAAGTCCGTCACCGTCGAGTGATCGTTGGGATCGGCGTTGACATCGTTGATGTGCAGCGCTGGACGGCCATGGCGACGCGCACCCCGGGGCTGATCGACAGAACGCTGACTGACACCGAGCGCGTTGACGCCGGTGGGCGGGCGCGCACTGCCGAATCGCTTGCGGCGCGGTTCGCGGTCAAGGAAGCCGTCGCCAAGGCACTGGGTTCCCCGGCTGGCCTGGCATGGCACGACTGCGTGGTCGAGCAGACCGAATCAGGCCAACCCACGGTCAGACTCCTAGGTTCTGTCGCCGGGGCTGCATCGCAGTTGGGTATCGATCGTTGGCACGTGTCGATCAGCCATGACGCCGCTCTGGCCATCGCCTACGTTGTTGCCGAATCCCTCTGACCCTCCGGCGCCTAACCGCTGCCTCCCGCCGTTGACTGCGAAGTTGTCGCCGTTTTCGATCACCAAGACCGGGCCACAACTTCGCAGTCAACGAG
>JBAXOQ010000002.1:0-40960 GCA_037133175.1 Actinomycetes bacterium
CCATCGAACCCGGCCAACGACCAGTGATCACCAAACCCCGCTGGCCAGCCGCCGCATGAGGAACTCCGGCGCGGACCTGCCGGGACTTGTCGGTCGCGCGAGTTAGGCTCTGCGGGTGTCATCGGATCAGTTCGTTCACCTGCACGTCCACACCGAGTACTCGATGTTGGACGGCGCGGCGCGGCTGGACGACCTGTTCGCTGAGGCCGCACGCCTCGGTATGCCCGCCGTGGCGATCACCGATCACGGGAACGTCTTCGGGGCCTATGACTTCTGGAAGCGCGGCAAGGCCTCCGGGGTCAAGGCGATTATTGGCATGGAGGGGTACTACGCGCCGCAGGGTCGGGCACAGAAGAAGCCGTTCGACTTCGGCGGCGGCTTTGACGAGGGAACCAACGAGGTAGGGGAGTCCGGCGGCAACATCGGCCGGCAGGCCTACACGCACATGACGGTGCTGGCGGAGACCACCGCCGGGATGCATAACCTGTTCCGGCTGTCGTCGCTGGCGTACTTGGAGGGGTTCTACCGCAAACCGCGGTTCGACCGGGAGTTGCTCCAGACCTACGGCACCGGACTGATCGCCACCAGCGGCTGCCCGTCCGGTGAGGTCAACCGCTGGCTGCTGGCCGGCAAGTACGACCAGGCACTAGCGACCGCGGCGGACTACCGGGACATCCTGGGGGCCGGCAACTTCTACGTCGAACTGATGGACCACGGCATCCCCATCGAACGGGCGTACCGGCAGGACCTGCTGAAGATCGCTCGGGCCCTGGATCTGCCGCTGATCGCCACCAACGACCTGCACTACGTCCGGCGCGAGGATGCCGTGCCGCACGACGTGCTGCTGTGCATCGGCACCCGCACCACCGTCGATGATCCCAAGCGGTTCAAGTTCACCGGCGACCAGTTCTACCTCAAGTCCTCGGCCGAGATGCGCGAACTGTGGCGTGAGCTCCCGGAGGCTTGCGACAACACGCTGGAGATAGCCGAACGCTGCAATGTGGCGTTCAACGAGCATGCCTCGCTGATGCCGCAATTCCCGATCCCCGAGGGCGAGAACGACGAGAGCTTCTTGGTCAAGGAGGTCGAGCGGGGCCTGGCGATGCGCTTCAACGGCGAGGTTCCGGACGCGCACCGCAAGCAGGCTGAGTACGAAGTCGGCGTCATCTGCCGAATGGGCTTCCCGGGGTACTTCCTGGTTACCGCAGACCTGGTCCGCTACGCCAAGGCCGAGGGCATCCGGGTCGGCCCGGGACGCGGATCGGCGGCTGGCTCGCTGGTCGCCTGGGCGATGGGGATCACCGAGCTCGACCCGATCCGCCACGGCCTGCTGTTTGAGCGATTCCTGAACCCCGAGCGCATCTCGATGCCGGACATCGACATGGACTTCGACGAGCGCCGACGCTCGGACATGATCCGCTACGCCACCGCCAAGTACGGTTCGGACCGGGTCGCGCAGATCGTCACCTACGGCTCGATCAAGGCCAAAGCCGCCATCAAGGATTCCGCCCGAGCGTTAGGCCTGCCCTACGCCCTGGGTGACCGGATCACGAAGGCGATGCCGCCGGCGGTGATGGGCAAAGACATTCCACTGTCGGGCATCTTCGACGATAAGCACAAACGCTATTCCGAGGCCGGCGAGTTCCGGGCGCTGTACGACACCGAGCCCGAAGTCAAGCGGGTGGTGGACACGGCGATGGGGCTAGAAGGCCTCAAGCGCCAGCCCGGGGTGCACGCTGCCGGGGTGATCCTGTGCAAGGAGCCGCTGCTGGACGTTGTGCCGATCATGAAGCGCGAGCAGGACGGCGCGGTGATCACCCAGTTCGATATGGGGGCGTGCGAGTCCCTGGGCCTGCTCAAGATGGACTTCCTGGGCCTGCGGAACCTGACCATCCTGGACGACTGCCTGGCCATGATCAACGCGAGCACCGGCAACGCGATCGTGCTGGAGGAGTTGGAGCTCGACGACCAGCGCGCCTACCAGCTGCTGGCGCGAGGCGACACGCTCGGCGTGTTCCAGCTCGACGGCGGGCCGATGCGCTCGCTGCTGCGCTCGATGGCGCCGGACAGCTTCGAGGACATCTCGGCGGTGCTGGCGTTGTACCGACCCGGCCCGATGGGGGCCAACGCCCACAACGATTACGCCGACCGCAAGAACGGTCGCAAACCGGTGATCCCGATTCACCCGGAGCTCGCCGAGCCGCTGCACGAGATCCTCGGCGACACCTACGGACTGATCGTGTACCAAGAGCAGGTCATGTCCATCGCCCAGATCCTCGCCGGGTATTCCCTGGGTGCCGCGGACTTGCTGCGGCGGGCAATGGGCAAGAAGAAGAAGGAGATTCTGGACAAGGAGTACGTCCCGTTCAGTGACGGCATGCGGGCCAACGGTTACTCCGACGATGCGATCAAGACACTGTGGGAGATTCTGGTTCCGTTCTCGGAGTATGCCTTCAACCGGGCGCACACTGCGGGGTATGGGCTGGTCTCCTACTGGACGGCGTATCTGAAGGCCAATTACCCGGCGCAGTACATGGCGGCGTTGCTGACCAGCGTCAAGGACGACAAAGACAAGAGCGCGGTCTATCTGAACGAGTGCCGCCGGATGGGCATCAAGGTGCTGCCGCCGGATGTGAACGATTCCGAGTCGAACTTCACGGCAACCGGTTCGGATATCCGGTTCGGCCTGTCAGCTGTCCGCAACGTCGGCGAGAACGTGGTCGCCTCGATCATCGCAACCCGGACTTCAAAAGGTCGGTTCACCGACTTCGCCGACTTCCTGCGCAAGATTGAGGTCGGGGCCGCGAACAAGCGGGTCGTCGAGTCGCTGATCAAGGCCGGTGCGTTCGACTCCCTCGGTCATCCTCGTCGCGGCCTGCTGCAGATCCACATCGAAGCCGTCGACGCCGTGGTCGAGACCAAGCGGGCCGAGGCGATCGGTCAGTTCGATCTGTTCGGATCGTTCGACTCCGGCGGCTCCGACGAGCCGGTCTTCGGCTACGACCTGACCATTCCGGACGAGGAATGGGACAAGAAGTCGTTGCTCGCTCATGAACGCGAAATGCTGGGCCTGTACGTCTCCGATCATCCGTTGAACGGTGTCGAGGCGGCGCTCAGCGCCCTGACCGACAGCTCGATCGTGTCGTTGCACGCCGAGGACGCGCTGGACGGCAGGATCGTCACCATCGGCGGGCTGGTGACCAACGTGGCTCGGAAGGTGACCAAACGGGGTGATCAGTGGGCGATCGTCACGGTCGAGGATTTGGCCGCTCCGATTGATGTGATGGTCTTCCCGGCGATGTACGCGCAGGTGGGAATCCGCTGCGCCGAGGACGCGGTGTTGCTGGTCAAGGGCAGGTTGGATCTGCGCGACGAGGATGCCGTCAAACTCGTCGCAATGGATGTCATGATCCCGGACCTGACCGAGAGCCAGGCCGGTCCGGTGACGATCAGCGTCGCTGTCACCAAGATCGTGCCGCCGACGGTGGCTCGGCTCAAGGACATTCTGGCCACCCACCCGGGCACTACCGAGGTGCGCCTGGAGGTCCGCAGCGGGACCCGCACCACGTTGCTGCGACTCGATGACGCGGTCCGGGTCAGCGCCGGTCCGTCATTGTTCGCTGATCTGAAGGAACTCTTCGGGCCGATGTGCCTGGCCGGGCCGGGCGGTGGGACCGATGCTTAGCCGCCCGGACTACCGGATCCTTGGCATTCTGGTACTGATCAGTGTCGCGGTCGGACTGGTCGTTGGGGTGGTGTGGGCCCGAGTGGCAACGCCACCGCAGGTCCGCCTCGTCGACGGCGCATTGATCTTCGACCGGTATTCGGCTGACTACGTCGCCAACGATCTCAAGCTGGGCATGTTCTGTGCCCTGGCTGGCGTTGTCCTGGTGGTGGTAGCCCTGCTGCTGTGGCGATCGCGCCCGATGGGCGTTCTGCTCGGGCTGGTGATCGGCGGTCTGGTGGGTTCGGTGGTGGCTTGGCGCTTCGGGGTGCAGCTCACCGGCGGCAGCCGCCAAGACGTTCTGCTGTCCGTTTCGGGGCAGCCCGATAACGTCACGCTGACCGGCCCAATCGAGTTGCATGCGCTCGGCGTGCTGTTGTTGTGGTCTCTGGTGGGGACAGTAGTCGTCGTGATCTTCAACGCCTTCCGGACCTCGCGTGCCCGGCAGCAGCTACTCGATGAGCATGGACTCGATGTCAAGGCCAATCCGACTGTGTTGGCTCTGGCCCCCGAGCCGCCTGAGGGCTAGGTCCAAGAGACTGGTGCGGTGCGGGCTTCAGTGATTCGAATCAGGTCGTCCGCGGACACCTCGACCGCATAGCCGCGCAGTCCCGCCGAGATGTAGATGGTGGGGAAGTCGAGGGCGGTGATGTCCACAACCGTGGTCAGTTTCTTCCGTTGGCCAATCGGACTGACGGCAGTCACCTCGAAGCCGCTGATCTTCTCGGCTTGTTCGACGCTGGTGATCTCGCCGGTGGAAGCTCCGACGGCTGCCGCCAAGGCCGCCACGTTGAGCATCGACGACGTCGGTACGACAACGCTGATGGGCTCCCCATCGGTGAGCGCAATCAGGGTCTCGAACACCCTCGCAGGGTCAATTCCAAGTGAGTCGGCGATTTCCCGGCCGTAGAAATGCACCGTGGCGCTCTTTTCGTACTTGTGCAACGCGTACGGAACCCCCTGCTCAACCAGCTCCGTCGTTGCCGTGGTGGTGGGAGCACCCTTCTTCGGCATGTGCCTACGCTAGCCGCCAGCAAGCGGTGATCAAGTGCCAGGAGCCCGGGTCGCTACCATGTCTTCGTGATGCGAATCCTCGACCTTCGGACGACGACCGGTGACTTCCGCGACGCCATCCCGCGGCCAGAAGCTGATGTCCGCTCCGCCGAAGCGGTCGTGCGTGACGTCATCGAGGCGGTCCGCGTCGGCGGTGAGACCGCTGTGCTCGACCTCGGCGAGCGCTTCGACGGTGTCCGCCCACCGCAGCTGCGGGTCCCGGCGCCAGTGATGGCCCGCGCGCTGGCAGAGCTTGACCCTCGGGTTCGGCAGGCGCTGGAAGTTGCGATCTCACGGGTCCGATCGGTGCATGGCAACGAACTGCCAGAGCGGCGAGTCACCACCCTCGCGCCCGGTGCCACCGTCACTTTGCGCTGGGTTCCGGTCGACCGGGTAGGCCTGTACGTGCCAGGCGGACGGGCGGTGTACCCCAGCAGCGTAGTGATGAACGTGGTGCCGGCCCAGCTGGCCGGCGTCCGGTCGTTGGCAATCGCCTCGCCGCCACAGGCTGACTTCGATGGCTGGCCGCACCCGACCATCCTGGCAGCGGCCGAGTTGCTTGGAGTCCATGAGGTGTACGCCGCGGGCGGCGCCCAGGCGATCGCCTGGTTCGCCCTCGGACCCAACCCGGTCTCCATGGCGACCGGACCGGGAAACATTTATGTCACCGCCGCAAAAAGGCTGCTGCGCGACCGGATGGGAATCGATTCCGAGGCCGGTCCCACGGAGATCATGATCCTGGCTGATGCCGACGCCGACCCCGGATTCGTGGCGGCCGATCTGATCGGGCAGGCCGAGCACGATGTCGTCGCAGCGTCGGTCCTGGTAACCGATAGCCCGGACCTGGCGCAGCGGGTGTGCGGTGAACTGAGGATCCAAGTGGCTCGAACCAAACATGTCGAGCGGATCACCGCCGCGTTGACCGGCCGTCAAAGTGCGATCGCTCTGGTCCGGGATGTGGACCAGGGAATCGAGGTCCTGAACGGGTATGGATCCGAACACGTTGAGATCATGACCAAGGATGCTTCGGCAGTGGCCAATCGCGTTCGAAATGCCGGTGCCATCTTCGTCGGGCCGTGGTCGCCTGTCCCGCTGGGCGACTACTGTGCAGGCTCGAATCACGTGCTGCCCACCGGTGGGTGTGCCAACTACTCGTCCGGACTGTCGGTGTTCAGCTTCTTGCGCTCGATTCAGGTGATCGATTACGACCGGCAGGCGCTGCATGATGTGACGGCGGATGTGCGGGCTTTGGCCTTCGCCGAGGATCTGCCCGCTCACGCCGCGTCGGTGGACGAGCGGTTCAGACTGCGGTCCGCCGGTGGTGCACAGTGAATGGGGACGAACAGTGACTGCACCCGATGATCTGCCGATCAGGCCCGAACTGCGAGGAGTGTCCGCCTACGGTGCGCCGCAACTCGACGTGCCGGTGCGGCTGAACACCAACGAGAATCCGCACTCTCCCGGACCGATCGTCGCCGCGGCAATCGCCGAGGCCATCGCCGCCGAGACCCTTGGGCTGCAGCGGTACCCCGACCGGGACGCCGTTGCCCTGCGCACTGACTTGGCCGACTACCTTTCCCATTCGACTGGTGCGGTTGTCGCTCCCGAACAGGTGTGGGCGGCCAACGGCAGCAACGAGATCCTGCAGCAGTTGCTGCAACTGTTCGCTGGTCCGGGTCGCACCGTGCTGGGTTTTGAACCGAGCTACTCGATGCACCCGCTGATCGCCCGCGGTACCGGCAGCACGTTCATCGCTGCGTCGCGCACCGCCGATTTCGGCATCGACCTGGCAGCAGCAGTCGGAACAATCACCGAGCTTCGCCCCGACGTGGTCTTCCTGTGTTCGCCCAACAACCCGACCGGCACCGCACTGGAACTTGCGGCGGTGGAGCAGATCTACGCTGCGATTGCCGCCGGGCCGGCCGGGGTGCTGATCGTGGACGAGGCCTACGCCGAATTCAGCACCAGGGCATCGGCGATCGCTCTGCTGCCTGATCGACCTCGACTGATCGTGACCCGCACCATGAGCAAGGCATTCGCCTTCGCCGGAGCCCGGGTCGGCTACCTGGCGGCCGATCCGGCGGTTGTGGAAGCGATTGCCCGAGTTCGTCTGCCCTATCACCTGTCGTCGCTGACCCAAGCCGCTGCCAGGGCGGCGGTGGCACACGCGGCCGAGCTACAGGCGGGCGTCGAGGATCTGAAGATCCAACGCGACCGGATCGTCGAGCAGTGCTTGGCGATGGGTTGTCGGGTGGCGGCCAGCGATGCCAACTTCGTGCTGATCGGCGGCTTCGGTGATCAGACGGTGATCTGGCGGGCGCTGGTGGACCGTGGGGTGTTGGTGCGCGATGTTGGGTTGGCCGGATGGTTGCGGGTCACCGCCGGGACGGAGGTCGAAACAACCGCCTTCCTGACCGCGCTGTCGGCGGTGCTGGACGAGGTTGGGATCATTGGCCAATCCCCACCACCGACTAGTCAGGAGCGCTAGATGGCCCGCACAGCCGTCGTCTCACGGGCGACGAAAGAGAGCGAGGTGCTGGTCGAACTCGAACTGGACGGCACCGGCCGGGTCGACATCAGCACCGGAGTTCCATTCTACGACCACATGCTCAGCCAGCTCGGCAAGCACAGCGGCATCGACCTGCTGGTTCGTACCACAGCTGATTTGGACGTCGACTCCCACCACGGGGTGGAGGACACCGCGATAGCGGTCGGCGCTGCCCTGCGGCAGGCTTTGGGTGACAAGTCCGGGATCCGCCGCTTCGGGGACGCGTTGGTCCCGCTGGATGAGGCTCTGGTGCAGTGCGCCGTCGATCTGTCGGGCCGGCCGTACTTGGTGCATGACGAACCCGAACTCGTCGAGCTGATCGGCTCCTACGACACCACCTTGACCCGGCATGTATTCGAGTCGATCGTGTCCTCCGCGCAGATTTGCCTGCACATCCGGGTGATCAGCGGCCGAAACGCTCACCACATTGTGGAGGCTCAGTTCAAGGCGGTCGCTCGCGCGCTGCGTGACGCCGTTGCTTTGGATGCCCGAGTGACCGGGGTTCCGTCCACCAAAGGCACGCTCGAGTTCTGATGAGCGCAGCACCGAGACTCGTTGTACTCGATTACGGATCTGGCAATCTGCGCTCAGCTCAGCGGGCACTTGAGCACGTAGGCGCCAGAGTCGAGGTTACGGCCGATCCCGACGCCGCCCTGGCCGCAGATGCTCTTGTAGTTCCTGGGGTGGGTGCCTTTGCCGCCTGCATGGCCGGTCTGCGTTCGGTCGACGGCCCCCGGCTGATCGATGTCAGGCTCGCGGGCGGCCGTCCGGTACTGGGTATCTGCGTCGGCATGCAGGTCATGTTCGACCGTGGGGATGAGCACGGCATCTCCACCACGGGCTGCGGCCAGTGGCCCGGTGTGGTGGACCGGCTGACTGCTCCTGTGCTGCCTCACATGGGCTGGAACACCGTCGACGTGCCCGCCGGATCCGAGCTATTCGCCGGCATCGCCGACCAGCGTTTCTACTTCGTGCACTCCTACGCCGCCCGCACCTGGGACCTGATCGATGAGGGCGAACCGTTCCCGGCGCCGAAGCTGACGTGGGCCGAATATGGGGAGCCCTTTCTGGCAGCAGTTGAGAACGGACCACTGGTGACCACCCAGTTCCACCCTGAGAAATCCGGTGATGCCGGCCTGGCATTGCTCAAGAACTGGGTTTCGACGCTGTAACCGTTCCACCGGCCAAGTAGGGTTGCTGCCTGTGACGCTGCAACTGCTGCCCGCCGTCGACGTCGCCGATGGCCAGGCTGTCCGACTTGTTCAAGGCGAAGCTGGTTCCGAGACCAACTACGGGGACCCGCTCGCCGCCGCGCTCGACTGGCAGTCCCAGGGCGCCTCCTGGGTGCATTTGGTCGACCTGGATGCTGCCTTCGGCCGCGGATCGAATCACGACGTATTGGCCAACGTGGTCGGGACGCTGGACATCGACGTCGAACTGTCCGGCGGAATACGCGACGATGAGTCCCTTGCCGCCGCGCTGGCAACTGGCTGCGCCCGCATCAATATCGGGACGGCGGCGCTGGAGAACCCGCAATGGTGCGCGAAGGTCATCGCAGAGCACGGCGATCGGGTCGCCATCGGTCTAGACGTGCGCGGCCACGTATTGGCCGCCCGCGGCTGGACACAGTCCGGCGGGGATATCTTCGAGGTCATGACCCGGTTGGACAGCGAAGGCTGCGCCCGGTATGTGGTGACAGATGTCGCTCGGGACGGCACTTTGTCCGGGCCGAACATTCACTTACTGCACGAGGTGTGCCACCACACGGACAAGCCCATCGTGGCTAGTGGCGGGGTGTCCTCGCTGGAGGATGTGCACTATCTGGCCGAGTTGGAGCACATCGGGGTGGAAGGCGCCATCATCGGCAAGGCGCTGTATGCCGGTCATTTCACCCTGTCTGAGGCATTGGCGACCGTCGCTCCCCACATCGACTACATCGACCGCCGCCTGATGCCCTACTAGCCAAGACTCTGCCTGCCGTTCGTACCCTTGGGCCATGACACTTGCGGTGCGAGTCATCCCCTGCCTGGACGTCGACGCCGGCCGGGTCGTCAAGGGCGTGAACTTCGTCGACCTGGTCGATGCCGGGGATCCGGTCGAGTTGGCCCGTGCCTACGACCGGCAGGGTGCCGACGAGTTGGTGTTTCTGGACATCACCGCCAGCAGTTCCGATCGGTCCACCACCTACGACGTGGTGCGACGAACCGCCGAGCAGGTGTTCATCCCGCTGACTGTCGGCGGGGGAGTACGCACGGTCGAGGACATCGATCGGTTACTGCGCGCAGGTGCCGATAAGGTCGGTATCAACACTGCTGCCATCGCCCGACCGGAGTTCCTGACCGAGGCCGCAAATCGGTTTGGCTCGCAATGCATCGTGCTCTCTGTGGACGCACGCCGGTGTCAACCTGGTACTGCCACCGACTCCGGTTTCGAGGTCACCACCCACGGTGGTCGAGTGGGCACCGGGATCGACGCGATCGGGTGGGCGCGTGAAGGCGCGCAGCGGGGGGCCGGTGAGATCCTGCTCAACTCGATGGACGCCGATGGTACTCGGGACGGCTTTGACCTCGAATTGATCAGGCGGGTACGTGAGGTCGTATCGGTGCCGGTCATTGCCAGCGGCGGAGCCGGTGCCGTGGTGGACTTCCCGCCAGCGGTGGCTGCCGGGGCTGACGCTGTGCTGGCCGCCAGCGTATTCCACTTCGGGGTTTTCAGCATTGGCGCGGTCAAGGACGAGCTCCGCTCCGGGGGCGTCACGGTCCGGTAGGGGTGCCCGACGCTGTCGGCGGTGGTGTGGCCGGGCAAGTCGGGCCCGCGACGATGACCCCGTTGGTCCACTTCGTGTTGCTGCACTTGGCAGCGGCCGGGTTGGCGCCGGCGAGCTTGGCGTAGCTCAGGTCCGCGCTCTTGAGGTCCGTTCCCGTCATTCGGGCGCCCTTGAGGTCGGCGTTGTAGAGGTCGCCGTCGGTCAGGTTGGCGTTGGTCAGATTGGCGTTGGTCAGCGTGCCGCTGTAGAGGTCCGTGCTGATCATGTTGGCATTGGTCAAGTTCGCGCTGGTCAAGACGGCCCCGAACATCACTGTGCCGGTCAGGGTGGCACCAACGAGGCTGGCCCCGGACAAGTCAGCCGCGGTCAGATCGGCCTCCGCCAACTGCGCGCCATCTAGTTTCGCTCCCCGAAGGTCACAATACGACAATGAAGCCTTTGGGGTCTTCGGTGTCGTCGAGCAGTCCTTCAACGGCATCGGCGTGGGGCTGTCGTGGGCGGTGGGGTCCGCCTCGGGTTGGGCGGCGGTAGACCCACAGGCTCCGATCAGCAACGCCGTCCCAATTGCGACGGCTGCCACCCGACACACCCGACCGAACATGTCACCCTCCCGTCTGTTCAACACCAACCAGGACTCGACCTGCCTCGGGTCCGCACCCATGAGGGTACGCGCCGCCAGCCCGGGGCTAAAGGGAAAGGTCGGCTCCGGCGAAGGCATCGACTGCCTGTGGTGTTCCGTCGATCCGGACGAGGGCTTGGTCCTTGCGCCCGAAGGCGTACAGCAGAATCTCTTGGGCAGGGCCGACGAGGGTGACTCGCTTGGAGCCCGGGTGGACGGATATCTGCCCGCCGCGGCCATCGGATCGTTTGAGCAGAACACCTACCGGCGCCCGGCGGAATAGCAGCGCACCGCGGCTGTTGAGCATCGTCCACAGGGTCTCGCTGAACAGTGGGTCCAGTGTCCTCGGGCTACCGTCCCAATCACGCGCGCCGCGCCTGACATCCTCAAGGTGGACGAAGTACTCGGCTGTGTTCGCCGCTCGGTCCACCCCGGGCAGGCTGAACGCCGACAGCAACGGCGGGCCGTTGCGGACCTGTTTGATCAACTGCGGCCAGGGGCGCCGCGCCACTCCGTCTTGAACGCGTTTGCCCCAGCCGGCGAGCGGTTTGATCACGATGCCGACGGCGGCATCCGGCCGCGACTCCCGGACGATGAGGTGGGCAGCTAGGTCCCTCGTCGTCCACTCGCCGCACAAGGTCGGTGCGTCAGGACCAACCTCGACAAACTCATCTGCAATTGCCTTGCGCTCGTGCTGTGCCCAGTTCGTGGTGCTCATGATTGCCTTTCGCTCGTACTGACCGAGGAATCCGTGCTAGCCAATGACCGGGATTCGACCCAAAGTCCAATGTACGCACCGTGACTGAACGCTCACCCGGCAGAATGGCACTATGACCGCCGATCAGTCAGTGAGCCTGCAGTCGCAGGTCGTGTTCAACAGCGATGGGTTGGTGCCGGTGATCGCCCAACAGTACGACACCGGTGAGGTGTTGATGTTGGCTTGGATGAACTCCGAAGCACTGCGCCGCACGATCGATACCGGCCGCGCAACCTACTGGTCCCGCAGCAGAGGCGAATACTGGCGCAAAGGTGACACCTCCGGCCACACTCAGAGCGTCCGGGCCGTGCGGTTGGACTGCGACGGCGATGCCTTGCTGCTCGAAGTCGACCAGGTTGGCCCGGCTTGCCACAACGGGCTGCGGTCGTGCTTCGACACGCTGGTTGTGCAGCTGACGCCATCCCCATCGCAGCAGGCTGGCGGGCACAAATGAACAGCGCCGAGGCGGTCTACCAGCGCCGCGCCCATCTCGTCGACGGCAGGACAGTGCCCACCCAGGATGAGTTCGCGGCGTTGGCGGCGCAGCGGCGGGTGGTGCCGGTGTTGCGCCGGCTACTGGCCGACGGCGAGACACCGATCGGGCTGTACCGCAAATTGGCCCGCAATAGACCGGGCACCTACCTGCTGGAATCCGCCGAACACGGCCGCGTCTGGTCGCGCTACTCGTTCGTCGGGGTTCGCTGCTCGGCCATGCTCACGCAGGTCGATGGTTCGGCCCGCTGGGTCGGCACCGCGCCGATTCCCTCGACCGAAGGTCCTGACGGCGATTCGCGAAGCGCTCTCGACGTGCTGCGCGACACCGTTGCGGCGCTGCGCTCTCCTCGGATACCAGGGCTGCCGCCGCTGACCAGCGGATTGGTCGGCATGATCGGCTACGACGCGGTCCGCCAATGGGAGCGCTTACCCGAGTTGACCCACGACGACCTGCAGTTGCCCGACCTGGCCATGTTGCTGGCCTCGGACTTGGCGGTGCTCGACCATCACGATGGCTCGGTGATGTTGATCGCCAACGCGCTGATCGACGCTGACGACGAAGACCCGGACTCTTTGCGTCGGGTGTACGCCGATGCGGTGGCCAGGCTGGACGCGATGTCCGCCAGGCTCAGCGAGCCCGTTCCGGCGACAGCTTCGAGCTATGACATTGATGCCGTTCCGGACTTCGTGGCCCGAACCGACCCTCAGGTCTATCGGGAGAAAGTCGAGGTCGTCAGGGATCACATCTACTCCGGAGATGCGTTTCAGGTTGTGCTGTCGCAGCGCTTCGAGGCCACTACCCAGGCCGATGCGTTGGATATCTACCGAATCTTGCGGATCAACAACCCGAGTCCCTACATGTACCTGTTTCGCTTTCCGTCCGCAGATGGCGTTGCTGATGCTGACCCGACTTTGCCGGGCCTGGGAACTGAGGTCGCGTTCGAGGTCATCGGGTCGAGTCCTGAGGCACTTGTCAAGCTTGAGGACGGTCGGGCGATGGTGCACCCGCTGGCTGGTACTCGGCACAGAGGTGCCACCCCGGAACGAGACAATGAGCTGGCAGAGGAACTGCTGGCCGATGAGAAGGAGCGCGCCGAGCACCTGATGCTGGTCGATCTTGGCCGCAACGACTTGGGCCGCGTGTGCGTGCCGGGGTCGGTGGAGGTCATCGAGTTCATGGCGGTGGAGCGGTACTCCCACGTCATGCACATTGTCTCGACAGTCGTCGGCCAGATTCGGGACGACCGGGTCGCCTACGACCTGCTGGCAGCTACCTTTCCTGCTGGGACACTGTCGGGTGCCCCGAAGCCTCGCGCGATGGAGATCATCGAAACGCTGGAGACTACGCGCCGTGGGCTGTATGGCGGGGCGGTCGGCTACCTGGACTTCGCCGGAGACATGGATACCGCCATCGCTATCCGGACCGCGGTGCTGCGCGACGGCGTAGCATATATCCAGGCGGGCGCTGGTCTGGTTGCTGATTCCGATCCCGCCGCAGAAGAAGCGGAGTGCCGTAACAAGGCGGCTGCTGTGTTGCGAGCCGTTGCGATCGCAGGCACGTTGGCCCGAGCCGGGGAACCTCGCCAGGAGGCGACTAGATGAGCGATGACGCCCGCGGGCTAATCGTCGTGGTAGAAGACGAGCAGCCGATCGCTGATCTGTTGAAGCTGTACCTGTCCAGGGAGGGTTTCGGGGTTCACATCGAGGGCTCTGGGCCTGCCGGACTGGCCGCCATCGAAGCCAACGCCCCCGTTGCGGTCGTCCTCGACGTCGGCCTTCCGGGGATGGACGGCACCGAAGTTTGTCGACGACTGCGAGCCAAGGACAACTGGACTCCAGTGCTGTTCTGTACCGCCCGCGACGACGAGATCGATCGGGTTCTCGGGTTGGAGATGGGCGCGGACGACTACATCACCAAGCCGTTCAGCCCACGCGAGGTGGTCGCCCGAGTCAAAGCGGTGCTGCGCCGCTCAGCCGGTCCGCAGCGGGCCGCCGAGCAACTGGCGCTGGGCAACGTGGTTGTCGATCAGGAGGCTCGGCGGGTGCTGGTCGATGGCGCCGAGGTGGCGCTGACCCCGACCGAGTTCGACTTGCTCGTCCACCTGATGACCAAGGCCGGTCGGGTGTTTAGTCGAGAGCAACTCCTCAGCGAGGTGTGGGGCTACTCCAGCGTCGTTGGATCCCGCACCGTGGATGTGCACGTGGCCCAACTGCGAGGCAAGCTCGGCGAACCAGGGATCATCCGTACCGTCCGTGGCGTCGGCTACTCTGCTGACGCTCGGGCGATCCAGGACTAGGCGTGCCGTCCGATTCCCCTGGTCCCCGAGCGGCCCCGGCCCCGGCCAAGGTGCAAGGGGCGGTCCGGGGAACCTCGCTAGCACTGCGGATCGCATTGGTGGCTGTCCTCTCGGCCGTTATCGCGGTGCTGGTCGCCGGCTTCGTGTCGTACCCCTTGGCCCGTGATGCTGCCATTCGGCAGACCGAGAGCAACCTTGAGAAGCTCACCGATGCCACCGCCGCCGCGCTGGAGCGAGCGCCCACCACGCCGGACGTCGACGGCCAGCTCATCCCTGATCGGCTGTTGGCGATCCTGGAGGCCGAGAACATCACCGCGTATTACGTGCTGCAAGGGGCACAACTGCCCGAGGGCCTGACCCAGACGGACTTGGACGCGCTGCTAGCAGGGCAGAACGTCCACGGCGAAAGGGTGACCCACGACGGGCAGATCTTCGTGTCGGCGCGCCAGCTCGGCTCCGGCGCCGCTGTTGTGCTGACCCAGTCCGACAACGCCGTCAACAACTTGGCGATCTCGGCCCTGTACCGGTTCGGCATCGCCTTGGCCATCGGCGCCGCCATTGCCGCCGTCTTCGGACTGCTGCTCGCCCGACGGCT
Source organism: Actinomycetes bacterium (assembly GCA_037133175.1). Taxonomy (GTDB): domain Bacteria; phylum Actinomycetota; class Actinomycetes; order S36-B12; family UBA10799; genus ELA509. Next base: position 14,856 of record JBAXOQ010000002.1, read on the forward strand.
GACTCGCCCGCTGCGGCAGGCCTCTCACGCGGCCCGTCGGCTGTCCACCGGAGACCGCGACGTTGTACTCAAAGTCGAGGGACCACCGGAGATAGCCGAATTGACCGTTGCACTCAATGACCTGCAGCAGGCGTTGGCAGTCAGCGAGGGCAGACAGCGAGACTTCCTGTTGTCTGTCTCCCACGAGCTTCGGACCCCCCTGACAGCCATCAGAGGTTACGCGGAGGCCATCGCCGACGGTGTGGTGCCGCCGTCACAGATGGCCTCCACCGGTGTCATCATGTCTTCGGAGTCCGATCGCCTCGACAGGCTGGTGTCCGACCTGCTCGAACTAGCCCGACTCGATGCGTCCGATTTCCCGATCAACCCAGTGCCGCTGAACTTCCAGGAGATCGGAAATCAAGCCGTCGCGGTGTGGTCCGACCGGTGCTCCTCGGAGGGTCTGACGCTGCTGGCCGAACTGCCCGTTGAGCCGCTGTACGGGCGCAGCGATCCCGTTCGGATCCGGCAAATCATCGACAACCTCTGCGCCAACGCCCTGCGCGTCACACCGGAGGGGCAAGTGATCGTAATCGCTGTGCGTCCGGCAGACCGACGAGCATGGGGCCAACCGGCGTCCGCCCATTTCGTCGAGCTTGAGGTGCGCGACGGCGGTCCTGGTCTGACCGCAGACGATTGTCAGGTGGCGTTCGAACCGGCCGAGTTGTACAGCCGGTATCGGGGCTTTCGCAAGGTGGGGACCGGGGTTGGACTGGCGCTGGTGGCCCGCCTCGCCCGTCGCCTCGGAGGCGGTGCCGAGGCAGGGGCGGCTCCCGAAGGCGGAGCCCGCTTCACTATTCGCGTGGCGCGCTGGATCGACTACTGATCGGCGATTACGGGGAGAAACTTCGCAGTTGCACGTTCTGCGCGTACCCTGCTGCCTGTGGCGCAGATGGAGGGACCGCATGACGTGGGTGGGCCAGATCCCAGCCCCCAGCGTCGGCCGGGGGCTGCAATTCGGCCGCCCAGCTCGTGGATCGCCCCCGCCGTGTTGGCTACGTTGTGTCTGTTCCCCCTCACAGGCGTTGTTGCGGTGTACCAGGCGGCCCAGGTTCGGGCGCTGTGGAACGGCGGTGATCGCAGGGGAGCATTGACCGCGTCCAGGCGCGCCCGCACCTGGACTCTGATCAGTGTTTTGCTTTGGGTGATCGCTACGTCTATCTTGGTAGCTACCGGACGCATGGGTCGGCTGTTGGAGGCGGGTGTGCTGTGAGCATAACGACAGATCAGCAGGTTCAGACCGGGCTGGCCGATCCTCCTCCCACTCGGTTCCGACGGATGTTATGGCCGGTGGTCGGGGTGGCTTCGCTTGCGGGGGCGACGGCCTACCTGGCCGCCGTCGACCCCAATTCGCCCGGGCACTACCCGATTTGCCCGCTCAAGGCCCTGACCGGTCTGGACTGTCCTGCCTGTGGCGGCTTGCGGTGTGTCCATGATCTGACCCACGGCGACATCGTCGGGGCGCTCGACCAGAACCTGCTCGCGGTGATCCTGCTACCGATTGTCGCCGTGCTGCTGGCGGTCTTCGTGTTTCGCCGCTGGACGGGGAAGACGCAGGAGGTGACCGATGCGGCGTTGCGTCGCTCACAGTACATCGTGTTCGGTCTGATCGCCGTTGGCATCGTGTTCTCGGTAGTGCGCAATCTGCCGTTCGTTCCGTTCCTCGGTTCGGGCATCGGCTAGCGGTGCGCCGCCCGGTTGGATAGCCGCGGCCACGACCGCATTTGGCGGGTCGTTAGTCTGGTCCCGTGACAGTCCTCGACGACATAGTGGCGGGAGTACGTGAGGATCTTGCGCTCCGCCAGGCGGCCGTCTCGTTGGATGAACTCAAGAACCTCGCCAGCGGAGCTCCGACCCCACGTGATGCGGTGGCCGCACTTCGTTCTGACGGCGTCGCCGTGATAGCCGAGATCAAGCGAGCCAGTCCCAGCAAGGGTCAACTGGCACCCATCCCAGACGCCGGCGGCCTGGCACGGGCGTACGAGGACGGCGGAGCTTCGGTCATCTCAGTGCTCACCGAATCGAGGCGATTCTGCGGCAGTCTGTCGGACCTGGCAGCCGTGCGGGCAGCGGTCGACGTGCCGGTGCTGCGCAAGGACTTCATCGTCACCTCCTATCAGCTGTGGGAGGCGCGGGCCTACGGGGCGGACCTGGTGCTGCTGATCTGCGCGGCGCTGGCCGATCCGGCGCTGGTGTCGTTGGTCGAGCGTGCCGACTCGCTGGGTCTGACCGCGCTGGTAGAGGTCCACGACGAGTTTGAACTCGGTCGCGCACTGGCGGCCGGCGCCCGAGTCGTTGGGGTGAACACCCGGGATCTGAAGACGCTGCATGTCGATCGGGAGACTTTCACGAGGGTGGCCAGCAACGTGCCAGCCGATGTTGTGCTGGTCGCGGAGTCCGGTGTTCGTGGCCCGCGTGATTTGGTCGCGTATGCGTCCTCGGGTGCGGACGCGGTGCTGGTGGGCGAATGTGTGGCCACGGCGTCCGATCCTCGGGCGGCCGTGCACGAGTTGGTCGCGGCCGGTTCCCATCCATCGGTGAAACATCCGCGTGGTTGATCCTTTGAAGCAATCGACGAGTGGGCCGGACGAGGCGGGCCGTTTCGGCCGGTACGGCGGTCGTTTTGTTCCAGAGGCCCTTGTCGGCGCGCTGGACGAACTGGACGCAGCGTTCCGGGCGGCTGTCGACTCGTCGCAGTTTGAGGCCGACTACATGTGGTTGCAGCGCACGTACACCGGTCGGCCGAGCCCGCTTACCCACGCCGCGCGTCTTTCAGCCCATGCCGGTGGGGCCAGAATCCTGCTCAAGCGGGAAGATCTCAACCACACCGGATCCCACAAGATCAACAATGTGCTGGGTCAGGCACTGCTTGCCGTGCAGATGGGCAAGACCAGACTTATCGCCGAGACCGGAGCCGGCCAGCACGGTGTCGCCACCGCCACCGCGGCGGCTCTTATGGGTCTGGAGTGCGTCGTGTACATGGGCGAGGCAGATACCGCTCGCCAAGCACTGAACGTCGCGCGGATGCAACTGCTAGGCGCCACCGTCGTGCCGGTGACCGCCGGCAGCCGAACTCTCAAGGACGCAATCAACGAGGCGATGCGCGACTGGGTGTCCAACGTCGAGCGCACGCACTACCTGCTGGGCACGGTCGCCGGTCCGGCGCCGTTCCCGGAGATCGTGCGGTACTTCCAGCGGATCATCGGGGCTGAAGCCAGATCACAGATCCTGCAGATGGACGGAGCATTGCCGGACGCGGTGGTCGCCTGCGTCGGCGGCGGAAGCAACGCCATCGGCATCTTCAGTGCGTTCATGGACGATCCGGCGGTCACGCTGTACGGATTCGAGGCTGGCGGCGAGGGTATCGAGTCGGGCCGACATGCTGCCAGACTCAGCGAGGACGCCGCCGGGGCGACCGCCGGCTCGCCGGGAGTCTTGCACGGGGCGCGCTCCTACCTCATGCAGGACGCAGACGGCCAGACGATCGAGTCGCATTCGATCAGTGCGGGCCTGGACTACCCCTCGGTCGGTCCAGAGCACGCCTGGTTGCGAGACACCGGACGCGCGCACTACGAGTCGGTCACCGATTCCCAGGCAATGGAGGCGTTCTCGCTGCTGTGCCGCACTGAGGGGATCATCCCGGCCATCGAGTCGGCCCACGCTGTTGCGGGTGCACTGCGACTCGGTCAGCGCCTCGGTCCCTCCGCCACGATCCTGGTGAACCTGTCCGGGCGCGGAGACAAAGACGTTGCCACCGCCGCGAAGTGGTTCAACTTGGGTTCGGTGAATGAATGACTCGCCTCAACGAAGTCTTCGCCGAGGCCCGTGCTGATGGCCGAGCAGCGCTGATCGGCTACTTGCCGGCCGGGTTCCCTACCCGGGCGGATGCGCTGCCGGTGATCGAGGCGATGGTCGAGAACGGCGTCGACATCGTCGAGGTCGGTTTGCCCTACAGCGATCCGCTGATGGACGGTCCGGTCATCGCGGCCGCCGTTACCGCCGCGCTCGCTGCCGGCATTCGGACCCGGGACGTGCTCAAACTCGTCGAGGGTGTCGCCGCTACCGGGGCGCCTGCCTTGGTGATGTCGTACTGGAATCCGATTGAGCGATTCGGTCTCGACTCCTTCGGCGCCGCGCTGGCTGCAGCGGGCGGATCCGGGGTCATTACTCCCGACCTCACACCTGAGGAGGCCGAGCCTTGGATCGCAGCGACGGACGAGCACGGGATCGATCGCATCTTCCTGGTTGCGCCATCCTCCTCGCAGGCTCGGTTGGCGAAGGTCACCTCGGTGACAACCGGATTCGTCTACGCGGCCTCGACCATGGGAGTCACCGGCACCCGTACCTCAGTCTCCGGTGATGCGCGGCAGTTGGTGGAACGGGTGCGGCAGCACACGAACCTACCGGTCTGCGTGGGATTGGGCGTTTCGACTGCGGCTCAGGCCGCCGAGATCGCCGCCTACGCGGACGGCGTTATCGTCGGCTCAGCGTTCGTCAGGGCGCTGCAGGAGGCGTCGTCGCCGGCGGCCGGTGCAGCTGCGGTGGCACACCTCGCCGGGGAACTCGCCGCCGGTGTGCGGGCCGGTCGTCGCTAGCGGCGATCGTCGATGATGTTTACTTGTCCTGCCCTATGAAGTGATTCGCCAGTAACCGATCAGGAGATCCCCGATGAGCACGTCCTCGTCCGGCAGTTCCAACCCCCGCAAGAAGGCGGCCGCGGCGCGCGCCGAACAGTTGGCCAAGGAGAAGCGCCGGGACCGTATGGTCAAAATCGTCGGTGGCGTGGTTGTCGCGGTTGTGGTGATCGGAATCGTGGCCCTCGCAGTGCTGTCGAGCAAGAAGAGTTCCACGGATGCTGGCCCGACTGCGACCCCCAACCCGACCTATACGCTGCCCACTGGTGTGGATCCCGCAACGTATGGCTACGTCGTCAACAAGGCCGCCCCCGCGACAGCGCCGAAGGTGGACATCTGGGAGGACTACCAGTGTCCGGCTTGCAAGCAGTTTGAGGAGGCTGGCTCTGGTCCGGCCGTTGTGGCAGCCGGAAAGGCGGGCAAGTACAACGTCCAACTGCGGCCCACGACCTTCCTCGACACCAACATGCGCAACACCGCGTCCGCCGCTGCCACCTCGGCCTGGGGTTGCGCGATCAATGCTGGCAAGGGGCTGGAATACCACGGAACCGTGTTCGCCAACCAACCGGCGACAGAGGGCACCGGCTACACCTCAGCGCAGTTGCTCGACTTCGGTAAGCAGGCCGGAATCACCGGTGCTGCCTTCGATACGTTCACCAGTTGTGTGAATGCCAATACCTTCCTGGGCTGGGCGGCCAACAGCACGGAGGAATTCGGCAAACAACAGTTCACCAAGACTGCGGGCACGCCGGCAGTCTTCGTCAACGGCAAGGAACTGGCCAATACCGGCGGGATTTACGCCGATCCGCAGAAGTTGCTGGCAGCAATCGACCAGGCGGCGGCAGCCAAGTAGTGGGACACCTGCTGCTGGCGTTTATCCCCAGTCCGGCTGAGGGAGTCTGGCGGCTCGGCCCAGTGCCGATCCGGGCTTACGCGCTGTGCATCCTGATCGGCATCGTCGTCGGCGTGATCATCACGCAGAAGCGATGGGAAGATCGCGGGGGAGACGGCGGCTTCGTTATGGACGTGGCCCTGTGGGCGGTTCCGTTCGGGATCGTAGGTGCCCGGCTGTACCACGTTGCCACTGACTTCAGCTCGTACTTCGGCAGCAACGGCAAGGGTCTGGTCGCCGCCCTGCAGATCTGGAACGGCGGCCTGGGTATCTGGGGCGCCGTCGCGGGTGGGGCGCTGGGAGCGTGGATTTGCTGTCGTCGTCGCGGGGTGCTGATGCCGCCGGTGGCGGATGCGGTCGCGCCGGCTATCGCGGTTGCCCAGGCCATCGGGCGCTTCGGCAACTACTTCAACCAGGAGCTCTTCGGAACACCGACGACGTTGCCCTGGGGGTTGGCCATCGACCCCGCCAATCGTCCGCCGGGGTACGAGATGTACGAGACCTTCCAGCCGACCTTCTTGTATGAATCGCTCTGGTGCCTGCTCACCGCGGCGGTCGTTATTTGGGCCGATCGTCGATTCCGGATGGGCCACGGTCGGGTGTTCGCGCTGTACGTGGCGATCTACTGCCTTGGCCGGTTGGCGTTCGAACTGGTCAGGATCGACAACGCGACGCTCATCCTGGGTATCCGGGTCAATGTATTCACGGCAGTGCTGGTCGGTTTGGCTGCCGTTGCCTACTTGATTGTCAGCTCGCGGCTGCGACCCGGTCGGGAAACCCAGTTGATGCGGGTGCCGCTAGAATCCGTGGTGGAGTAGATTCCGCGCAGCATGCACAGGGCCAACGTCGTCCCTGCGGATGATCAGGTAATAGTGGTTTCGGCCAGGGGCACATTCAGTGCCGACCACCTGTCCGGCCGGGTTGGAGCCCTCCCGCAGGCAGTTACCAGCCCACAGGCAGTTACCCAGTAGGGAGCAACGACGTGTCAATCACTTCCCACGCGACACCGCGACAGGGCCTATATGACCCGACGTTTGAGCATGATGCCTGCGGCGTGGCGTTTGTGGCGACCCTCACCGGGGTTCCCAGCCATCAAATAGTTGCCCAGTCGCTGACCGCCTTGCGCAATCTGGACCACCGCGGCGCCTCCGGCGCTGAGGTGGACACAGGAGACGGGACCGGAATCCTGACCCAGATTCCCGATGAGTTCCTGCGTTCCGCTGTCGAGTTTGAACTGCCGGTCCTGGGCAGCTACGCCGTCGGGACAGCCTTCTTGCCCAACGACGACGCTGGCGAAGCCCAAGCAATGGCGGCAGTCGCCGCGATTGCGTCCGAAGAGGGCCTGTCAGTGATCGGCTGGCGAAGTGTGCCGACTACCGACGGTCTGGTGGGCACTGCGGCGCGGGCGGTTCAGCCACGTTTCCGGCAACTGTTCGTGTCCTCCGCCGGAGCCGAGGGGATGGAACTTGAGCGCCTGGCCTTCCGGCTGCGCAAACGCGCCGAGCACGAGACTGGTGTCTACTTCCCGTCGCTTTCGGGGCGAACCATCGTGTACAAGGGCATGCTCACGACGGGGCAGATCGAGCCGTTCTTCCCGGACCTGTCCGACCCGCTGTTCAAGTCAGCGCTCGGACTAGTGCACTCCCGCTTCTCTACCAACACTTTCCCGAGCTGGGAACTGGCTCATCCGTTCCGCTACGTCGCCCACAACGGAGAGATCAACACTGTCAAGGGCAACCGGAACTGGATGCAGGCCCGCGAGGCCATGCTCTACAGCGACCTGATCCCCGGCGACCTGCGTCAGCTCTTCCCGGTGTGCACCAACACCGGCAGTGACTCGGCCAGCTTCGATGAGGTGCTCGAACTGCTGCACATGGGCGGGCGTTCGCTGCCGCACTGCGTGCTCATGATGATCCCGGAGGCGTGGGAGAACAACGTCAGGATGGATCCGGCCCGCCGGGCCTTCTACGCCTACCACTCGACCCTGATGGAACCCTGGGACGGTCCAGCCAGCGTCTCCTTCACAGATGGATCGTTGGTTGGGGCAGTGCTCGACCGCAACGGGCTGCGGCCCGGACGGTTCTGGATCACCGATGACGGACTAGTGGTTCTCGGCTCAGAGGCAGGCGTTCTTGACCTGGACCCGGCGACAGTGGTTCGCAAGGGCAGGCTGCAGCCCGGCCGGATGTTCCTGGTCGACACCGTCAATGGCCGGGTCATCGAAGACGATGAGATCAAGGCCGAACTCGCTGCCGAGTTCCCCTACGGCGAGTGGCTGGACATGGGTCTGATTCATTTGGAGGACCTGCCAGATCGAGAGCACGTCGTGTTCACCCACACCTCCGTCATCCGTCGGCAGCAGATCTTCGGCTACACCGAAGAGGAGCTGCGCATTCTGCTGGCGCCGATGGCCCGGACCGGGGCCGAACCGATCGGATCGATGGGAACCGACACTCCGATCGCGGCGCTGTCGGACCGACCAAGACTTATCTTCGACTACTTCGCGCAGTTGTTCGCCCAGGTGACCAATCCGCCGCTGGATGCCATCCGGGAAGAGATCGTCACTTCGTTGGGGAGTTCGATTGGGCGGGAACTGAACCTGCTCGATGCAACCAACGAGCACTGCAAGCACATCATGTTGTCCTTCCCTGTGCTGGACAACGACCAGCTCGCCAAGATCTTGCACGTCAGTGGACCCGGTGGTCGGGCCGACTTCCATTCGGCCACCGTGTCGATGCTGTACAACGTTGCGGACGGCGCTGAGGGTCTACGTGCCAGGCTCGCTGCCATGTGCGACGAGGTCGACATCCTGGTTGACCAAGGTGTGGACTTCGTCGTGCTTACCGATCGCGACAGCGACGCAGAGCAGGCGCCCATCCCGTCGCTGCTGGCCACCGCGGCGGTGCACCACCACCTCGTCCGTCACAAGCGACGTACCCAGGTCAGCCTGCTGGTGGAGTCAGGTGACGTGCGCGAGGTACACCACGTTGCGCTGCTTATCGGCTACGGCGCCGCGGCGGTGAACCCCTACTTGGCGATGGAATCGGTGGAGGACCTGGTTCGCAACGGCATGGTTGTCGGCATCGAGCCAGCTGCGGCCGTTCGCAATCTGGTCAAGGCGCTCGGCAAGGGTGTGCTGAAGGTCATGAGCAAGATGGGGATCTCGACCGTCGCTTCCTATCGTGGCGCACAGGTGTTTGAGTGCATCGGCTTGTCCCAGGAGTTGGTCGACAAGTACTTCACCGGGACCACGTCCAAGCTCGGGGGCATCGGTTTGGACGTCATCGCCGATGATGTTGCCCGCCGACATCAAGTCGGCTACCCGCGATCCGGGGTCGCGCCAGCGCACCGAACGCTGACGATCGGTGGCCAGTATCAGTGGCGCCGAGAGGGCGAGCCGCACCTTTTCAACCCGGAGACGGTGTTCCGGCTACAGCACGCCACGCGAGCCAAACGGTACGACATCTTCAAGCAGTATTCGGCCGGCGTCGACGACCAGTCGAAGGCGTTGATGACGCTTCGTGGGCTGTTCGCCTTCAAGGATGACCGCGAGCCGGTGCCGCTGGACGAGGTCGAACCGGTGTCGCAGATCGTCAAGCGTTTCTCGACCGGCGCGATGTCCTACGGGTCCATCTCGGGCGAGGCGCACCAGACGCTGGCGATTGCTATGAACCGCCTTGGCGGCAAGTCCAATACCGGCGAAGGCGGTGAGGATCCGGAGCGGTTCGTGCCCATGGAGAACGGCGACTCGAAGCGATCGTCGATCAAGCAGGTTGCCTCTGGTCGTTTCGGCGTGACCAGCGAGTACCTGGTCAATGCGGACGACATCCAGATCAAGATGGCGCAAGGCGCCAAGCCCGGCGAAGGCGGGCAACTGCCCGCGCCGAAGGTGTATCCCTGGATCGCCAAGACTCGACACTCGACACCCGGAGTGGGGCTGATATCGCCGCCGCCACACCACGACATCTACTCCATCGAAGACCTTGCTCAGCTGATCCACGACCTGAAGAACGCCAACCCGCAGGCGCGCATCCACGTCAAGCTGGTCGGTGAGGTCGGCGTCGGAACCGTGGCAGCCGGGGTAGCCAAAGCCCACGCGGACGTGATCTTGATCTCGGGCCACGACGGCGGCACCGGGGCCTCGCCGCTGACCAGCCTCAAGCACGCCGGTGGTCCGTGGGAGCTCGGCCTGGCAGAAACGCAGCAGACGCTGCTGCTGAACAAGCTGCGCGACCGGGTAGTGATCCAGACGGACGGACAGCTCAAGACCGGCCGGGACGTCATCATCGCCGCGCTGCTGGGAGCGGAAGAGTTCGGTTTCGCCACCGCACCGCTGGTGGTGATGGGCTGCGTCATGATGCGTGCCTGCCACCTGGATACCTGTCCAGTCGGTATCGCCACCCAGAACCCGGTATTGCGCGATCGGTTTACCGGCACCCCGGAGCAGGTTGAGACCTTCTTCGAGTACATAGCCCTTGAGGTGCGCGAACTGCTCGCCCAGCTCGGCTTCCGCAGCATGGAAGAGGCCATTGGTCATATCGAGGTGCTGGACACAGTCGATGCCGTGGCGCACTGGAAGGCCGCAGGATTGGACTTGTCACCGATTCTGCACCAGCCCGAGGTGGAGATCGGTGCGGCTCTGCATCAGGTGATCGAGCAGGACCATGGCTTGTCCAAGGCGCTGGACTGCCAGTTGATTGATATCTGCCAGGAGGCCCTGGAAACCGGTGCCCCGGTGCGCGCACAGTTGCCGATCCGAAACGTGAATCGCACCGTCGGGACCATGCTCGGTAGTCAGCTCACCCGGCGCCACGGCGGGGCCGGCCTGCCTGATGGCACGATTGATCTGACCTTCATCGGATCGGCCGGGCAATCCTTCGGGGCATTCGTGCCCCGCGGCATAACCTTGCGGCTCGAGGGCGACGTCAACGACTACCTCGGTAAAGGACTGTCCGGCGGCCGGCTGGTCATCCGACCCGACCGTGCGGCACCGTTCGAGGCTCACGAGCACATCATCGCCGGCAACGTCATTGCCTACGGTGCCACCGGCGGCGAGATCCTGATTCGTGGCATAGTCGGGGAGCGGTGCTGTGTTCGCAATAGCGGCGCGACCGTCGTCGTTGAAGGTGCTGGCGATCATCTGTGCGAGTACATGACCGGCGGCAGGGTCGTCGTCCTCGGCGAAGTCGGTCGCAACGTCGCGGCCGGGATGTCCGGGGGGATCGCCTTCCTGCTTGACCTGGACCAGGAGGCAGTCAATCGCGAGATGGTCGACTGCGAGCCGCTGGATTCCCAAGACGAGCAATTCCTGACCGAGGTGGTCACCCGACACCGTGATGAGACCGACTCGGCGGTGGCTACCGCTTTGTTGGCGGATTGGCCGGTCAATGTCCGACGGTTCTCGAAAGTGATGCCGCGGGATTACAAACGGGTGCTGGCTGCAATCGCCCGGGCACAGGCTCTCGGCGAAGACGTTGATGAAGCAGTAATGGAGGCGGCTCGTGGCTGATCCCAGAGGGTTTCTCAAGTCCTCACGTAACCTTCCCAAGCGTCGGCCGGTCGAGGTACGTATCCACGACTGGCGGGAGGTCTATGAGGAGTTTGCCGATGGTGCCGTTCGGGAGCAGGCCGGCCGATGCATGGACTGTGGCATACCTTTTTGCCACAACGGGTGCCCGCTGGGCAATCTGATTCCCGAATGGAACGATCTGGTGTGGCGTGACGACTGGTCCGATGCCATCGAGCGGCTGCACGCCACCAATAACTTCCCGGAGTTCACCGGCAGGCTGTGTCCGGCTCCCTGTGAGACGGCTTGTGTGCTCGGCATCAACCAGGATCCGGTGACGATCAAACAGGTTGAAGTCGAGATCATCGACCGAGCCTGGACGCAGGGGTCAGTGCCGCCGCAGCCACCCGAGCGCCTTTCAGGCAAGACCGTCGCCGTGGTTGGGTCCGGCCCGGCCGGGCTTGCGGCCGCACAGCAGCTAGCGCGGGCCGGGCACACGGTCGCCGTGTACGAGCGGGACGATCGGATCGGTGGCTTGTTGCGCTACGGGATCCCCGAGTTCAAGATGGAGAAATTCCACCTGAACCGGCGGCTGAGTCAGATGGAGGCAGAGGGCGTCAAGTTCAGGGTCGGCGTGGCAGTGGGGACCGATGTCACTGGGGAAGACCTGCGCCGCAGATACGACGCGGTGGTGCTGGCTATCGGAGCCACAGTACGCCGGGACCTGCAGGCGCCCGGACGGGAATTGTCCGGCATCCACCAGGCGATGGACTACCTGCCGCTGTCGAACAGGGTGTGCGAGGGAGATTGTGATTCCGCTGCCATCGACGCACGGGGCAAGCACGTCGTTGTCATCGGCGGTGGGGACACGGGCGCCGACTGCCTGGGAACTGCCACCCGCCAGGGCGCGGCGTCGGTCACTCAACTGGAGATCATGCCGCGGCCGGGCAACGAGCGCTCGTCCGCGCATCCGTGGCCGACGTACCCAATGATCTACCGAGTGTCCTCGGCACATGAGGAGGGCGGCGAACGGGTCTTCGCTGTCAATACCAACAGATTCCTGGGCGACGGCGCCGGATCGGTGGCCGGGCTTGAACTGGTGGAAGTCGATTTCGTTGATGGCAGATTCCAGCCCGTGCCGGGATCGGAGCGGGTGCTGCCAGCGGACTTGGTGTTCTTGGCGATGGGGTTCACCGGGCCGGAACAGGGTCCGCTGGTCCATGAGCTCGGCCTGCAGATAGACGCTCGGGGCAACATCGTGCGAGATGACGATTTCGCCACCGGGGTCGAGGGTGTCTTTGTCGCTGGCGATGCCGGTCGCGGTCAAAGCCTGATCGTGTGGGCGATCGCCGAGGGACGGTCTACCGCCGCCGCGGTGGACCGGTTCCTCACCGGCGAGACCAACCTGCCCGAGCCGATCGCTCCGACGACCCGACCGCTGGTGGTCTGAGATGCGCCGTGCGAAGATCATCTGCACGCTTGGACCTTCGACCGCCGGCCTGGAAGCGATGCAGGAACTGGTCGACGCAGGGATGGACGTGGCCCGGATCAACCTGAGTCACGGCAAGCGCGAGGAACTGCAAGCCGCTATCGCCGATGTCCGGGCGGCCAGCGACGCCAGTGGCCGTGCCGTGGCTGTGCTGGCCGACCTTCAAGGCCCGAAGATCAGGTTGGGTCGGTTCGCCAACGGCCCGGTCATCCTGCGCAACGGTGCCGAGTTCGTCATCACCACCGAGGATGTCGTCGGTGACGAGACCCAGTGCTCCACGACCTACAAGGGGCTGCCCGGCGACGTGAATCCCGGTGATCCGCTGCTGATCAACGATGGCGCGGTGCTGCTGCGCGCGCTGAGGGTCGTGGGACCGCGGATCATCACCGAGGTTGTTGAGGGCGGGCAAATCTCGGACCACAAGGGCATCAACCTGCCCGGGGTCCCGGTCGGTGTGCCGCCGCTGAGCGGCAAGGACATCAACGATCTGCGGTGGGCGCTGAAGGCCGGGGTGGATCTGGTGGCGCTGTCCTTCGTGCGTGCGGCAGCCGATGTGGTGGCGGTACACACGATCATGGACGAGGTCGGGGTCCATGTGCCGGTTCTGGCCAAGATTGAGAAGCCGCAGGCCGTCGACAACCTCGCCGAGATCGTCGCGGCCTTCGATGGGGTGATGGTGGCCCGCGGTGATCTGGGGGTCGAGCTCCCGATGGAGCAAGTGCCGCTGGTGCAGAAGCGGGCGATCACACTGTGTCGAGAGCACGGCAAACCGGTGATTGTGGCGACTCAGATCCTGGAGTCGATGATCACCGCGAGGCGGCCGACCCGGGCCGAGGCTTCGGATGTGGCCAACGCCGTGATCGATGGCACCGATGCGCTGATGCTGTCGGCCGAGACCAGCGTCGGCGCCCATCCCGCCCTGGTGGTGCAGACGATGGCCCGGATCATCCGTTACGTCGAGGAGCAGACCCTGGACTTCGTGCCGCCCATCCCGCACGATGAGGGCGGCTCGCCGTCCCGGGCGATGACGAACGCCGCCTGCCAGGTCGGCGAGGCGGTTGGGGCGACCCAGATCTGCACCTACACGCTGACTGGTCTGTCGGCCCGGCTGGTGGCGCGGCACAGGTCGCCCATTCCGCTGTGCGTGTTCACGCCCAATCCGCGGGTGCGCTCCGAGCTGTCGTTGGTGTGGGGGGTGGAGACGTTCCTGTGCGAGGCGGCGGACACCACCGACACCATGGTTCAGATGGTGGACCGGGAACTGCTCCTGCTCGAACGCTGCCGGCGCGGCGATCACATCGTCATCACCGCCGGAGTGCCGCCGGGAATCCCAGGCAAGACCAACGGGCTGCGAGTGCCCACCATGGGCACGTTGGCGAGCGAGGTTTTCGCTCCCTGAGGCCGCGCTAGAAGTCCATACTCCGGCGCGCCTCTGCGTTCAGGACGCCCCAGGTGATGAGCTGCTCGGCGAGCACGCTGGGCTGTTCATCGTAGATGACCGCAAGGGTTCGCAAGTCGTCCTGGCGGATCGACAGGATGCGTCCGTTGTAGTCCCCACGTTGGGCTTGGATCGCCGCCGCGTACCGTGCCAACGGACCGGCTTTGTCAGCTGGCACCCGGCCGAGCCGTTCGAGGTCGAGCACCAGTCGGGGGGGTGGCTCTGCCGCAGCTGCCGGCGATGCGTCGGGCAACAATTCCGACACCGGAATGCCGTAGAACTCGGCGAGCTCAGCCAGCTTCTGGACGGTAACGGCCCGATCCCCGCGTTCGTAGGAGCCAACAACCACAGCCTTCCACTTGCCGTCAGATCGTTCCTCGACGCCGTGCAGACTCAGGCCCTGTTGCTGGCGAACGGCGCGCAGCTTGGCCCCGAGCGCCCTTGCATAGTCGCTTGCCATTGCACACCCTGGGATTGTGATCTTCAAAATGGGGGCTTTCGACTTGACGCTACGGAGAGTGACTACCGGAATGCAACTCGGAAGGGGGCGAAAGAGTGGTTTTTCCTTCTCGGTGGTAGGTTGAAGCGGACTGCTCGACGTCCTTGACCACCCGTCCTGTGAGGCGGGGAAGGGGGTCTGCGCGTGAGCGCACCACGTGTTCGAACCGTACTTGACGCATCAGATATCGATCGGGTGCTGACCCGCATCTCCCATGAGATCGTTGAACGCGCCAAGGGCGCTTCGGACCTCGTGTTGCTGGGTATCCAGACCCGCGGTGTTCCGCTCGCCAGCCGAGTGGGTGCCAAGATCGAACAGATCGAAGGTCATCCGGTCCCAGTCGGCGCCCTGGACATCACCATGTATCGCGACGACCTGCGGCTGCGACCGGCTCGTGGCCTGGGTGCCACAACCGTTCCGGTAGACGTGGACGGTCGGGTGGTGGTTCTCGTCGATGACGTGCTGTTCTCCGGCCGGACGGTCCGGGCAGCCCTGGACGCGCTCGGCGACCTTGGACGGCCGCGGGTGGTGCGACTAGCTGTGCTCATCGATCGCGGCCACCGCGATCTGCCCATCCGGGCTGACTATGTCGGCAAGAACCTGCCCACCTCGTCCCAGGAGTTGGTCCGGGTTCGGCTGCAGGAGATCGATGGTGAAGACAGTGTGACGCTCATCTCCGGCGGCGGATCAAGCGGCCCAGATGCGCCGGACCCGGCTGGTCCGACCACTGGGGGTGGAGACGCAGCGTGAAGAAGAATCTGCTGTCGGCGGACGACCTGAGTCGTGACGACGCCTTGCTGGTCCTGGACACGGCCAAACAGCTCGCGCAAGTCGCCAACCGTCCCGTCAAGAAGCTGCCGACGCTGCGCGGTCGCACGGTCGTCAACCTGTTCTACGAAGATTCCACCAGGACCAGGATCTCGTTCGAAGCAGCCGCCAAGCGATTGTCCGCGGACGTGATCAACTTCACCGCCAAAGGATCGAGTGTGTCTAAGGGTGAGAGTCTGAAAGACACAGCCCTGACGCTTCAGGCGATGGGTGCCGACGCGGTGGTGGTGCGCCATCACGCCAGCGGGGCACCGCATAGGTTGGCCAACTCCGGTTGGATCGGCGGCAGCGTGGTCAACGCCGGTGACGGCACCCACGAACACCCGACGCAGGCGCTGCTGGACGCCTTCACACTCAGGCGGCATCTGACCGGGTCCGAAGGGGACTTGAGCGGGCAACGGGTGACCATCGTCGGTGACGTGCTGCACAGCCGGGTGGCGCGCTCGAACGTCCTGCTGCTGCGCACTCTCGGCGCCGACGTCACGCTGGTGGCGCCGCCGACGTTGTTGCCCGTCGGAGTGGAGCAGTGGCCCTGTTCGATTTCCTACGACTTCGACGAAGTTCTTCCCAACTCCGACGCGGTGATGATGCTGCGGGTCCAGAACGAGCGGATGCACGAGTCGTACTTCCCGACGGCCCGCGAATACAGCCGTCGGTACGGCCTCGATTCGGTTCGGATGGACAAACTGCCCGTTCACGCCATCGTGATGCACCCCGGCCCGATGAACCGAGGAATGGAGATTACCGCCGATGTCGCGGATTCGCCCCGGTCGGTGATCGTGGAACAGGTTGCCAACGGAGTCAGTGTGCGAATGGCGGTGCTGTACCTGCTCCTTGGCGGGCTCGCTCCGACTGGATCGGGGGAGGACCAATGACATCGACAGTGCTTCGCGGAGCCCGACCGCTCGGCGGTGATCAGGTCGACCTGGTCATCACTGACGCAGTGATCTCCGCAGTGGAAGCCCCCGGCTCTGCTGACACGACCGGTGCCACGGTCATCGACGCTGACGGCCTGATTGCCATGCCCGGCTTCGTTGATTTGCACACCCATCTGCGCGAACCCGGCAGGGAAGACTCTGAGACGGTCGAGACCGGCACGATGGCCGCCGCGGTCGGCGGTTTCACTGCCGTGCACGCGATGGCCAACACTTCTCCGGCGGCCGATACTGCCGGGGTGGTCGAGCAGGTGTGGCGGCTAGGTACCGAGGCAGGGTGGTGTGAAGTCCGCCCAGTCGGCGCCGTCACCATGGGCCTGGCAGGCAAGCAGCTCGCCGAACTCGGCGCGATGGCTGATTCCGCCGCGGCCGTGCGGGTGTTCTCCGACGATGGCCACTGCGTCGACGATGCGGTGATCATGCGTCGGGCGCTTGAGTACGTCAAGGCGTTCGACGGCGTCATCGCCCAACACGCCCAAGAACCGAGGCTGACCAGCGGCGCGCAGATGAACGAATGCGAACTGTCCGGCGTTCTCGGGCTGACGGGCTGGCCCGCGGTCGCCGAAGAGGCCATTGTGGCTCGTGACGTGCTGTTGGCCCAGCATGTGGGCAGCCGCCTGCACGTGTGCCACGTATCCACCGCCGGCTCCGTTGAGCTCATCCGATGGGCCAAGTCCAAGGGTGTCAATGTGACCGCAGAGGTGACTCCACACCACCTGCTGCTGACCGATCAACTGGCCGCCTCCTATAACCCGATCTACAAGGTGAACCCGCCCCTTCGCTCGGCACAGGACGTGATTGCCCTGCGGCAGGCGTTGGCCGACGGCACGATCGACGCGGTCGCGACTGACCATGCTCCGCACCCGGTGGAGGACAAAGAGTGCGAGTGGGACGCCGCGGCCTTCGGCATGGTCGGACTTGAAACGGCATTGTCGGTGGTCGTCGAGGCGATGGTGAGCACTGGACTGTTGGACTGGGCGGGGGTGGCCGACCGGATGTCGTTCCGGCCGGCGCTGATCGGTCGGGTCGCCGGCCAGGGACGGCCGTTGGCGGTCGGGGAACCGGCGAACATCACCTTGATCGACCCCGTGGCAACCTGGACCGTGGTTCCGCGGGATCTGGCAGGTCGCAGCCACAACACGCCCTATGGCGGCAGGTCGCTTCCCGCCCGGGTCGTGACAACAATTTTCGGCGGACGTATCACCGTCGATGACGGCACTGCAGTGAGGCGATAGACACCCGTGGCCCCATCACCGGACATGGCCCTGTTGGTACTTGAGGACGGACGCACGTTCGTTGGGCGCGCATTCGGCGCCCGGGGTTCGGCGTTCGGGGAGGCCGTTTTCTCGACCGGTATGACCGGCTACCAGGAAACGCTCACCGACCCCTCCTACCACCGGCAGGTGGTCGTCATGACGGCCCCGCACATCGGCAACACCGGCATGAACGACGAAGACAGTGAGTCGCGCCGGATCTGGCCGAGCGCGTACGTGGTCCGGGACCCGTCCCGGATCCCCAGCAATTGGCGCTCACAGCGCACGCTGGATGACGATCTGGTCGCCAATGGGGTCGTCGGGATCTGTGAGATCGACACGAGGGCGCTGACCAGACACCTGCGTGAGCGCGGTGCCATGCGTGCTGGAGTCTTCTCCGCCGATGCCGTCTGGACTCCGGTGGGTGAGTTGTTGGCCGCCGTCCGGGCGAGTCCGTCGATGGTCGGCGCCGACCTCAGCGGCGAGGTCACAACCGACGAGCCGTATGTGGTCTGCGCCGTCGGACCCCGACGGTTTCGGGTGGTTGCCGTCGACTTGGGCATCAAGGCGATGACTCCGCGGCTGATGGCAGAACGCGGCATCGAGGTCACAGTTGTGCCGTCCTCGATCACGAATTCCGAGATCGCCGAACTGGCACCGGACGGCCTGTTCCTGTCCAACGGCCCCGGGGACCCGGCCACCGCCGAGCACGCAGTCGAACTCGTGCAGTCAGCGCTGTCGCGACGGCTGCCCACGTTCGGCATTTGCTACGGCAACCAGGTTCTGGGCCGGGCATTGGGCTTTTCGACCTACAAGCTGCGGTTCGGCCACCGCGGGATCAACCAGCCGGTGATGGACCTGACGACCGGCAAGGTCGAGATCACTGCCCAGAACCATGGTTTCGCGGTCGCCGGAACCCCCGGCAAGGTCGTCGATACCCCATTCGGAAGGGCCAGGGTGTCCCACTTGGGCCTCAACGACGATGTGGTCGAGGGCATCGAATGCCTTGACGTACCGGCATTCTCTGTCCAATACCACCCAGAGGCGGCGGCGGGTCCGCACGATTCGGCGTACCTATTCGACCGGTTCGTCGATCTGATGGTCGCTTCGGCGGGTGAACGCTGATGCCGCGCCGCGAGGACTTGTCCAGCGTGCTGGTGATCGGTTCCGGGCCCATCGTGATCGGCCAGGCATGCGAGTTCGATTACTCCGGAACCCAGGCCTGCCGCGTGCTGCAGGAGGAGGGCATTCGGGTCATCCTGGTCAATAGCAACCCCGCCACGATCATGACCGATCCGCAGTTCGCCGACGCCACCTATGTCGAACCGATCACCGTCGACGTCATCGAGAAGATCATTATCGCCGAGCGCCCACAGGCGATTCTGCCGACGCTGGGCGGCCAGACCGCTTTGAATGCGGCCATGGCGCTGGCGGAAGCCGGGATTCTGGACAAATACGACGTCGAGCTCATCGGTGCCAGCGTCGCCGCGATCGAGGCTGGCGAGAACCGGGAGCGGTTCAAAGAGATCGTCGCCCAGATCAACATCGACGGCTATCAGGCCGAGTCCTGCCGCAGTGCCATCTGCCATACCTTGGACGAGTGCTTCGCCGCGGTCGATGATCTGGGCTACCCGGTCGTCGTGCGACCGTCATTCACCATGGGTGGCGCGGGATCCGGTATCGCCTACGACCAGGGCGACCTAGCTTTCATCGGTGGTCAGGGCTTGGCGGCGAGCCCGACTTCGGAGGTGCTGCTTGAGGAGTCGATCCTGGGCTGGAAGGAATACGAACTCGAGATGATGCGCGACCGCCACGACAATGTGGTCGTGGTGTGCTCGATCGAGAACGTGGACCCGGTCGGGGTGCACACCGGCGACTCCATCACCGTCGCACCGTCCTTGACCCTGACCGACCGGGAGTTTCAGCGCATGCGCGACGTCGGCATCGACGTCATCCGCCGGGTCGGAGTGGACACCGGCGGCTGCAATATCCAGTTCGCAATCCATCCGGACAACGGGCGCATGGTTGTCATCGAGATGAATCCGCGAGTGTCGCGGTCCTCGGCGCTGGCCTCCAAAGCCACGGGGTTCCCGATCGCCAAGATCGCCGCCAAGCTGGCCATCGGCTACACCCTGGACGAGATCCCCAACGACATCACCAAGGAAACACCTGCCGCGTTCGAGCCCACCTTGGACTACATCGTGGTCAAGGTGCCACGGTTCGCGTTCGAGAAGTTCCCGATGGCCGACGATCGGCTCACCACCACCATGAAGAGCGTCGGCGAGGCGATGTCGATAGGACGCAACTTCACTGAAGCGCTGCAGAAGGCGTTGCGCAGCATCGAGCGCAAGGACGCCATGTTCAGCTGGCCGGCTACCAAGGCCGAGGTTGATATCGATCGACTGCTGACGCAGATGGCTGTACCCAGAGACGGTCGGATCACCTCGGTGCAACTCGCCTTGTGGGCCGGGGCCAGCATCGAGGCGGTTCATGAGGCGACGGACATCGACCCGTGGTACCTGGATCAGA
This sequence comes from Actinomycetes bacterium, assembly GCA_037133175.1. Lineage (GTDB taxonomy): Bacteria > Actinomycetota > Actinomycetes > S36-B12 > UBA10799 > ELA509. The sequence continues at coordinate 34,898 of JBAXOQ010000002.1, forward strand.
TACAGCTGATCAACGAGATCGCCGACGAGCTTCGTAGCTGCGCCGACACCGATTCGGTGCTGCTTCGTCGGGCCAAACGACATGGCTTCTCGGACGCCCAGATCGCCTCTTTGTGGGCGCACGTGCCGGGTGTCGCCAGTGAAGCCGCGGTGCGGGCGATTCGGCACGAGCGCGGCATCCGGCCGGTATACAAGACGGTCGATACCTGTGCGGCCGAGTTTGAAGCCAAGACCCCGTACCACTACTCGACCTACGACGACGAGACCGAAGTCGCCCCACGCGAGCGGCCAGCGGTGCTCATCCTGGGATCGGGACCGAACCGGATCGGCCAGGGCATCGAGTTCGACTACTCCTGCGTCCATGCGGCATTGGCCCTGCGTGAAGCCGGCTACGAGACGGTCATGGTGAACTGCAACCCGGAGACCGTCTCGACCGACTACGACACCTCAGATCGGCTGTACTTCGAACCGCTGACCGCAGAGGATGTGCTGGAGGTGTACGCCGCCGAGCTCGCCGCTGGACCGGTCGCCGGAGTCATCTGCCAGCTCGGCGGGCAAACTCCGCTGGCGCTGGCCCAGATCCTCAAGGATGCTGGTGTGCCGATCGTGGGCACCAGCCCGGAGGCTATCCATCTGGCTGAGGAACGAGGTGCCTTCGGCAGGTTACTGGCAGAGGCGAATCTGCCAGCCCCGGCGCACGGTCTGGCCAGCTCCTACGACGAGGCCAGCGCGATCGCCGAGCGGGTCGGCTACCCGGTGCTCGTCCGACCGTCGTACGTCCTCGGCGGGCGGGGCATGGAGATCGTCTACGACGATTCCATGCTCGCCGACTACCTTGCTCGAGCGACCGAAGCGAGTCCGGAGCACCCGGTGCTGGTGGACCGATTCCTGGACGATGCCATCGAAATCGACGTCGACGCGCTGTACGACGGGGTGGAGATGTTCCTCGGCGGGGTTATGGAGCATATCGAGGAGGCAGGCGTCCACTCCGGCGACTCGGCCTGTGCGCTGCCCCCGATCACGCTGAGCCAGACCGAGATCGAGCGGGTTCGGGTCAGCACCGAGGCGATCGCCCGCGCGGTCGGGGTGCGTGGGCTGCTCAATGTCCAGTACGCGTTGGCAGCGGGAATCCTGTACGTGTTGGAAGCTAATCCGCGGGCGTCGCGGACGGTCCCCTTCGTGGCCAAGGCCACCGGAGTCTCGCTGGCCAAGGCGGCCGCCCGGATCGCGCTCGGAGCGACGATTGCCGAGTTGCGGGCCGAGGGGATGCTGACCCCGGACGGTGATGGTGGCACCCTGCCAGCCGGTGGCCCGGTAGCCGTCAAGGAGGCTGTCCTGCCGTTCGGACGATTCCACGGCGTTGACACTCTGCTCGGTCCGGAGATGCGTTCCACCGGTGAGGTGATGGGTATCGACGACGAGTTCGGTCCGGCCTTCGCCAAGTCCCAGGACGCCGCCTATCCGGGCGGATTGCCTACCTCCGGACGGGTCTTCGTCTCGTTCGCCGACCGCGACAAGCGATCCATGCTCTTCCCGGTCAAGCGCCTGGCCGACCTCGGATTCGAGATCTGCGCGACTCACGGGACAGCCGTCGTACTGCGTCGGCACGGCGTCAAGGCCACCGAATTGCGCAAGCACTTCGAGGGCCGTGGACCCAACGGTGAGCCGACCACCATCGACGCCTTGATGGCCGGTGACATCGACATGATCATCAACACTCCGCACGGCGTCGGACAGTCCCGTGTCGATGGCTATGAGATCCGTTCTGTGGCTGTGCTGCGCGGCATTCCTTGCATCACCACGGTGCAGGGATTGGCGGCCGCGGTTGAGGGCATTGAGGCCATCCAACGGGGAGGTATGGGCGTGCGCAGTCTGCAGGACCACGCGATCGACCTTGAGCGCCTGCGAGAGGCGGAGCGTCTCGGATGAACGCGGTGACCGACCGCCCGCGGCCGCTGCAGGTGCGCGGCGAGGTGCTCGCCGTCCGCCGGGCCGGGGACTACTACGTGATGGCATTCGCTGCCCCCGGCGTTGCCGATCTGACCGTCCCAGGGCACTTCGTTGCGCTGTCCGTCGGTGGTTCACCCACCGCTATGCTGCTGCGCCGATGCTTCTCGATCCACCACGTCGACCCGGTCAGTGTGGTCGGCGGGACCGTCGAGATCGTCATCGATGCGCACGGTCCCGGTACCAAGTGGCTCGTTGAGCGGCGCCGGGGAGATCAACTTGACGTGGTCGCGCCGCTGGGTCGGCCGTTCTCATTGCCGAAGGAGCCGGTCGCGGCCGTGCTGGTCGGTGGAGGCTACGGATCCGCCCCGCTCTTCATGCTGGCCGACCGGCTGCGCGAACGTGGCTCGCGGGTCGATCTAGTCCTCGGAGCGGCGACCGAGTCCAGGCTGTTCGGCGTGGTCGACGGCCGTCGTCGAGCCTCCTCGCTGACCGTCACCACCGAGGATGGTTCGTTCGGCACCAAGGGCCTGGTGACAGACGTGCTGGACCGGATTCTCGATGAGCACGGCGGGCAGGTGATTTACGGCTGCGGACCGATGGGAATGCTCCGCGCGCTGGCCGAGACCGCTCACGCCCGGGGTATTACCAGCCAGTGCGCGGTTGAAGAAGCCATGGCCTGCGGGATCGGCGTGTGTATGACCTGCGTGCTTCCAGTGATCGGTGCCGACGGCATTACCAGGATGACCCGCTCGTGTACTCAGGGGCCGGTGTTCTTCGGTGATGATGTGCGCTGGGACCAGGTCGGGCAGGTCCCCGATGACGCACTGGGATCTCCGGCTCGCGCCGCTGCTGGCGGTGAGCACTGATGGCGGCCAGTGACCAGAGCTTGACTCGACCGCGGCGCTCGGTCGATATGCGTGCGGACCTGGCGTGGGCCGAATTGCCGTCTCCGATCCTGACAGCTTCAGGCTGCGCCGCGGCCGGTCGCGAACTCGACCGCTTCTTCGATATCACCAAGATCGGCGCGGTCGTCACCAAGAGCATCATGGTTGAACCGCGCTCGGGGCGAGCGACTCCTCGGATGGCTGAGACGCCGTCCGGAATGCTCAATTCGATCGGTTTGCAAGGCCCTGGCATTGAGCACTTCATCACGAAGGATCTGGCCTGGTTGCTGCAGCGAGGCGCTCGGGTCGTCGTGTCCATTGCGGGCGGCTCAGTCAACGAATACGCTGCCCTCGCGAACCGTCTTCGGCATGAGCAGGGCATCAGCGCGATCGAAGTGAACATCTCGTGCCCCAACGTGGAAGACCGCGGCCAGGTGTTCGCCTGCGACCCGCGAGCCGCTGCCGCGGTTGTCGGTGCTGTCCGACGACACAGCAACGCCTCGATGCCCGTGTTCGCCAAGCTCTCGCCGGACGTGACCAGCATCGTCGACGTGGCCGCAGCGTGCGTGTCCGCCGGCGCCGATGGGTTGTCGGTTATCAACACCGCGCTTGGCATGGTCATCGACACCCAGACCATGCGCCCGCAACTGGCCGGCGTTACCGGAGGGTTGTCCGGCCCAGCCATCAGGCCAATCGCGGTGCGCTGCGTCTGGCAGATTCGCCAGGCCCTGCCGGACGTGCCGATCTTGGGGATGGGTGGGATCATCACCGGGTTGGACGCATTGCAGTTCCTGCTCGCCGGCGCGAATGCCGTCAGCGTCGGCACCGCGGTATTCAACGACCCGTCGGCTCCGCTGCGGATCCATCGCGAACTCGAGGTCGCCTTGGCCGACCGCGATTTCGGCCGGTTGCGCGATGCGGTCAGCTTCGCCCACCGCCGCGATGAGGTCAGCCACCTGCTGCGCGGTCGTTCCTGACGGTTCTCGTTGCTCCCGGCTACGAGCCGGGACCGATGCGAGTGCAGGGCCCGACCAGCGTGTCCCCGGCATCGGCCATGACAAGATTCTTGCGGCTGTGGCACACCACAAGATCCGTGCCGGAGCCGTCCAGCGCGTTGATAAGGGTTCGGCCACGGCCACCGATGAGCACGTCTTTGCCCAATCCACCGACAAGCAGGGAACGTCCAGACGGGGCACCGCGCAACCGGTCGTTGCCGGGACCACCTGATGCAGCGGTCGCCGAGGTTCCCAACGTGATCGTGTCGTTTCCGGGACCGCCCGTTGCCAGCGTCCGCGAATGCAGCACGGTGAGGCTGTCGTTGCCGAAACCGCCGAAGAGGAATGACTTGGCGTGACGACTGGTCAGGGTGTCGTTGCCAAACGATCCGTAGCCGGCTCGACCAATGATCATCGCCGGAGCCGACGTGGGTCGGCAGACCAACTGCACGTCGAGGTGCGTCCCGTCCGGTATGCCCTGCTCCCGCAGGCTGTAGGTACCGTTCTTGAGGATTTTGAAGCCGGGCTCATCGATATCGACGGTCGGCGACAGCATCGACGTCTGCACGGCGGAATAGCGCTTGGGGCAGCGGATGGACAGCGGCAGTGGGGTCACGATCGACCTATTGACCACGCGCAGTTGCGGGTCAGCGGCGGCGATGTCGCCGCGGGGCTGCGCTGTTTCCTGCCCGTCCGTGGCTACCGATGAAGCCGCCATTGAACTTGAGCTAGCGCCGACGGTCAAGCTCAGCGAAGTATTCAGAGTCGCCGGGGTCAGGCCGCTTTGGGGCGGGGTCAAGCAGTGAGCGGCTAGACCCTGGCTGGTCACCGGGAGGCCGGTGTAGGAGGCGTACAGCTTGTACGATCCGGCTGGCAGGCTCGTCGGCGTCACCAGGGTGGCCGAGCCGTTGGACAACGTCGCCGAGCCGAGCGCCACATCGTTGCCGCTGACTACCTGGTTGGAGCAGTTCTTCGTGACCGGGCTGCGTTCGCTGTTGCTGGCCTGCCGAAAGAGCGCGACGGTTCCAGTCGGCGTGCCACCACCGTCCGGTGCGGTGACAGTGACGTTGTACGAGGCCTGCTGTCCAACAGTGATTGCACTCGGTCCCGACATAGCGAGCTTGGAGATGTAGGAGGAGTTCACCGCAATCGAATAGTTCGTACTGCAGTTATGGACAAATTGATCATCGGCCACTGAAGCCTGCGAGGTATTCCACAGCACGGCAGCATTCCAATGCCGATTGCCACTGCTGCCGTTGAAGGCCGTGTAGGTGATCGATGACCCGAGGCCGGTGTTTGCGGCATTGGTGTAGATGTAGGTGACGGTGACGCCCCCGGTCTGTCCGTGGCAGTTGTAGCGCTTGACGTAGCCCATCGCCGTGTTTGAGGTCCAGGTGTGGGTATGGCCCTGACCGATGCTGGAGTTTCCACTCGCCGCGACATAGGCGCAGGTATACGTCGAGCCAGTCCACATCAACCTGTCCGACGACCCTCCGGTCTTACTGGTACACGTTCCAGCCGACGCGGGTGCGGCCAAGCCGACCACGGCGAACACCATGATTCCGGCAACGACCATCGCGCACGCGGCGCGGCCTCGAGTGAGAATACGCTGACGCAGGGCCTCATCCATGATCTCCGACACGCGATCACGGTAGACGGGCACGCAATCCGGATGCAAGCCTGCGACACTCGCGGGCAGCCTTTTTTGCGCAATGCGACTTGGCCGCCGAATCAGGCGATCATGCGCGCAGCGGCGGTTCGCTGCAACACCTGTCAGGTGAGAGAATCAGCGCACCGCTGGACCACCGCGAGCCGAGGAGAACAACGATGACCGTACGCGCACCGATCGCCGTTGCCCTGGATGCACCCGACTTGGCGACGGCCTGTGAGTGGGCGAACGCCGTCGGACCTTACGTCAGTCATGTCAAAGTGGGACTGCAGACCTATCTGCGCGATGGTGCCGACGGGGTGGTTGCGATTCAAGCAGCAACGGGTTCCGGCGTCGCGCTCTTCCTCGATCTGAAGCTGCATGGTCTTTCGTTGGATGGCATCGATCTCCTGAGGAAGACTGTCGACCTCTATCTTGATGTTGGCCGCCGCCTCGTCGACAAGATCGATCGCTTTGTCAGGGAGAAACCGCTCGCACAAGTACCGGTCAGACAAGGTTGCTGCAGCTACGAGCGCGCTGTCTTGAATCCGAATGCCATGGTGCACCTCATAGCGCTCCTTCAGGCC
>JBAXOQ010000003.1:0-40286 GCA_037133175.1 Actinomycetes bacterium
CGGGGTGGCCCAGTCCACATGGAACCGGTACACGTCCAACTGGTCCGGTGTCGTCCAGCTTCCGCCCAGGATGTAGTTCGGTGACCCGGCAGGCGGCGGTGTTGGCCCGTCAAGGTCGGAGGGCAGGTAACTGAATCCGTCGTAATCGGCGCACTGCTGGGTGGCGGGTAGGTTCGCCAGCATTTTCGATCGATCCAGGGCGCAGGTCTTCCCCCCGATGTATGCGCCAGTGGTGGAGTCGTACATGACGTACGTCAGGTAATAGCCGTCCGGCCACACCGCCATCTTCGGGTAGTCATTCATGTTGTCGTAGGAGTACGCATACAGCGCGTAGGTTCCCAACGGATCACTGGTGGTGGACACCGCGACGCACTCGAAGTCCGGCCCGCCGATTTGATACGCAAGCTGGGACATCACCCACCGGTCGGCAAGTTGGTCGTAGAGCACAATCGGGTCGGTGTTGTTGTCCGTCGCGCACAGCCCACCGAGACTGCTCCACAGTGTCTTCATCAGCACTGGGCCATGCAGGACGGTGCCGGCTTTGTCGAAGACGGCCAGACTGTAGTTCACCATCTGGACGTAGTGGTTGGGTCCGACGTCGCCGTTCGGGTCCGGTGGGTAACCCGCAACTTTGAACGCGCCCTGCGGCCCGACGAAGCCCTCGCCGAGCCCGGCGAAGTTTCGGCTCGCGGCGGGGGCTTGGGATACGGAAGTCCTCCCACGTGAAGGCCCCTGCAGTGCCCCCGGTGCGACCGCACGGCCTTCTGTTTGCGGCGGCGGGACGACACGGTTGGGCACTTGCCGTTGCCCGGGGGTGGTTGCGGTCGGCTTCACTGAACCTAAGGCTGGCGACGTGGCGTGGGCGACGGCTGCGGACTGCGTGGTCTTGCGGTGGGTTCCGGGTGACCCGGTCGCGGTCGCCGCCGACGTGGGCACGGTTATTGAGCCCAGCAACATCGCCACGGCTAGCGCGCCGACGATCGCCGACCAGCCCCGAGTTGGTCGTAGGTCGCGAACCCTCATAGTCCGAACCACCGTTTCTTTCTGGCGCCATTCGCGTTGGTAGCACGTTCGTGGGCAGTGGATTCGCGCAACGCTGTCGATTCCTCTGCCACGTCGCCGACTGTACTCGCAGCGCGTCGGGTACTTTGGCCGGTTGCCTGGTGGATTCGGGTTGCGTGGTGGATTCGGGTCCTAATTGACCCTTTCTCACCAACCAACCGGCATCCACCGCCTAAACTGCCGCCGCAGATCAGTCTGTGGGGAGCACCCGCCCTAACTACTGGACCAGCGCGTCCAGGGCACGGGATCCTTGCGCAGGACATGCCCGGCACCCGGCAGGATCAGCAGTTCCTTGGGTTCGCCAGCCGCATCGAACAACTGCCGAGCAGTGGCGACCGACACGTACGCACCGGCATCACCCTGAATGAGCAGTAGCGGCGTTGGGCTGATCTTGTCGATTACCGGGAATGGGTCGTGTCTGACCATGTCAGGGTGGAACGCATCCGGGTCCGGTTCCGGCGACGCATTCGGGTCAGAGGTCGACGCCTTACGCACCAGGTGCACCATGTCGGCCGCATGTTCGCTAGTGACCATGTGGGTGATGAGTCCGGGCGACGCCAGCGATGCGACTGCATCGACCTTGCGATCAAGTGCCGCGTACCGCAAGTCCGTCGCCGCGCCGGCGCTGGCGCCCACCAGCGCGATCTGTTCGAACCCCAGCGTGAAGGCGTGGTCCATGATGACGCGCATCGTCCGCCCAGCCCTGCATCGAGAAGAACCCGGCCGAGTCGTCGGTGCCGCGCAAGCTCACGAACAGCACCGCGAACCCCGCGTCGCCGAGTTCCCGTGAGAACCCGAGGTAGCCAGGATCATCCGGCGATGGGCGCGCAAACGCGGTGCCCCTGAGTACTACGACGAGCGGCGCGCGAAGTCCGGGATTGATGAGTGTCCCGCGCAACTCGCCAGCCGCGCCCGCGAGCGTGACTGCCGACTCGTTCATGCCGACGCCTGCTGATCCGGCCCCGTCGGAAGATCCCGCTCCGCTCGCAGTGTGTCACGACGCTCGCCGGCGGCCGAAAGCTCCGCGAGGACCTTCGACAGCAACTCGGGAAGCGAACCGAAGTCCGACGGTACGCCGTCCACTTGTGGTGGCGTCGGGGTCAGTTCCCCCGCGCTGGAGAAGTCGTCGACGGCGGCCACGACGCCGAAGCTGCGACCGATCTCGGGTTCGATCACAGCTTCCAACGGGTGCGCCAGCCGGTCTTCGACTTCGACATGCAGCCCCCGGTGCATCTCTTCCAGCTCGCAGTCGATGATGCCGATCGAGATGACCTCACGTGGGTTGGCCACGTTGACGACCGTGTACATACTCGCCGGGACTCCGAAACCGCGGCTATGGAACCATGCGTCGCGGTAATCCTGCAGAGTCTTTCCTTCACGCAACGTGCGCGTGACGATCGCCACGAGTTTTATCGGTCCTCCCTGGGATTCTGATTCCGGTGTCCATCATGCTATTTAGACTGCACAGCGGGTTGCAGCGAGCGTGGGACGAACGGCCTATCGCCGGCGGCGGCCGAACGCGGCCGCCAGCTGGCGAACGTCACCGGACGGCGGGAAACCCGTCGGTTGCCTGGTGGGGGTTGGGTTAGTCGGTGGATTCGGGTCCTAATTGACCCTCTCTCACCAACCAACCGGTGCGGAGTGGTCGATGAGCCCAGCACCAGCGCCATGGCTACCACGCCGACGATCGCTGGCCCGGCCGGAATTGGCCGCCGGTCGCGAGCCGTCATCTTGCGAACCACCAGTCTTCGCTTCTTGGTGTCCTCCGACGCAGGACACGCAGGACACTAGGTCCGGTACGAACGGCTCTTGTAGTAGGCCGTGAAGTTCTCGACCGCCCGCGCGGACCAGGTGATTATGAGTCTGAGGTGGTAGCCGTAGGTTCGGATGAACACGGCACCGTTCGCCCGGCGGATCACTTTCCAATACCGCAGGTCACCGCGCAGCCGTCCGGTGACTGTTAACCGCACGGGCTGACCCGCGTTCGTCACACAGCGGGGCCTTTCGAGTTGGCGAAGCCCGGCCCTTGGGATCGAACGCGGAACGATTACACAGTCACCCACCGAACGGGATGTACTGGTTGGTGTACCAGAACGTGCAGTCGTCGACCGGGTCCACCTGCATGGCCGTGTAGTCCCCCCACCTGGACGGGTCCCCGCCCGGCCCGAACTGCGAGCCGACGCTGGGCAACTCAACCGCGGTCTCCGACTGCATGATTCCCAGCGGGTCGCTCGACAGGCGCCCGGTGTAGACGATCTCGGGGCTGGTCTGTGCGCTCGACTTGCTGTGGCCCAGAGCCATGTTCTGGTCCCGATGCATCGCGATGGACCCCATCGACCGGTAGGACGCATCCGGGGCGTAGGTGCCCTGTTGGAAGACGACGGGCGCGGCGGCACCTGGTGAGCGGATCTCGTACCAGCGCGGCGCAGTCTGACCGTTGGGATCGGCCGTCGCCGCGATCGACATGTTGGCCGCCAGCGATTCGTGGGTGCCGTAGTTGCGGTAGGCCAACCGGTGCATGACCCTGCCCGAGACCGTTGCCAGCCGCCGGTCCGTCCGGGCCTGCGGGACGCAGGCCCTGCTTAAGGGGGCGGTGGCGCAGGCATTGGTGAACGCGGCGACCGGCACGGCGAAGGGGCCAGCGAGATCTGACGCAGAGGGGTCAGCCCAGTCAACGTGGAACCGGTACATGTCCAGTTGGTTCCAGGTCGTCGGGCTTGCCCCCCAGCAGGTAGTTCGGCGATCCCACCGGTGGTGGCGTCGTGCCGTCGAGATCGGAAGGCAAGAAGCCGATTCCGTCGAAATCGACGCACTGCTGGTTGGCAGGCAGGTTCGCCAGCATCCGCGATCGAACCAATGCGCAGGTCTTCGTCCCGATGAAGTCCCCGCCGATGTATTCGTACATGTTGTACGTCGCGTAGTAGGCGTCCGGCCACAACGCAATCTTCGGATAGTCGTTGAAGTGCTCGTAGGAGTACGCGTACAGAGCGTACGTTCCCAGCGGGTCACTGGTTGTGGACACGGCGATGCACTCGAAGTTGGGTCCGTGGGACTGGATCGCGAACTGGGAGATGACCCACCGGTCAGCGAGTCCGTCATAGACCACGATTGGGTCGCCGTCGTTGTGCTGCTCGCACAAGCCCCCGAAACCGGTCCATAGTGTGTTGTTCGGCACCGGGCCGTACAGGACGGTGCCGGCCTTGTCGAAGACGGCCAGGCTGAGATTCACGATCTGGACGTAGTGGTTGGGGCCGACGTCCCCGTTCGGGTCCGGCGGCATGGTCCGCATGTTGAACGTGCCCTGCGGTCCGACGAAGCCCTCGCCGAGCCCGGCGGAGTTCCGGGTGGCGGCGGGCGCTGTGGAGCCGGAAGCCCTTGCACGGGAAGGACCCTGCAAAGCCCCTGGCGCGACCGCGGGGTGGCCCGGTTGCGGTGGCGGGATCTCGAGGTTGGGTACTTGCCGTTGTCCGGATGCCGATGCGGCCGGGGACATCGAACCTAGGGCCGGCGAGGTGGCGTGGGCGACGGCTTCGGACTCGGTGGCCTTGCGGTGCGTTGCCTGCGTCGGCGCGGTCGCAGCCGACGTCGGCAGTGTTGTCGAACCCAGAGCTAGAACTAGCGCCACGAACCGATGAGTGCAGCCCAGCCATGGGGCGGTTTCCAGTCGCGAGCACTCATTCCCCGAACCACCATTGCTCGCCGTCGTCACCCACGTCAGCCTCAGGACACCGCGTTGTCGGTGCGCGCCACGCAGTCAACTCAGCCGTCACTTTCCTGACTGTACTGGTGATGCGCTCCACCGTCCCGAGGCCGCAATGAATCTGCTCTTGCTTGGTGGGTTGGCCCCGTCCGCTGTGGCCTGGTCCTGGCGGACGCCCGAGGTCCGAGGAGGGGTTGGAGAAACGACATGTTCACCCTGCTAACCGGAAGCCTGACGCGTATCGCCCTGGCTCTCGTCGCTTTCGCGATGGCCTTGGCTTGCTTGGCAGCCCCCGAGCAGGCCTACGCCACGGGCAGCGTCGCGCCGGGCCCCTGGGCAGCCGTCGCTCTGGCCAGCGCCGCTCCAGGTTCGCCAGCGACACCCGCAACGGTGTACGGCGCGATCAGCGGAACGGTGTCCGGTCCAGGCGGTGCGCCACTGCTCGCCGGGACGACCGGGTTCGCTGTCGTTTTCAACGTTTCCGGTGCCTTCGTGACGTACGAAGCGTTCTCAGATGACGGGGTCTATACGGTCGCTGGCCTGGACCCGGGTGACTACAAAATGGGGTTTGAGGCGTCGGCCCCCTATCTGGTGAGTTGGTGGCACAACGCCGTCACGATGGTCACCGCCACACCTGTGCCGGTGACTGTGGGTGGAACCACCACCGGCGTCAATCAGCAGCTATCGCTGGCAGGCTCAATCAGCGGGACAATCAGCGGACTGGCCGGCTCCCCGCTAGCCCCTGGTACGACCGGACGGGTTGTTCTCTACACCAGTTCGGGCGACAGCTTGACCGAAGTGTCGTTCTCAGACGATGGCGTCTATGAGTTCACCGGTTTGGCCGCTGGCGACTACCTGGTCTCCTTCTTGCCGGATCGTCCCGCCGTCGGCGAGAGCTATCAGCGCACCTGGTGGAAAGGCGCCGCGACGATGGGCGCAGCCACACCGATTCAGGTGGTACCCGGGCGCCACCACAGGCAACATCAACCCGCACCTGGCCGCCATACCGACATCGGTGGCATCGGCGGCATCGCCGAAGCAGAGTATCCCCGGTCGCCTGCCCGCGGTGGTCAGGACCAGAAGCAAGAAGGCGATCAGACTGCCGGTCAGGACTGATGCCGGTCAGTTGATCAGGTGGACCTCATCGACACCGAGGGTCTGCAAGGTCGGCGGCGGCGAGTTGCGCGTCTCTGGCAAGCGGGCGATGTGCCGGCTGGCGGCTTCAACAACCGTCGGCGGCCGGCTTGCGCTCATTCGGGAGTACCGAATCCGGGTGAATTGATCAAGATTCCCGGAACCTACTGCAGGTCGCGACACGCCAGCACGGTTCCTTGGAAGGCGGTGGCAGGGCACGGTCACCCGACTATTTCAAGTTAAGGGGATTGACTTCAAATATTCATGTTGATACGGTAAACATCAATTGTGGATGAGGAGCGGCAGTGACCCGAACATACGACATGGCAAATCGTGCCGCTGCGGCCAACCAGACCGCTGAGCGCATAGCGGCGGCGACGGAGCATCTGCTCGTCAACGGTCCGGTCAGTGACATCACGTTGCAAGCTATCGCCGAGGGGTCGGCCGTGACCGTGCAGACAGTCTTGCGACACATGGGATCTCGCGATGGGTGCCTTGAAGCGGTGCGAGAACGGGTCACTGCTCGGGTCGAGGCTCAGCGCAGCCACTCGGACCCCGGTGACGTCAAGGTTGCGATCTCAGGCCTAGTTGCGCACTACGAAGCCGAAGGTCATCTGGTGTTGAACCTGCTCGCGCAGGAAGGTGCTGACGACGCCGTTTCCCGAGCCGCGGTCGAAGGCGGTCGGACCTACCACCGTGCTTGGGTCGAGCGCTGCTTCGGACCCTCACTCAACGACCCCGATCAACAGACCGTCGACGCCCTCGTCGTTGCCACTGACCTTTACGTGTGGAAACTCCTGCGTCTCGATCTGGGTCGGACTGTTCAGCAAACCGAAGCCGTGATCACCCGTCTAGTTCGAACACTGTTGGAGGCATCGTGAGCACTGTCCTGATGTACACGTCCCCGGCCCGCGGGCACTTGTACCCGATGATGGATGTGGCCATCGCCCTTCGTGAATCCGGGCACCGGGTTGTGATGCAGACCCTGGCCAGCGAACTCGATCCGGTGGTCGGTGAGGGGCTGGAGCATCGTCCCATCTCCCCCGAGATAGAGGCTTTGCAGATCAAGGACTACCTAGGCGGTAACCCGCTGAAGCAGTTTCAGCTCACCCTGTCCTGCTGGCTTGCCCGCGCGCCGCACGAGGTCGACGACCTTCGTGCCAGCTGTGTGGAGCTGACGCCAGATCTGTTGGTCATTGACGCAAACTGTTGGGGCGCGTCGGCTTTCGCCGAGGCGCAATCTCAGCCGTGGGCGATGTTCCTCCCCTACGCCCTCCCGGTGCCATCACCCGACACGCCAGCATTTGGACCCGGATTCCCGCCACCCGAGAGTTGGATGGATCGCCAGCGGGATCGTTTGGTCTGGACGGTGCAGAACGTCAGTACGCGCAAAGTATTGAAGAAACTGAATGCGTTTCGGGCAGCAATGCACGTAACCAAGCTGGGTAGCATTTCGGAGGGGTACTTGCGGGCCGATGTCCTTCTGTATCTGACTGCTGAACCTTTCGAGTACCGGCGCTCCGCGTGGCCGGCCATGGTTCATGCCATCGGTCCTGGCCTGTGGGCGCCGCCAGGCGCTGTTCCCGACTGGCTCGAGGACTTGCCACGCCCACGCGTACTCGTCAGCGTTTCCACCGAGTTCCAGCAGGATGGGGCGATCATCGAAACGGCGCTGACCGCCCTGGCCGACGAACCGGGCAGCGTCATCGTCACAACCGCTGCGCTGGACCCGATGATGTTCCAGGCGCCCAACGATCGAGTGCGGATCACCCGATTCCTTCCCCACGCAGCCGTGATCCCGGAGGTGGATGTCGTGGTCACACACGGTGGCATGGGCACGACCCAGCGGTCGCTGGCCTCTGGTGTGCCTGTCTGCGTCGTGCCGTGGGGTCGAGACCAGAGCGAGTCCGCTCGGCGGGCTGAACAATGCGGCGCAGGAACGATGGTGCCCCGCTCGAAGCTTGACGCTGCCCGCCTTCGAGATGCGGTGCGCGACGCGCGCCGCCGCCAGCCTGGGGCCGAGCGCGTGGCCCAGGCATTCCGCGAGGCCGGTGGCGGTCGACGAGGTGCTGAACTCCTTGAGGGACTTCTCGTTCGCGTTTGACTCAGGAGCCTGGGTCGCGTTTGCCTTAGGCCGCGGACGTGAAGGTCACTTGAGCCGCGCCAGCGGCATCCCGGAGGGTCAGCGTGGTGCCGTCGATCTGGTACGTGGTGGCCTTCCCGAGCGCGGCGATGTAGTCGTGCTCAATCTGCGACGCGGCCTCGGGGCACGCCCTCATGGTCGATGAGACTGCCCCGATTGTGATTTGGCCCGTTGTAGGCGTCGCGTAGGGCGCGCTGTAGGTGTTGCACCCACCCGAACCGCTCACCGTGCCGTCGGCACCGAACACCGCCGTGACGTTCTCTGTGCCTGCTAGGCCGACGACGGCGTTCTTGCCGTTGTTGATGCCGGTGGCCCGCCATGACGAGCCGGCAAGACCGGTCAGCCCGGGTGCGTAGCTGAGCAAGCTCGCGCCCCCTGCGTCGAGCAGGACCAGCGAACCTGCCGACCTGAAAGAGGCAACCTTGGGCAGCGCCGCCACTATTGCAGCTTCCTGGGCGGCTATCGCTCCGGTGCACGCCTTCAGCGTCATCGGCCCGGGCTGCATCGTCAATGACGACCCCTTCAGCGTGAACGTACCGGCGATCCGATTGCACCCCGTCGAGCCGCTGAAGGTCCCGTCGGCGCCGAATGTCAGGGACCCTGCTTCACGCCCCCGTGTCGCTGTCACAGTGGCGCCATTCACCGCCTTGTAGGACTCAAGAAGCCAGGTCGTACCCGTCAGTTCCGCGGTGGTGGATGGCGACGAGGAGACCACCTTCGGCGCGGGGGTCGAGGTCGAGCCGCAGCCGCTGAGCGCCGCAGCAGCGGCGAACACGATCGCGGGAACGAACAGCAGGTTTCCAGCTCGGGCACGGGTCACGGGCACAAACTATCGGAGCGGTTGATAACCGTGCCTCTTCGCCTGCTTGGCAGGGCCGCGGTAGTGATGCATTGGTGGGTGCGCGGGCGCACACCGCCGCGTTGGCGCAGATCGGTGAGGCTGCAAGCACCCGGCCTGCGGAACGTCGCATGAGTCTGTGGGATCCGTTCCACAACGCCACGCTGAGTCCTTAGCCATTTGTCGGGGTAGCGGGATCCGTCGCGCTCGCTGGCGCTCGCAAGACGCTCCTCCCAAACCCCACCGGGCTTTTGTCGGGGTAGCGGGACCCGTCGTCGCTTCGCTCCTCCTCCCAAATCCCCCTGGGCTTTTGACCGACAAATGGCTAGGGACTCAAGGAAAAAGCGCCCTTGAGTCCCTAGCCATTTGTCGGGGTAGCGGGACCCGTCGTCGCTTCGCTCCTCCTCCCAAATCCCCCTGGGCTTTTGACCGACAAATGGCTAGGGACTCAAGGAAAAAGCGCCCTTGAGTCCCTAGCCATTTGTCGGGGTAGCGGGATTTGAACCCACGACCTCTTCGTCCCGAACGAAGCGCGCTACCAAGCTGCGCTATACCCCGGTCCAGCTCTTGCTGTTGCGTGCCGAAGTCTAACGGACGCCCGGTCGGCGAGTCACGACTGCCTGCGAAGCGGCTGGTTCGGCGGCAGTCGGCTGTTGTGAGCTCCCAGTGTGGATATATTGCGCACGGCGCTCACAGCTTTGACGGGTTCACTTGATCACCACGTTGAAGACAGTCTTCAGGTCGCCCGACACGCTGTTACCGGAGGTGTTCGACAGGGTGGGAGTCACGCCGCGGGAGTTGCGGATTCCCACCGCGATTCCCGTCGTCACGAGTCCTTGCGACAGAGTGTCGTTCACCCGGTTGCCGGTGACCGAGGTCCCCTGCCCGAAACCGATGATGATTCCGGCGGACGGTGCAACTCCGTAACCGGTGTTCCACTCGGTCTTCGCAGATGCAAACGGTTCGGTGATGGTGTTGCCGCGAATCGTGTCGGCCGTGGCCAATCCGATGGCAGCTGAATGCACGAGGACACCAGCGGTACCGGGTGTGGTGATCGAATTGTCTGCGACCAGGTTCCCACCGCCGATCGTCTGCCCGCCCGGGTGGGTGTCGTACCGAATCGCGATGGCGTGCACCGCGGTCCCGCTAATGGTGTTACCGAGGACCGAGATGCGCACGGGGTTTGTCGCGGACACGGTGCTGGCGTAGCCCGAGTCCGACTGGACGCTGACCGAACTGCCGCGCAGCGTGTTCGCGGACACGGTCGAGTCGGTGACACCCTCTAGGTAGAGGTTGTGGGGCTTGCTCGCCGAGCCGTCGACGATGTTGCCGGAGTAGGTGATACCGCGCGACCTGAGCAGATCGAGAGCGTTGCCAGAGGCCGAAGCCTCCACGCGATTGTTGGTGATCGTCGCCCCGCTCACCCCGCCACCGCCGATCAAGTCGTTCCCGGAACCTGAGCCGCCTCGGTCATCGAAGGTGCAGTCCCGAACAGTGACCGCCGAAACGTCCTTGAGCCAGATTCTGAAGTAGTTGGCGTTGGTCAAACGCAGATTGCTGACCGTCCAGCCCGACCCGAGCTTGACCGCGCCGCCGGTGTTGGCAGCCGGTGTGATGCCAGCCGCAATCGAGTCCGCACGGCTGCCGTCGATCGTCAAGTTGGCGACGGTGACGCCGGTGGCCGTGGCATCGGGGGTGACCATGTAGCCGTAGCTGAACTTGGGCCAGTTGGCACGATCCAGCTTCAGCGTGGTCACGTCCACCCCGCTGCCGAGCAGTCGCACTCCGGTCCGGACGCGGATCGGCTGGGACAACAGGTAGCCCCCCGGGTTCAGGAGCACGGTGGAGCCGGGCGCGGATGCGTCGATGGCCGCCTGGATCGTCGGCGCGGAATTGCCGCCGGACGTCGGGCTCACCACGGTGCAGGGTTGGACGCAAGGGGTGCCTTGATCGCTGACGGCACCGAACGCGGACTGCGTGGGGGCCACGACCAAGGCTAGTGCCGCCGCCGCGAATCCAGCCAACAGACCTCTGCGGGCCGATCCGCCGATGTGCCTCATTGCTTCTCCTCTGAGTAGACCGAGGTTGGCAACGGCATCGCAGATCGAGCATCTGAACCACTTTGGGCCGTTTGAGTGAATCCGAGTTGCAATGACCGATGTCAGCGTGAACGGGTTCTCGCGCAGGCGATCACGGAGCAACCTCCGTCGCAGCCGACGCACCACGCTCAGGCTGAGGCACTCGCTACAGGTAGCGGCATAACGGACCCACCAGCTTCACTCCGGTGGGCCGTTCGGGGGAAAGGAACGTGCTGTTGGGTGCGCCGGCCGGTCAGGTGCGTGGCCCGGTCACCAGCGTGAGCAGCGTTGCCTCCGGCGGGCAGGCGAAACGAATCGGCGCGAACGGACTCGTGCCGAGGCCAGCCGACACATGCAGCCACGAATCGCCACACCGGCTCAGTCCGCTGGCAGCCTTGTTGTCCAGGTCGCAGTTGGTCACCAGCGCGCCGTAGCCGGGCACGCACACCTGGCCGCCGTGGGTGTGCCCGCACATGATCAGGTCGGCGTGGTCAGCCGCCATGGCATCAATCACCCGCAGGTACGGCGCGTGCGCGATGGCTAACCGCAGGTCGGCATCGGCGCGGAACGGCCCAGCCACCTGGGCGTAGTCGTCGCGCTTGATGTGTGGGTCATCGACGCCGCGCGCGTCGACGATGCGGCCGTCGATGTGCAGGAGTTCGTCCCGGTTGGACAGGTCGCGCCACCCGCAGGTCACCAGCGTGCTCACCAGGTCGCGCCACGGCAGGTCCGGTCGGTTGGAGCCGCCGCGTTCAGACGGAGCGCTCAGGTACTGCAGCGGGTTGCCGAACGTTGGAGCGTAGTAGTCGTTGGAACCCAGCACGAATACTCCGGGGATGTCCAGCAGTGCGTCGAGCGCACCGATGACCGGGCCGAGGGCATCGCGGTGGGCCAGGAAATCCCCGGTCACCACGACCAGGTCCGGTTGCAGATGGGCCAGGCTCCGGACCCAGGCCTGGCGACGGTGGTTCCTCGGCGTCATGTGCAGGTCCGAGATATGCAGCACCCGCAGGGGCTCCTGCCCCGGTGCCAACACCGGTACGCTCACCTCGCGCAACCGCGGGGATTGCGCTTCGATCAGTGCGTAGGTCAGCACCCCGGCTCCAACGGCCGTTGCGCCGACCAGAGACCCGGCGACGGCGCGAGTGGTTCGGGAACGCGAGAGGACTGCCATGCGCACATGGTTTCATGCCGCCGCATCGAAAGGCGGGTGCGCGGTACGTCAGCGGTGAGCGAAGATGGTGCCATGACCGATACTGCGCTGAAAGCCCAACTGCGAATCGACCTGACCTCGGCGATGAAGTCACGCGACGAGCTGAGCGCCGCCACCATCAGGATGGCTCTGACTGCCATCACCAACGAGGAGGTGGCCGGAAAGACGGCTCGGGAGTTGAGTGACGCCGACGTGTTGGCGGTGCTTGGCCGGGAAGCCAAGAAGCGCCGTGAGTCCGCTGAGGCGTTTGATGCGGCTGGTCGCTCCGACCTGGCGGACCGCGAGCGCGCCGAGCTGACGGTGCTAGCCCGATACTTGCCCGAGCAGATCAGCGATGAGGACCTAGTCGCGATCGTCAGCGCCGCGGTGGCACAGATCGGCCCGGGCGGTATGCGCAACATGGGGGCCGTGATGAAGGTTGTGCAACCGCAGGTCGCTGGCCGAGCGGACGGTGGGCGGGTTGCTGCCGAGGTCCGCCACCAATTGGGGCAGTAGCCGTACGCAAGTCCAAACGGCGGGACTACGGGCGTTTGGTGGGCTTGGTCTGTGGCTTGTAGTAGTAGTACGGGTTGTACTGCGGATCCGGCTGCATCTGTTGGCCGTAGGTGGAATCCCAACTGGAGCTGCCGCCGGTCTGTCCGACCCCGCCTTTGCGTGCCTGGGTCAGGTTGAAACTGGCCTTGAGGTCGAAGTCCCGTGGGGGAGTGCCCTCAAGGGCCCCGAGCATGACGTCGCGCCAGATTGGGCCCGGCAGCGAACCGCCGTGCACTAGGTCGTAGTACTGGCCGTTGATCGTGACGTTCTGCAACGGGTGCTCGAAGCCGCCGCGCGGGTCGCCGACCCAGACCGCGGTGGACAGTTCGGGGGTGTACCCGGCGAACCAGACGGCCGCGTTGGAGTCAGTGGTTCCGGTCTTGCCGGCGGCGTCGCGGCCGATGGTCATCGTCTGGCCGGTGCGCCCGCCGATGTTGCCGTCGATGACGCCGCTTAGCACAGCAGTGGTCGCGTCGGCCACCTCTCGGCTGACCGCTTGGCGGCAACTGCCGTCGTCGGTGTACTGCGGCTTACCAGCGAAGTTGGTGATCGATACGATGGCGTGGCTGCGGCAATACACACCGTGGTTGGCCATGGTGGCGTAGGCGCCGGCCACGGCCAGCGGCGACACCTCCATCGTGCCCAGGGTGAAGGATGGGTAGCGCAGCAGCGGCTTTCCGTTGGCCAGAGTGACGCCCATTCGCTCGGCGATATCCACGGTGCGACACAACCCCGCCTGTCGCTCGAGTTCCATGAAGTAGGTGTTGACCGACAGGGCGGCTCCTTGCCACATGTTGAACGTGCCCGCGCCAGTGGAGTTATTGACCGTGTAGGCCTTGAATCGCTCGGACCCACACCCCCAGTCGCCGCCGCCGAAGGTCTTTGTCTGCGGCGAGTCGATCCAGTCGTTTGGATTCAGACCCTTCTCGAAGGCGGCTGCAATCGTGAAGATCTTGAACGTCGACCCCGCCTGCATGCCAATGGTTCCGCCGTCCGCGGCGTTGACGGCGTAGTTGTAGGCGGTCTTGCCAGCTCCGGAGGTGCCCCAGGTGCGGTTTTCGGCCAGGGCAAGCACTTTGCCGGTGCCGGGCTCGACCATGGCGACCGCCGCCGCCTTCCGGCTGCGGTCGGTCTGCGGGATGTACTTGTCGACGGTGGTTTGGGCGATGTCTTGTTTCTTGGGGTCTAGCGTCGTCTGGATGGTGAACGCGCCGCGTTTGATCAGGTCGGTGCGGGCCGCCTGGGTAGCGCCGTAGCGAGGATCGTTCTTGATCTGGTTCAACACGAACTCGCAGAAGAACGGGTACGGCCCAGCCGTGCAGCCATTGGGTTGTTCGCGGGGGTTCAGTGATTTCTTGACGGAGGTTGCTTTGGCAATCTCTGCCTGAGCAGCGGTGATGTCGCCAGCGGCGACCATGCGCTCAAGCACGATGTTTCGACGTGTCTGCGCCGCATCGGGGTGCTTGGTCGGATCGAAGGCGACTGGCTGCTGGACGATTCCGGCCAGCGTCGCGGCCTGTGACAGAGTCAGGTCGGCGGCGCTGACGTTGAAGTAGCGGCGGGCAGCGGCTTCGGCGCCGTACGCGCCGGCCCCAAAGTAGGCAACGTTCAAGTAGCCGCCGAGGATCTGCGCCTTGGTCAGCTGTTTCTCGATCGCGAGCGCGTACTTCATCTCTTGCAGCTTGCGTCCCAGGGTCTGAACCCGGGCGGCGGCGATCTCTTCCTTGGTGGTCGCGTTGGTGATCAGCAGGTTGCGGACGTACTGCATGGTGATCGTGGAACTGCCCTGCTGGACATCGCCGGCGGAGGAGTTGGCGACCAGTGCGCGCACCGCTGCTTTGACGTCGACGCCGCGGTGCTGGTAGAACCGCACGTCCTCAGTGTCGATGAGGCCCTTCTGCAGCAGCGGTGAGATCTGCTCGAGCGGGACCACGATTCGGTTCTCGGCGTACAGCGTGGCGATTCTGGAACCGTCAGCGGCGACCATGTAGCTGCGTTGCGGCAGCGGCAGCGACTTAAGCTGAGCTGGTAGCGAGTCAAATGTTGCGGACGCTTCTTTGGTTGCGAACGCGACGGAACCGACGACCGGCAGGCACATGGCAGCAACGATCGCGCCAGCGAGAACGCTGACGAGGAGGAAGGTTTGCACGTCGACGATGCGGAACTTTCGACGTCCCGGTGGGGTTGCGGGCACACCCATAAGACTCAAGGGTAAGCGCGTTGGTTTCGTTCGCTGCGCTCTGGTTGCCAAATTTGGCGCTATTTTGGGCGATATAGTCCTAATTGACTATGGAAAATGGTTCTTTTGGACCTTCATATAGTCATAGGGTGAACGTACGGTTACAGCACGCTCACCGTTGTTCCACGTCGTAGGCAGTTGTCGTGAGCAAGTTGCCTGTCTGCCTACGAGTGCAGATCGAAGCCAGTGAAGGGTAGCAATGAACTGGATCAAGGACTGGCCGGCCCATTCCGCGTGTCGCGGGGTCGACCCGGATCGACTTTTCGTGCAAGGCGCGGCCCAGAACCGTGCGAAGGCGATCTGTGCCGGTTGTCCGGTCAGGAGTGAGTGCCTGGCCGACTCGCTTGACAACCAGATTGAGTTCGGTGTGTGGGGTGGCATGACCGAGCGAGAGCGTCGGGCGCTGCTTCGGCGTCGTCCGGACGTCTCGTCGTGGCGCAACTTGCTTGAGAGCGCGCGCAGTCGCCACCAGCAGAAGGCCGCGGTGGCGGACGCTCGTGAGACTGTTGCACTACCCCACCAGGCAGCCAGGGCATCGCTGGAGATGAGTTCGCGCTAATCGTTGGCGAGTGCTTGGCCAACCTCGCGCAGGCCGTCCAGATCGTGCACGTCCCCAGGCAGGGCAGCTGCTGTGGCGACCGCCACGCTGGGATGAGCCGAGCAGAATCGTTCGGCCATTCGGCGTTGCGACTTGGCGAGTTGCATCTTGTCCGCATGAAGCCGCAGCATTCCGGAGACCACCGCGTGCTCGCCGGCCTCGTCTAGTCGGTCGGCTCCCGCTATGGCCGTCTCCCTGGTGAGTTGCGGCAACGGCACGGTGGCAACCCGGTTCAAAACCAAGCCCGACAGCGGCATCTGCTCAGTGGCCAGACGTTCAACGAAGTACGACGCTTCCCGCAGAGCGTCCCGATCCGGCGCGGCAACCACGATGAATCGGGTGTCAGGCGCCTGCAGTTGCCGGTACGTGGCCTCGGCGCGCTCCCGAAACCCGCCGAACATCGCGTCGAATGAGGCCACGAAGAGCTGTAGATCCTTCAGTACCTGAGCCCCGATCACTTTGGTGATTGTGCCGGTGACCACAGTGAAGCCAACCGTGACGATCTTGCCGGTGAGCTTGCCGGCGCCGCGGGCCGGGGCGGCAAGCAGGCGCATGAGCCTGCCGTCCAGGAACGACCCGAGGCGTTGTGGGGCGTCCAGGAAGTCCAGTGCCGAGCGTGAAGGTGGGGTGTCCACGACGATCAGGTCCCACTGACCGGTGGTGGCTGCGGCGTTACGCAGCTGACCGAGCTTCTCCATCGCCATGTACTCCTGCGTGCCGGCGAAGGAACTCGACAGGGCTTGGTAGAAGGGATTGTCCAGAATCGCTTGTGCCCGTTCAGTGTCCTGATGGCTCTGCACGATCTCGTCGAACGTGCGCTTCATGTCCAGCATCATGGCGTCGAGCCGGCCACTGTTCGCTCCGTCGCACGGGATGACGCCGTTGACTGCCCGAGGGGTGTTGTCCAACTCGGTCAGGCCCATCGATTGCGCGAGGCGCTTGGCCGGGTCGATCGTCATCACGCACACCTTGCGCCCACGTTCGGCCGCGCGCAGGGCCAAGGAGGCGGCGACGGTGGTCTTGCCAACGCCGCCGGATCCGCAGCACACGATCACATGTACGGCACGGTCATCGAGCAGCGAGTCGATATGCAGCCGGGGTGTGCCATCAGGCAGTCGCCCGCCGGCGGTGGATGTCGTGCGCGCCGAAGCTTTCTCTGTAGCCATGTCAGCACGCTCCCTGCTGGCGCAGCATCTTGGCCAACGAGTATAGGGCGCTCAAGTCGATTCCTCCGGCCATCTCAGGCAGCTCGTAGATCGGTCGGTTGGCCTCGTTCAAACGGATGCGTTGCGACTGTTCGAGGGTGACTCGTTCAGCGTGGTCAGTGGCCTCATCGATGAGCGCATCAGTGGCCTTGTCCAGGTTCAGGTTCTTGGGCAGTCCGGCCGCCAACAGGCCGGCTTCGATGTCGGCCCGATCCAGTCGGCCTTCCGAAGCTGCCTCCAGGCTCGGCGGCGACAGTCTGGGAACTCGCAGCATGTTGACGATGACCGCGCCCACCGGCAGTTTCGCCTCATGGAGCTCTTCGATGCCGTCCAGCGTCTCCTGAACCGGCATTTCCTCCAGTAGCGTCACCATGTGGACGGCAGTACGAGGTGATCGGATGACGGCCATGACCGATTCGGCTTGGTTCTTGATCGGACCCACCTTGGCCAAGTTGCCTACCTCGCTCGACACGTTCAGGAACCGCGAGATGCGGCCCGTGGGCGGCGCATCCATCACGATTGCGTCGTATGCCGGGTGGCGGCCCTGGTCAGCCCGACGAACCGCTTCAATCGCCTTTCCGGTCAGCAGCACGTCGCGCAGACCCGGTGCGATCGTGGTGGCGAAGTCGATGGCTCCAAGCTTGCGAAGAGCGCTGGCAGAGCGCTTCATGCCGTAGAACATCTCCAGGTACTCCAGCAGGGCTGCCTCAGGGTCGACAGCCAATGCGTAGACGTCGCCGCCGCCGGGGGCTATGGCGATCGGCCTCTCCTCGTATGGCAGCGGTGGAACGTCGAACATCTGGGCGATCCCCTGGCGACCCTCGACCTCCATCAGCAGCACTCGCCGTCCGCCGGTCGCCAACGCGATGGCAAGAGCGCCGGCGACCGTCGTCTTACCTGTGCCGCCCTTGCCGGACACAACGTGCAATTGCACCTTCGGCCAGTCACCGGACCGTGGTGCGGGGGTACCCCTGGGCGCGTGAGGCTTGTTTCGATCGGACACGCTGAAAACACTACTGGCCCGATCGTCGGGACGCTGCGGTCAGCGGAGCGCATTTCACCTGATAGTGCGCCGGATGTGACGTGGGCCGCCAGGGCTGCCACAATGAAAAGGCGCCAGTCAAAATGCGGATTGCCTGCGTGGAGGGATGGATAGCCGGTGGATGCCCGCACGCTGACGGTGGTCTTGGTCGTGACGATTGTTGTCGAGGCTGTCGTTCTATTCGCCCAATACCGATCCAACAAGGCATACCAGGGACTCGGCTGGTGGGCAGCCGGCAATGCGGCCCTGGCTGTTGGTTTCGTGGCCAGTGCGGTTCGGGGCGAATCCTTCGCCGGGCATGTTGCGGTCGCACTGTCGCTGACTTTGTTCGTGGCCGGAATGTCTGCCGTCTACGTTGGTGTGGCCGATTTCTTGGAGCAGAGGACAGATCTGCGCTGGGTCGCGGCGTTCGTCGCCCTGTTCGCCGTTGCCATTTGCTACCTCACGTTCGTCGACGACCTGGTGGCGATCCGGCGGTCGGTGGTCTACCTGGGTGTTGCCATTGCATCGGCGATGAGCGCCTGGTCGTTGATCCACAACCGACTCCCATCGGTTGGGCGCGCCGCCGTCTTCTTGTTCGCCGTGTTCTCTGTCAATGCCCTGCTGTACGCCGTCCTGTCCGTGGCTGAACTGCTCGGGGCCGACGCTGGGAAGTCCTTGCTCGCTGACACTCCCGCGTATGCGGCCGGCCTGCTGGTGGCGCTGGCGACGACAATGCTGTGGACGTTTGGCCTGGTTATCATGATCAATCGCCGGCTGAGTGTCGACATCGATATCGAACGAGAGAATCTGCAACGCATCTTTGCGACCAGCCCGGACTCGACGATCATCAGCCGGTTGCGCGATGGGATGATCGTCGACGTCAACCAGGGTTTCACCCGGGTTACCGGCTACTCCCGCCAGGATGCAGTCGGGAACTCGTCCGTCCAGGTGCCGCTGTGGCGTCACCGGGAGGAGCGCGACAAGCTGGTCGAGATGCTGCTGGCAGACGGCGTTTGTGAGAACTTCGAGGCCGAGTTCCGGCGCAAGGACGGCACGACGATCAACGGAATAGTGTCTGCTCGACTGTTGAGTCTGCATGGTGAGCCACACATCATCGGCGTGACACGGGACATCACCGAAAGCAAGCTACTGGAGCGAAAACTCAAACGCCAGGCCTCCACCGACAGTCTGACCGGGGTCGCGAACCGTCGGCACTTTCTGCTGGCAACCGCCCGCGAGCTCGCCCGGTCGCAGCGGCATTCCCTGCCGATGTCAGTGGCCTTGCTCGACGTGGACCACTTCAAAGATGTCAACGACACGTATGGGCACTCGGCCGGGGACGGTGCCTTGGTCGCGATCGTCTCGACTCTGCAGGCCCACATTCGCGAGATCGACATCATCGGTCGCCTTGGTGGGGACGAGTTCGCGATCATGTTCCCGAATACCGACGCGGGTCAGGCGTCGCTGTCTGTCGAGCGCTGCCGAGAAGCGCTCAGCGAGCACCCTCTGCAGCTCGGCGGTGACTCGGTTCCGGTCACCTTCACCGGAGGGGTCTCCACCCTGTCAGGGGAACAGGAAACCGTCGACACCATGCTGGCCCGCGCGGACCGGGCGTTGTACGCGGCCAAGGACGAGGGACGCAACCGCGTGGTGGTCGATCCTTCCCGGGCTCTGCCCAAACCGACGTGAGACTGCTAGCTTCTGACGATGGACCTGTTTGCGGAGATTGCCGACGAGCGCAGAGGCGTGGCGGACCTGGTCGCAGAACTGACCGAGGAGCAGCTGCAGACCCAGAGCCTGTGCAGCGGCTGGGACGTTCGAAGCGTGGCGGCGCACCTGTTGATGCCGCTTGTCACGCCGACACCGAAGTTCGTGATCGCGATGGCGCGCGCCGGGATGAACTTCAACAAGGCCAACATGCAGCTAACCGCGAGTGTTGCGGCGCGACCGACCGAGCAGTTGGTCGCAGGGCTTCGTGACCACGCCGGCAGCAGGTTCACCCCGCCGGGGCTGGGACCTGAGGCGCCCTTGACCGATGTGCTGGTGCACGGCCAGGACATCCGTCGGCCGCTCGGGATCGAGCGGACGTTTCCACCGGATCGAATCCGGGTCGTATTGGACTTCCTGGTGACGCCGGCTGCGACGCGCGGACTGGTCCCCAAGGGGGTCGTGGATGGCGTGGCACTGAGCGCCACCGATCTGGACTGGTCGGCCGGCTCGGGTGCGCAAGTCAGCGGTCCGGCTGAGGCGATCATGTTGTCGCTGACTGGACGCACAGTGGCCCTGGCGGATCTGAGCGGCCCCGGGG
This sequence comes from Actinomycetes bacterium, assembly GCA_037133175.1. GTDB lineage: Bacteria > Actinomycetota > Actinomycetes > S36-B12 > UBA10799 > ELA509. The sequence continues at coordinate 20,077 of JBAXOQ010000003.1, forward strand.
CGCAGGTGTTGTCGGGTCGCTTCGCACAGAGGTAAGAGCGCGCGCGGCTAGGCGTGATGGGTTCGCGGCCCGTGGCATCCCAGCTGGCTGCGTTGTCCTCGTCAGCGGTAGCCCCACTACCGTTTCCTCGTCCGCCTTGCCAGCCGGGCGCCTCGAACCGCTCACCGATCCATCCACCCAGCCGCGCGCGCTCTAAGTGGCCGATAGAGTCTGGGTATGAGTGAAGCGCCCCGCTGGGAGTACCTAACCGCACCGCTATTGGTCCACAACACCAAGCAGATCCTGGATACGTTCGGTCAGGATGGCTGGGAGCTCGTACAGGTGGTGCCAGGCATGAACGCCGAGAACCTGGTGGCCTACTTCAAGCGCCCGAGGGACTGAGCGCTGATGTCGGCTGTGCAGGATCGAATAACCGAGCTAGGCCAGCTGCTCCCACCGGTTGTCCCGCCGCTGGCCGCGTATGTGCCGGCTGTTCGCACGGGCAACCTGGTGTTTACGTCGGGAGCGCTGCCCCTGGTGTCCGGCGAACTACTAGCCCATGGGTTGGTAGCAGATCAGCCCGGCGATGATGTGGTCGACGGCTGGGTCGTTGATTCGGGACTGGTCGACGTGGCCGTTGCCAAGGCGTGCGCGGCGCAATGTGCGCTCAACGCGATCGCCGCCATCGGAACCGTGGTGGATCTGGACAAGATCACTCGAGTCGTCAAAGTCACCGGTTTTGTGGCAGGCGTTGAAGGCTTCGCCTCACATCCCCAAGTCGTGAACGGGGCCTCTGAGCTGTTGTTAGCCATCTGGGGTGACGACGGCAAGCATGCGCGATCCGCCGTCGGGGTGGCGACCCTACCGCTGGGCTCACCGGTCGAGCTCGAACTCGTTGTCGAGGTCGCGGACTAGCGACGTGGACACTCCCTCGGGACTGGCCATGCCGGCGCATTTGGTCGAGCGTGCCCGTCTGCTGGTAGCTCGCCGGTCGACGGGCTGGACTCCGCCGCCGCTTCGTGATGCAGCCACTGTGGTGATGGTGTGCGACGCAGATGACGGTTTGCAGGTCTACCTGCAGCGTCGCGTGCGCACCATGGCGTTCGCCGCCGGGATGTACGTGTTCCCGGGGGGTGCGGTGGATCCGGCGGACCGGGACCGGGCGCGCGAGATCCTCGCCACCGCCAGGGTTCCGGCCATCCCGTGGGAGTTGGAAGGCAACTTCGACCAGGGTTCGGGCCTAGGCGAGGACACCTTGTCGGCGCGGCTGGCCGCTGTGCGAGAGGTGCGGGAGGAAGCCAACCACGACCTCGTCGACCCGATGGCATTGCGTTACGTGGCCCACTGGGCGACGCCCGAGGTAGAGGATCGCCGCTACGACACCCGGTTCTACGCCGTTGCGCTGCCACGGCAAGACGCCGTGTTTGAGAGTTCACGCGAGTCGGACCATGAGCGCTGGATTCGTCCGCAGGAAGCTCTGGATGACTACGTTGAAGGCACTATGGCACTGCTGCCGCCGACCGTCGCGGTGCTGTGGGGCTTCGCGCGGGCCGTCGCGGACGGGCACGATGCCAGCAGCGCCGTAGAAGCGTTGGCGCGGGAACGAATCGTTCCGCTGATGCCGGCGCCGGTGGCAGATCCGAGCCGCGAAGACGGGATCCGCTGGACCCTGGTCGATTTTCGGGACGGCCAGGAGTTCACCTCGGTGATACCGCATGCGCTGGACATCCGGAATTCGGAGTCGGGCCGACGAGGGTCGGATTCGCCGTGAGGGGCGGGCTGGCAACCCCGCGCGCGTTCTCGGTGCTGGCGCCCAACCCGGGGCCGATGACGTTGGATGGCACTAACACTTGGTTGTTGCAGGAACCAGGATCGGACACCGTGGCGGTGGTAGATCCGGGTCCAGATCAGCGCGACCACTGGCAGGCGGTTGCCCGCGAGGTCGAGCGGCGCGGAGCTCGCATCGACACCATTTTGTTGACCCATCGGCATGGCGACCATTCCGCCGGCGCTGACCTGTTTGCCCGGGAGACCGGCTGTGGTGTCCGGGCCTGGGACCCGGAGTTGGCTACCGACTCGGAGCCGTTGGTCGATGGTGAGATCGTGGTTGCCGGCGGGTGTGAGGTAACCGTTGTGGCGAGCCCGGGCCACAGTTCAGATTCGGTGTGCTTCTGGGTTTCGGCGGATCGGGCGCTGTTGACCGGAGACACCATATTGGGCCGTGGCACGACGGTGGTTGCCTTTCCCGATGGGAATCTGGAGCAGTACCTGGCGACGCTGGACCAGCTGCAGCAGATGGCCGCCGACGGCCGGGTGGGGACGATCTTGTCGGGACACGGACCGCTGGTGACAGATCCCCTGGCAGTGGTTGGCTTCTACCTGGACCACCGGGCGGAACGGCTTGAGCAGGTTCGCGTCGCCGCGGCAGACCTCACTTCGCAGGGCTCGACTGAGTTGGCGGAGGAGGACCTTGCCGCGCTCATAGTCGAGCAGGTCTATGCAGACGTGCCCCGCGTTGTCTGGCCCGCAGCCTTGCTCAGCGTCCGATCCCAGCTGGAGTACCTGCGGCGCTGAAGAGCTCGCAAACCCCCGCCGTCAGCCGGTTTTCGAGACGAAATATCGGCGTACGGCGGGGGTTTGCGAGCTGTTGCCTGCCGAGTTACTTGGAGCGGCGTTCGAGGCGTTCGGGGTCCAGTAGTACGACGGAGCGGGACTCGAGCCGGATCCAGCCGCGGGCGGCGAAGTCGGCCAGCGCCTTGTTGACCGTCTCCCGGGATGCTCCGACCAGTTGGGCCAGCTCTTCCTGGGTCATGTCATGGGTGACGTGGAGCCCATCGGGCTGCGGGCGACCGAACTTCTCACCAAGCTCTAGCAGAGTCTTCGCAACCCGACCGGGGACATCGGAGAACACCAGGTCGGCCATCTGCTCGTTGGTCCGACGCAACCGTTGTGCCAGAGCTGCCAGCAGCGCTTCGGCGACCTCCGGTCGGCCGGTGAGCCACGGGCGCAGGGCCAGATGCCCGAGGCCCATCAGCGACACGTCAGTCAGTGCGGTGGCGGTTGCGGTTCGGGGTCCGGGGTCGAACAGCGACAGTTCGCCGAGCAACTCGCCGGGGCCGAGGACGGCAAGCAGCGATTCGCGGCCGTCGGCCGAGGTGTGGCCGAGCTTCATCTTCCCTTCGGTGATGATGTACAGGCGTTCGCCTCGTTCGCCCTCGAGGAACAGGACCTGGCCCTTGCGGAGTTGCACGGCATCCATGGACGCGCGCAGAGCGGCGGCGGCTTCCGCGTCCAGGGTGGAGAACATTGGCGCGCGGCTGAGAACGTCGTTCACGATTACCCTTCAGTTCGTGTCGAGCACCTAGACCCTCAGGGCTTCGACGTTGGACAGTCTGCCGCAACCAGATAACTCTCGCACCCTCATAGCCTGGGATTTCGCCACCAATTTGGACGCAGTGCGGCGATGCTCGCCGGATTCCAACACAATTGGCGCGTCCGCTGCGCTAGAGCGGCACCGGGTTCTCGGGCCTTGTGGGCAGTGCGGTCAGCGCCAAACTCGGGCACTCGCGGTAGCGGGACACCAGTTCGGCGGTGTACGCGTCGATCAGGTCGAACAGCTCCCGCCGCCGCGTCGACAGCTGCTGCTCGGCGGCCTTCAGATCAGCCTCGAGCGCGGCTCTCTCCTCGCCAGTCGGGTCGATTCCACGGTTCCACAGGTGCCCTAACCCGTCGATGGGCGGCATGCCGACACCGGGCTGAACATTCATCAGCGCCAAGCGGTTGTTGCTGCCGAGCTGCTGGGAGAGCACCCGCTGAAGTCCCTCGACGGTTGTGCCGCGCTTGAGTGATCCGTCTCGCAGCAGGTCCAGTCGGGCCTGGATGATCCGGCGCCAGTAGGAGACCCGGCCCTCCAGAGCCATCAATCGTTGCCTGCGCTCGCGGATCTCCTGCAAGGTGAGGTCCGCCAGCGGCGTCGTCACCGAGCCGGGCCGTGACCACGACTGCTCGGGTACCGAGTCGACGGAACCCCCGACCGAGTGTTGGCCGTCATTTCCGCTCGTGCTTGTACCGTCACGCTGTACCGCTCGCAGGTTGGATCGTCGCGAGCTCATCGCCGCTTCTACTCCAAGCTCAAACATGCCGCTCCCCGGTTGTTCGATCCGATGCCGTTAGGCGCCGTGTCTGCCGTGAGTTCCCGGTAGCTGATCTCACGACTTGGGTTCTGGCATGGTTATCGGGCGTCGTCAACGATTCCTGAACCCAACGGTCGTCCGATCGGGTGACCAGTAGGCTGGCTGGGTGGTCGAACCGGCACCGAAATCGGACAAAGGGCCCATTCGGGACAACATTTCCACACCCAAGGTAACCGGAAACGCCTCTGAGCCTGCGGTCCCAGCAGTCCGGACGCCAGGTGCCAGCGCCGCGCAACTGCGTCGTCACCGGCGCGCGTTCGCGAATGAGACCCGCTTGGCGTTGGTCAGACGGGCTCGCCGGATGGGCCGAATTCTGGCCAGCACGTACCCCGACGCTCATTGCGAACTTGATTTCGACGGGCCGTTCCAATTGCTGGTGGCGACCATCCTGTCGGCTCAGTGCACAGATGTCCGGGTCAATGTCGTGACCCCGGCGGTGTTCGCAAGGTTCCCGGACCCACAGGCGATGGCTTCGGCGGATCGCGCGGAGCTTGAGCAACTCATCTCGTCAACCGGCTTCTTCCGAGCGAAATCCACCTCGCTACTAGGCACGTCATCGGCGCTGTGTGACCGGTTCGGTGGGCGGGTGCCCTCTCGGATGGCGGATTTGGTGACTCTGCCGGGGGTGGGTCGAAAGACAGCCAACGTGGTGCTGGGCAACGCTTTCGGGGTGCCCGGAATCACCGTTGATACCCACTTCGGACGGTTGTCCCGTCGGTTCGGCTGGACCGTCAAGGCCGATCCGGTGGAGGTTGAGCACGACGTCGGCGGGTTGTTCCCGCGTCGCGAGTGGACGGACCTGTCGCACCGGATGATCTTTCATGGCAGACGCATCTGCCACAGCCGAAAGCCCGCTTGTGGAGCCTGCCCGTTGGCGATGCTGTGTCCATCGTTCGGGCTGGGACCGATTGATTACGATGCGGCCGCTGCGCTGGTGAAGGTCGGCGCCGGGTCCGGGTGAGCGTGCGGCGCACCGTGGCGGTGTCGGCACCTGTTCAATGTTGCGGGAGCGACGTATCATCGTGACTCGGGGATCCGTCGGATCATCGGCTTGTTTGGCGCTGTCCGCTTGTCTCCGGGGAAGCCCCTCCTGAGGCTGACGTTTCCCCGGGGCTGTAGGTGCTTCCGGGCTAGTGCCAGGACAAGGGTGAGGGTGGGATGAGCGAACAGACCTGGGGTCGGCTTCATGTCGATCCTGCCGCCGTCCCGGCCTGGTTTGGACCACTGCTTGAGTCCATCAGGTGGGGTGACTCGGGCGAGCTTGCCCGCTTCGCCCGCCCACCGGGTGCGCTCGCTCGCGAATCTGCGGTGCTCGTGCTGTTCGGCCACACCCACCTCGGCCCGGACGTGTTGCTGATCGAACGTTCGACGAACTTGCGCTCCCACGCTGGCCAACCGGCTTTCCCGGGGGGCCGACGCGAAGCTGCAGACCGCAGCGCGGTCGCGACGGCATTGCGGGAGGCCAACGAGGAGACTCGGCTCGATCCGTCCGGAGTAACTGTTGTCGCGGAGTTGCCCGGGCTGTGGCTACCCCCGTCCGCGTCGGTTGTCGCACCGGTGATCGGCTGGTGGCACGAGCCATCCCCGGTATCGGTGGGTGATCCCGTCGAGGTGGCGGCCGTGCATCGTGTTCCGGTTGCCCACATGGTTGAGCCCGGGAACAGAGTCCAGGTGTCTCACCCGTCTGGTTATGTGGGACCCGGGTTCGAGGTCGGTGGGATGCTGGTGTGGGGATTCACTGCGATGATTTTGGATCGTCTGTTCGCGATGGCGGGCTGGGAGCAATCGTGGCAGGAAGGCGCGCGAGTCGTGCCGTTTGACGATGGGTACCGGGTAACGGAGGGGGGCGAGGCGAAGTGACGATCTTCGGGCTGAATTTCATCGATATGCTGGTGATCCTGGGCATTGTCGCGTTCGCCTGGTTCGGTTGGCGGCAGGGATTCGTGGCGTCTCTGTTCATGTTTGTGGGCTTCATCTTCGGCGGCGTTGTCGGCGCGTGCCTCGCCCCGGTGCTGCTTGGGGCGATCAACATTCACGGCACAGCGGGACTGCTGGCGACCTGCGGCATCGTGCTTGGTCTGGCGGTCGTCGGCCAGGTCTGTACCGGCATGGTTGGCCGCGAGTTGCGGGATCGCATTACGGTCGAACACATCAAGGTCGTGGACAGCCTCGGTGGTGCCGCACTGAACATCTGCGCGCTGGCAGTCATCGGCTGGATCCTTGCCTCTGCGGCTTCAGTTCTGCCGGCCTCCCAGGTGTCGGCTCAGGTCCGTTCGTCGTCGTTGCTGGCAGCGCTCGACAAGATGGTGCCAATGCCGGCCAGGGATATGGTCGGCAACATTCGGAAGCTTGTCGACGACTCGGGGTTGCCGCAGTTGTTTGACGGTTTTGGCGTGTTGCCGCCGACTCAGGTGGAGGCGCCCTCAGCCGCAGTTGTGTCCAATCCGGCTGTGCAGCGCGCCCTGCAGTCTGTGGTGCGGGTCGAGGGCCCGGCGCCCTCGTGTAATTCGGGGTTCACTGGATCGGGTTTCGTCGTCGCCCAAGGCAGGGTACTGACCAATGCCCACGTGGTCGCCGGGGTACCTGCCCCCAGGGTGCACGTGCCGGGCACCCGGACGGTGTTCCACGCTCGGACCGTGTATTTCGATCCCCGGGTTGATCTGGCTGTGCTGGAGGTTCCCGGTCTGACCGCGAGAGTGCTCAAGATGGCGGGGGCAGCCCAACGCGGTGATGAGGAAGTCATAGCCGGGTACCCCGGAGGCGGGGATATGACGGCCACCGCCGCCCGGGTTCGCGGAACCATCGGCTCCGGAGCCGCTCGCGGGACCGATATCTACGGAAACCCTGGTGTCCCGCGGGAGATCTACTCGCTTCGCGGTCAGGCCCGGCCAGGGAACTCCGGCGGACCGTTGCTGACGCCGTCTGGGACGGTCGCAGGCGTGATCTTCGCGCAGGGCCAAGGCGACGATCAGACCGCGTATGCCCTGACGAGCGCGCAAGCCGCTGCCGCGATTGCCGCCGGGAGTACCAGCACCGAGTCGGTGCCGACCGGTGGCTGCGTGTTCGACTAGTCAGATCCGATGCTGGGTGGATTCGAGTCCGGAATCCGGTGATCCGGGTCGTTCCAAGCCGGGGTGGTGGCGAGCCAATCCAGGATCAGCGAATTGACCCGGTCGGGGGCCTCCTCATGCGGGAAGTGCCCGGCATCCGCCAGTGGACGCCACGCGTATGGGCCGTCGACGAAGTCACCGGAGCCCTGCGCTGACCGTGGCAGCACCGTTCGGTCGTTGGCGCCATGGATAGCGAGCACCGGGGCTTTGACCGGATGGGAAGCCATCTCGCGGGCATATCGGCGCCCATCGGGTCGTGGGATGGAACGTATCGCCCACCGGTGGTATTCGATCGAACAGTGCGCTGTGGGCCCCATTTCGAAAGCAGCCCGGTAGCGGGCTGCAGTGTCCGCGTCTGGCCATGACGGCACCGCCGACCACTCCTGCAACATGCGTTCGATGGCTAGGGCGTCGTCAGCGAGCAACTGCCGTTCTGGAATCCATGGCCGCTGGAATCCAAGAACGTAACTCGATGCCGCGAGTTGTGCTCGGTCACCGAGGATCGCTTGGCGCATCCGGACCGGGTGCGGAATCGACAGAACCGCCAGTCGGTTCACCGACTCCGGGTGTAGCGAGGCTGTTGTCCACGCCAGCAGTCCACCCATGCCGTGGCCGATCACGGTGGCATCGCGGTCACCGAGGCTGCCAATCACACCGGCGACATCGCGCGAGAGGCTGAACATGTCGTAGCCGCGCGGCGTGTGGTCACTTCCGGCGTAGCCCCGCAGATCCATGGCGACCGCGCGGTAGCCAGCCCCGGACAGTAGCGGTAGCAGGTGACGCCAGGTGTACCAGAACATCGGGAACCCGTGCAGCAGCAGCACCAGCGGTCCGTCGCCTTCGGTGACGACGTGGAATCGGGCGCCGTTTGCTGACACATCGCGGTGTGTCCACGGACCCGTCGCATAGACGGCCGCGTCCGGCGAGTAGTGGGGCATCAGTTGTCTCTGCGGCGTGGGTCGAGGCTATTTGCCGCTGGGCGCGGCTGGTTGCGCTCCCGGGGTTGGGCGAGGCGTCGGCACGCTGGGACCGCTCGTCAAGCTGGCAGCGGTACTCGGCCTGGGCCCGTTGATTGTGAGCGTCTGCAGCGCCTGCTTGGTCTCGTCGATTTGCTCTATCGTCCGCTCAGGTCCCTTGATCTTCTTGCTCTGTGCCCGACCCGCCAGCACCAGAATCACTGCAACAAGGAACAGCAGCAGCATCACAATTCCGAAACCGGCCCATACGGGCAGCCAGATCGCCAAAACGTAGGCCAGAGTCACCAGCAAGAAGATGAACCCGAGGAATGCCAGCACGGCAGCTACGACGAATACCGCTGCTGCGGCGGCGGCACGGGTCGCGGACTCCTTCATCTCCGCCTTGGCCAGCTCGATATGGGCCTGAAGCAGTCGCGAGAAATCCTGGCTGGCGGTGCGAATGAGCTCGGCAACGCTGGGGTCAACCTTGTTCGGGTCTTTGGTTTGAGCACTCGTCATGTGCTGAATCTAGCTCGCCTGGGCCACAAGTTTGTGACCACGCCACAGCAGAACCGCTGACGCAATGATCGCTGAGACCACAGAAGCAATCAGAATGGCCAGTTTCGCGTCGGTCAGGTCGACCGGAAGTTCCTCGAAAGCGAGCTCGCTGATGAGCAAGGACACCGTGAAACCAACTCCGGCCACGAGCCCGAGTCCGACGATCTCGCCCCATTTCAGGGCGTCTGAGATTCTGGCTTTGGACACTTTCGTCACGATCCACGCTCCGCCGATCACCCCAATCGGCTTGCCGACGACGAGGGCGACGATGATGCCGATAGTCACCGGGTGGGTCAGGGCCTCGCTGATGCTTTGACCCTGCAGGTTGACCCCGGCCGAGAACAGTGCGAACAGGGGTACGCATACTCCGGCTGAGATCGGGCCGACCCGGTGGATCAGCCGCTCAGCAGGGGAATCGTCCTCTCCTGGATCAGGCTTGACCCGGGTGAGCAGCCCGAGGCAGATGCCTGCCACCGTCGCGTGTACTCCGGAGGAATGCACCAGGATCCACGTTGCCGCCGCCAGCGGCAGATACAGGGCTGGAGTTCGGATTCGTTGGCGTTGGGCGAACCAGTACGCAGCCATTGCCAGCATCGCGCCGAGCAGCGGCAGCAAAGAGATCTTCTCGGTGTAGAAGATCGCGATCACGAAAATCGATCCCAGATCATCCACGACTGCCAGGGTCAGCAGGAACACCCGTGCTTCAGTCGGCAGATTGCGCCCGGCGACCGCCAGCACCGCCAGCGCGAAGGCGATGTCGGTCGCCATCGGGATGCCCCAGCCGGTTGGTTCGCCCTGTTCCGAACTGACGTTGATGGCCCAGTAGATCAATGCCGGGACGATCATCCCTCCCAGCGCAGCGACCACCGGGACGGCGGCGGTGGAGGCCCGCCGCAGGGAACCGAGCACGAGTTCGTACTTCAACTCCAGGCCGGCTACAAAGAAGAACACCGCAAGTAGGCCGTCGGCAGCCCAGGTCGAGACAGTGAGGTTCAGGTGCCATAGTTGCGGGCCGATCTGCACCGTCGATAGCTGCTCGTAGCTCGCGCTCCACGGCGAATTCGCCCACACAACGGCCACTACCGCGGCGATCAGCAGCAGTATCCCGCCGATCGTCTCGTCGCGCAGCGCCTCGGCCAGTCGTTCCCGTTTGCCCGGGAGTTCGTCGTCGACGTCGATGGCGGCGTCGCTGGTGCTATCAGGCACGGATGGGTCTCGCAGGCTCTAGTCGTCGGAGGTGCTTGTTGCGAGACCCGCTTCGATCAGTTCCATCACTTTGGGGTCGGCCAGAGTCGTGACGTCGCCCAGTGACCGGTGCTCGGCGACATCGCGCAGGAGTCGCCGCATGATCTTGCCGGACCTGGTCTTGGGCAGCCCGGCGACGATCAGGATTTGGCGTGGCTTGGCGATGGCCCCGATCTCGGCTGCCACGTGCGAGCGCAGGTCCGAGATGGTGTTTTCGGATTCATGGGCTTTGTCACGGAGTACGACGAACGCGACGATGCCCTGACCGGTCATCTCGTCGTTGGCGCCGACGACGGCTGCCTCGGCGACGGCGGGATGAGACACCAGCGCCGACTCGACCTCGGTCGTTGAAATCCGGTGGCCGGACACGTTCATGACGTCATCCACCCGCCCGAGCAGCCAGATCGCGCCATCCTCGTCGTAGTTGGCCCCGTCACCGGCGAAGTACACGCCGTGGAACCGTGACCAGTAGGTGTTCTTGAACAGTTCGGGGTCGCCCCAGATGCCGCGCAGCATGGAGGGCCACGGCTGGTTCAGAACCAGGTACCCACCGTCGCCGTGCGCGACGGGGTGGCCGGAGTCGTCGACGATTTCAGCACCGATTCCCGGCAGCGGGCGCATCGCTGACCCTGGTTTGGTGGCCGTTACGCCGGGCAGCGGACTGATCATGATGGCCCCGGTCTCGGTCTGCCACCACGTGTCGACGATCGGGCACCGACCGCCGCCGATGTAGTGGCGGTACCAGATCCACGCTGAGGGGTTGATCGGTTCGCCGACGCTGCCGAGCAGCCGAAGCGAGGTCAGGTCGTACTTGCCGGGCCATTCGTGTCCCCACTTGATGACCGTCCTGATGGCGGTCGGTGCGGTGTAGAAGATGGTCACACCGTATTTGGCGATGATCTCCCACCAGCGACCCCGGTGGGGGGTGTCCGGCGTCCCCTCGTACAGCACCTGGGTCGCGCGTTGGGCGAGCGGGCCGTAGACGATGTAGCTGTGGCCGGTGACCCACCCGATGTCAGCGGTGCACCAGTACACATCGGTATCAGGTTTGTGATCGAAAACCGACCGGAACGTGAAGGCGACTTGCGTCAGGTAGCCACCGGTGGTGTGCAGGATGCCTTTGGGCTTGCCGGTCGTGCCAGAGGTGTAGAGGATGAACAGTGGGTGTTCGCTGTCGAAGAACTGTGGCTCGTGGACGTCAGGCTGGAACTCGACGACGTCCGCCCACCAGTGGTCGTGCTCGGTCCAGGCGACCTCGTTGCCGGCTCTCCGCACGACCAACACATTCTCTACGCAGGTGGTGGCGGCCACTGCCTCGTCGACGGCGGGCTTGAGCTGCAATACCTTGCCCCGTCGGTAGCTACCGTCGGCCGTGACAACGAGTTTGGCCTGGGCATCGCCGATACGCGTGCGCAGTGCTTCGGAACTGAACCCCCCGAACACCACGGAGTGGACAGCCCCGATGCGGGCACACGCCAGCATCGAGATGACCGCTTCGGGAATCATCGGAAGGTAGATCGCCACGCGATCACCGGCCCTCACACCCAGACCGGTGAAAGCGTGGGCTGCCTTGGATACCTCGCGCAGGAGCTCGGCATAGGTAACCGTCCGGGTATCGCCCGGTTCGCCCTCGAAGTGGTACGCGACCTGGTCTCCATGACCGGCTTCGACGTGTCGGTCCAGGCAGTTGACGGACACGTTGAGCTTGCCGCCGGTGAACCAGTTGGCGAAAGGAGCGTGCGACCAGTCCAGGGTCGTGGTCCAGGGCTCAGCCCAGTCGAGGTGCTTTGCCTGCTCGTCCCAGAAATCGATGCGGTCGAGATCTGCTTCGCGGTAAAGCGAAGCAGTCGCGTTCGCCTGCTCGGCGAACTCATCCGAGGGCGGGAAGATTCGGTTTTCGTGAAGAAGATGGTCTAGGGCTCTGTCGGTCACCGGCCTAACGGTAACTACAATGCAGACTAAGTGCTGGCAGAACACTCAATCGGATTCCTGCCGGGATTCATGGGTTCCAGAGCCTCTGTCCGGCCCTGAGCCAGTTGAAGTATGGAGTTGGTTGTGAACAAAAGGCCTCTGTGGGCGCTTCTGCTAGTCGCAGTCGCTGTCATCGTTCTGTTGATCCTTTTCATTCCCGATGGTTCGCGTACCAGCGCCAACAATCCACCGGAGTCCAGCGGACCGCCGACCCAATCCAGTTCGGCGTCACCATCGGAGCGCCCGAAGGACTCCTCCGGGGTCACGGTGCCCGCCACCGAACAGCCAGGTGTGGACCTGCCGAATCTCGAAGCTGGGGTCAATCCTCCGCAGTTTGTCGCCGTGTCCTTCGACGGCGGGGCTGAGATGAAGTCCGGCATCATGAAGCACTACCTGGACTTGGCGCGGGACACCGAATCAAGGTTCTCGTTCTACCTGTCGGGGGTTTACCTGCTGCCTGACAACGCGATGAAGCTCAACTACAACCCGCCGAACAAGCCGCGCGGCACTTCCGCCATCGGGTTCGCCGACCCGGACATGGTGGGGGTTCGCATCGACAGTTTGTCCCGGGCCTGGGACATGGGCATGGAGATCGGCACGCACTTCAATGGCCACTTCTGTGGCCCCGGCGGGGTTGGCACATGGCGGACCGCTGACTGGACGAGTGAGATCAACCAGTGGAACAACTTCGTCGACAACTGGCGAACCTACAATCCACAGGCTGCTGACCACGGTCCCTTGCCGTTCAGTTCGGCCGTTGTCAAGGGTGGTCGAACGCCTTGTCTGGAGGGACAGCAGGAAGCGATGTATCCCGCCTTCAAATCGGCTGGCTATGAGTACGACGCATCCGCCACGGGCACCTTGAAGTGGCCCTCCAAGAACAAATGGGGCCTGTGGAATATCCCGCTGCAGGCGATCAGGGTGCCCGGGTTGCCCACAGGGATCCTGTCGATGGATTACAACTTCCTGGCCAATCTCAACGGTGCCAAGACCACCGCGCCGCCGGATAAGTGCAAGCAGATCGAGGATGCCAGTTACACGGCCTACACGAATGCGCTGAATGCGGTCAATGGCGGCAACCGGGCGCCGTTGATTCTCGGCAACCACATGAACGACTGGGTGTGCGGTGCTTTCACGAACGCCTTGACCAGGTTCATTCGGGACACGCATGATCAGCATCCCGATGTCAAGTTCATTTCGATGCTCGACTTGGTGCACTGGATGGACGCTCAGGATCCGGCATTGCTGAAGACCTGGCAGGCCAAGTCAACCCAGGTGGAGTAGCAGCGCGTGGCGAACGGACCCCAAACACTGCAGCCGCTGCTCGACCTACCTGGCGTCACTGAATCGGTGGCTTCGGCGCGGGAACGGGTCGATGAACTGTTGTGGGATCGGTCGCTGCGCACCAAGGGGGTGGCACTGGCCGCGGACGTGTCCCTGCAGTGTGCACGGTCGTCCGCCGCCATCGACGGGATCGACCTGGCGCTGCTGGCTTGGAGCACTGGCTCGGTGTTCGACGACTCACCGATGGGCCGTACCGCCGCCGGCATTTGGAGGATGGAGTCAGAACTGCGCGCGCTAGTGCCGGTATGGACTTCCGCACCGACGCAAGCGCTGGCCCGGATGCATTCACTGTTGGCGCTCGAAGTTGTTGCCCAAGATGAACTCGGGCGTCCGCGTACCGGACAGGACGTTGACGACACGCTGCACATCAAGGCCGTGCCGGACGTCGGTGCAATGAACTCGCGTCTGGCCGCTTTGACCGACATTGTGGTCGCGGCACCGGTGGTGCCGGCGATTGTTGAAGCCGCCATCGTCCACGGGGAGTTGTTGGCGCTGCGGCCGTTTCGTTCGGGCAGTGGCCCGATTGCCCGTGCCGCAATGCGGTTGGTCCTGAGTGCTCGGGGTCTGGATCCGGATCTGCTGGTGATGACCGATGTTGCGTTCATGGCCAGCGGGCGGCCCGCTTACGTCGGTGCGATCCGGGGCTATGCAGCAGGGTCGGCCGACGGCGTGGGTCAGTGGATTCGCTTCTGCGCTCAGTCTGTTGTTGTCGGCGCGAGACTCAGCGGCGACCGCCTGGCAGAACTCGAGTGACTGTTTCACTGGAAAGCCGAGACACGCCGGTCTTTTCACCCAGATTGAGCGTGTCGGGTGAATGTTGGGCACGGTCGGCTTCCCATCCGATTGGCTCGGGTGTAGAAAAGAGCCATAAGCGGTCGAAGGGCCGTGAACGCCGGACCAGGGACCCACGCGGCGCCTGACCCACGATGAGGGTGAAGGCCCAGTTTCGGGCTCTTTAGGACTGCACGCTTGATCGCTTGGTCCGGTGTGTCGAGGGACCCCCGCAGCAGCGGGGGTCCCTCTTCTTGTCCGGTCTTCTTCTTCTTCTTGTCCGGTCTTTTTCCTTGGGCCGCCGTCGGTTGCTGGCCTTCTGGTCGCGGACCCGGTGGCCGTTGAGCCTTTGCTGGTTGTGGCTTGCTGGTTGTGGCTTAGTGGTTGTGGCGCAGCCGGTTTGTGGTGTACCAGGCGATTCCGAGCGCTGCTGCGCCAGCGCTGGCAGCTGCCGCGTAGGACCTGTTGTGGGTGCTTCGTGTGCGCATCGCGACCGGCTTGCGAAAGTCGAGCACGGGCCACACTCGTTCGCGCGCGAGTTCACGCAGTTCTTTGTCCGGGTTAGTCGGGAACGGGTGTCCAATGGCCTCAAGCATCGGGAGATCGGTGATCGAATCTGAGTACGCGTAGCACTCGCTGAGGTCGTATCCCTCATCTTCGGCTATGGCGCGAATGGCTTGCGCTTTGCCTGGGCCGTAGGCGTAGAAGAGAATCTCTCCGGTGTACTTGCCGTCTTCGATGGCGACCTGGGTACCTATCGCTTTGTCCGCTCCGAGCAGCGTGCAGATCGGCTCGATTATCTCGGTCCCCGACGATGAGATCACGATGACGTCCCGGCCAGCGTGATGGTGTTCATCGAACAGCGTCAGGGCTTCGGAGTAGACGATCGGTTCGATGACGGTGCCGAGCGCGTCGGTGACGATCTCGCGGACGTGTTCGACGTCCCAACCTTTCACCAGATCGGACAGGTAGGCGCGCATCTGCTCCATCTGTTGGTCGTCCGCTCCCGCCAGCAGGTACATGAACTGGCTGTAGGCGCTCTTGATCAGATCGCCGCGGTTCAACAGGCCTTGTTGGTACAGCGGCTTGGCGTAAGCCAAGGTGCTCGACTTGGCAAGCAGCGTCTTGTCGAGATCGAAGAAAGCGGCTGCCCTGGTCATACCTTCGATCCTAATTCTCCGTGGCGGTCTGCGACAGTCCATCGGCTGCGAATCCGGCCGTCCAGGCCTGTGAGTTCGGCTGTAGTCACGCTAGCGGTTTCTTCTTGGGGCTGCTTTGGTGTTTTGTTCGGGTTGCTTTGGTACTTTGTTCGGGGTGTCAGTGTTGCGCCAACATGGGTAGTCATGCATACTGATCTCGCTCGGTTTCTTACCGACCGCTCCGACGAATCCCCCCTCGTCGGACAGAAGCCCCCCGCTCCCCCCAGCGGGGGTCTTCGCTTTAACCGGTCCGCGTACGTCTTAACCGGGCTGCGTACATCGTCACGATATCCACAATCGGCGAGGGCAAGCAGTTGTCCACAGGCTCAGTCTGGGGACCATCGCCGTGAGCCGATGACGGGTCAGAGTATGGGTATGAGTGCCGAAACCGCATCGCTTGCCATCGCTACCGCTGACTGGGGGGCGGGTCCCGTCGGGCCCAGACCGCTGGTCGTCACGGACGACGTCGATCTGCTGGATGATCTACTGCGACTCGTCGCCGCCGCCCGAGTCGAGGCGGACGCCGCCACGTCTCTCGCCGCAGTTCGAGCTCGCTGGTCCGGCGCGCCGCTAGTGGTCGTTGGGGCTGACACTCTCGCGCGCCTCGGCGGGGGTCACGTACCTCGACGACCCGGGGTGATTATCGCCACGCGAACTGGCGACGACCAGGGGCTGTGGAAGGACGCCGTCGAACTCGGAGCCGAGCAGGTGGTCGTGCTGCCCGAGGGCGAGTCGTGGCTGGTGGATCGGCTGGCCGGACTCACCGACGGGCTGGCGCCGGATGCCCCAGTCGTAGCAGTCATCGGCGGTCGCGGCGGTGCGGGTGCCACCACCTTCGCCGCTGCGATCGCCGTCGCGGCTGCACGGGCGGGCCACCGCGTCAGTGCCGTAGACCTCGATCCGATGGGCTCTGGTCTCGACGTGACGTTGGGCAGCGACTGCGCGGACGGACTGCGGTGGGGGGATATCGCCAGGACGAGGGGACGGGTTCCGCCATCGCTGTTGGCAGATGGGTTGCTGTCCGTCGACGGGGTCCGAGTTCTGACTTGGTCGCCAGGACCGTGCGAGGTTCTGTGGCCCGGTGCTGCTGGCGCTGCCATTGACGCGCTGCGGCGTGTCAGCGACGTTGTGGTCGTCGATCTGCCCAGGACGCCATCGGACTCGGTTGGCGAGGCTATCTGCCGGGCAACTCGAGTCCTGGTCGTTGTTCCCAAAGACACCCACTCGCTGTCGGCGAGTGCTCGGTTGGTGACCTCGCCGGTGTTGGTCGGTGCGGAGTTGCGGCTGGTCACCCGAGGTCCGTCTCCAGCAGGGTTGAGCGCGTCTGAGATTGCGCAGGTGCTCTGTATTCCGGTGTTGGCTGACATTCGCTAGGAGCAGTCGCTGGGTCGCAACCTGGAGATGGGGTTGGCCCCGGGGGATGGCCGACGCAGTCCGCTGAGCAGGGCAGGCCGAATGGTGCTAGCTGAGTTAGGGGTCGGATCCGGTGGCGTAACTGGTGATCGTGGGCGGGCCGCATGAGGAAGTTGCTGCAATCACAAGTGCTCGAAGGGGCTGATGGCCACGTGCTGGTGCCCGAGGGCCTCGTCGACCGGGTCAGGGACCGGCTCGCCGCCAACGGTTGGGCGGCGACCCCCTCGAAGGTCGCTGAGGCGCTGCTCGCTGAGGGAGCGATTCTCGGTGACGCAGCGGTTCTCGACGTGGTGGCTGGGCTCAGGTCGGAGTTGGCCGGCGCGGGTCCCTTGGAAGCACTGCTGCGGGAGCCCGATGTTACCGACGTGCTGGTCAATGGGCCCGACTCCGTGTGGGTCGACCGTGGATCGGGGCCAACCCTTGAGCCCGTCAGATTCCGGGATGAGGCCGCGGTCCGTCGCTTGGCCCAGCGTTTGGCTGCCAGCGCGGGACGGCGACTCGACGATGCGACCCCCTACGTTGATGCTCGAATGCCGGACGGGACCCGGCTGCACGCCATATTGCCGCCGGTTGCGCCAAGGGGCACCTGCGTGTCGCTGCGGATTCCGAGGCGACGTGTCTTCACTCTGTCTGACCTTGTCGACCTTGGGACAGTCCCGGCGGAGGGCTCGAGGTGGTTGTTTGCGCTGGTCCGGTCGCGGTGCGCTTTCCTCATCAGCGGGGGCACTGGAAGTGGGAAAACTACGCTGCTAAGTGCGTTGCTGTCGGTCTGCGACGCCGGCGAGCGGATGCTTCTGGTGGAGGATTCTGGGGAGCTTGAGCCCGCCCACCCACACGTGGTTCGTCTGGAGGGGCGTCCGGCGAACGTCGAGGGCCACGGACAGGTCACGATGCGCGACCTGGTTCGGCAGGCGTTGCGGATGCGGCCGGATCGGTTGGTCGTCGGAGAGGTCCGAGGCGCGGAGGTCGTTGATTTGCTGGCCGCCCTGAACACAGGTCACGAAGGGGGTTGCGGAACGGTTCACGCTAACTCAGCCACAGATGTCCCGGCCCGGCTTGAGGCGCTGGCGTTGGCGGCCGGTCTGGGCAGGGAGGCGCTGCATGCCCAAGTTGCGGCCGGTCTTGACGCAGTCGTTCACATTGAGCGAGATCGGGCGGGAATTCGCAGAGTCTCAGGCATCCACATACTGCGACGCGGCAGTGACGCCATGGTCTCGAGTATGCAGGCGGTCTCGTTCGGTGATGGCACCGTTCAATACGGCGCGGCGGCTCCCGAACTCGCGCGTCGTTTGGATTTGCCGCTGTCGGTGGGCGAGCTGTCAGATGGCGACCGCGACGATGGCGACGGGTGCGCACCGGTCGGTGAAGAGGCCTGAGGTGGCGGGTTTCGGTGGTGGTTGGCCGGTCGCTGCCGCGGGTCTGGCGGCGATGGCGGCGGCATTGCTGTTCGGCGCGCCGTTTCGGCGTGCTCCGTTCCGTGCAGTGCGGGTGCTGGCCGATCGCTCAGGCACGCTCGCAAACGGTGATAGCCCGGATTCGGACCTGAACGGCAAGTTCGGCCCGTTCGCTTGGGTGTCGAGCTGGATCGTCGGCTGCGTGCGACACCGCACAGAATGCGCCGGACGGCGTTCGGCCGCTCTTGAGGTGCTGGCCGCATTCGCTGCCGAGCTACGCGCGGGTCAGCCGGTTCGTACCGCGTTGGAGCGGGCATGTGCCGCCGCGCCGCGTGCCGTCTGTCCCAGGGCGGTCGGCGTCGCCCGCCTCGGAGGGGACGTTCCCCGGGCGCTGCAGCTCGACGCAGCTGATCAAGGGTTACCCGTGCTGCGTTCGCTGGCCGCGTTGTGGCAGGTGGCCGAGGGTTCGGGTGCTGGCCTGGCCAAGGCTGTGGACCGACTGTGCATCGCGGAGGGCAGCAACGAACAGGTTCGGCGCTCGCTGGCCTCGGAATTGGCCGGCCCGAAGGCCACAGCCAAGGTGCTGGCGGTCTTACCGGTGATCGGTCTGTTGATGGGCAGCGGGTTGGGGGCTTCGCCGCTTGGATGGCTGCTCGGTTCGCCGTGGGGCCTGGCGGTGCTGCTCGCAGGCGTGGTGCTGGAGTGGGCGGGGCTGTGGTGGACGGCCCGACTAACCCGGGCCGTGGAGGCTTTGCTGTGACATTGACGCTGGTGGTCGCGGCGGGGCTGGTCACTCTGGCCGTGCTGCTGATGTTGAAGCCGGTGGCGTCGGTGTCACGTCGGGTCAGGCCGGCGCAGATCGTGCGGTTGGCTTCCGGTGACCACCGACTTGCTGCTGGCCCAAGCCGCGCTCTGGCGCGGGATCAGGTGGCCACGCGACGGCGCAACCAATGGGCTGCTCTGATCGCGGCGGTCGGTGTTTGGGCGCTGGTGGGAGGGCCGGCGGGGGTGGTTTTGGGCGCAGCGTTGGTTGTCTTGGGTCCGGCCGCGCTGGCGCGCCTTGAGCCCCGGTCGGTGCGGCATCGACGTCAGACACTCGAAGCGACGGCGCCCATGGTGGCGGACCTGCTGGCAGCCTGCTTGGAGTCAGGAGCATCGACCGCAGCATCGGTGCAGGCTGTGGCACGGGCGCTGGAGGAGCCGGTGGAGTCGGTGCTGGGCAATTGTGTCGCGCAGATTCAGTTGGGAGCGGATCCGGCTCGGGTTTGGGGTGCGCTCGCACAGGAGCCTGAGCTGGCTCCGATCGCCCGATCCATTCTCCGATCGGCAGACTCCGGCGCTCCGCTGGCAGATTTGCTGCTGCGAACCGGCGACGATCTTCGATCCGTTCGACGGGCACGGTTGGAGGCTCTGGCCAGATCTGCTGGCATCAAGGCCGTGGGTCCATTGGGCGTGTGTTTTCTGCCGGCATTCATGTTGCTTGGTGTGGTTCCGTTGGTCGCCAGCCTCGTGGGCACCATGCTCGCGCGAGGGTGATCTGCGACATCCGGGCAGCGGGCCAGTGGGCGCTGTCCACAGCATTCGGTCATGCCGGACCTGTCCACAGCCAGAGGCGATCGCGGTTCCAGGCGGGCGTCGTTTCGGCATGATTGGAGCAGATGACAGCTTGGACTCCGCGGTCTGCGGGGTCCAAGCTCCTGGCAGCTATTGGCCAGTGTGAGTCGTGGCGGTGTCCACTTTCTGGCAGAGACGGCGGCGCTTATCGCCGCCCACCGATCGCAGCGGCAGCGTGCCGCCAAACCGCGAAGCTGGCGCCGCCGGCTTCGCTCACCAACGGACGAGCCGGGCCACAGATGAGGACACGGCCGTCTGACCAAACTAAGGAGTGAAATGTCCAAGAACCTTCTGGCAATTGTCAGGAACGACGCGGGAATGGCGACGGCGGAGTACGCCGTCGGAACGGTGGCAGCCACCGGATTCGCAGGGTTGCTGATCAAGCTCTTGTCCGGTCCGGAAGTCATGGGCCTGCTTCAGAGCGTTGTGGAGAAAGCATTCGAGTGGCTGTTCTGAACGGCGC
>JBAXOQ010000004.1:0-36147 GCA_037133175.1 Actinomycetes bacterium
CGACGAACGTCCGCTTCATTTCGCCCTCCGCCGCCGGTAGAAGTACGCAGTGCCGCCAATGGCGATAAGCAGACTGATCGCGGCCATAACGATGGATATGGTCCAGTCGCGAACGTACGGACTCGCCTCCTGCATGGTGATCTGGTAGGCGGTGATCGTCTGAGTGTTCTGGTTGCTTGGCCCGGTCGCGTTTCCGTAGGGGGCGCCGTCGCCAGCGGCTGTACGAGCGTTCATCGCCACCAGCGTCGCCTGCAATTGCGCCGCAAAGTCGCTGACCTTCGCTAATCCGCCGTCCGCCTTGTCACCGTACTTGGACCCGAGGCCGGTGATCGCATCGGCGATCTTGCGGCCGAGTCCGGGAATCGAGTCGAAGAACTTCCCGCCGAGACCAACGGCGCCTTTGGCCTTGTCGACAGCATTGACCACTATCGGCACTTCCGCGGTGGCCGCAGTCACGACCGGTGCGAGTGCGGCGGACACCTTGGCCACTTCCTGGTCGGCACCGCTCAGGAGCCCGACAAGCTGAGACAGGCCGCAGTGGCTGAGGATCTGCTTGGCGATCGGCTTGAGTTGGCTCTTGATGCCCGCGACCCCGTACTTCTTCAGCGCCGCCACGATCGGATTCATGATGTCGCCGGGCTTGCATGCAGTGTTGCTCAGAACCTTGGCGAACGTGTCGATCGCCTGCAGTGCGACGGTGAATCCCTTTTGGACAGCGGGGTCTTGGACTTCGACGCTGAGTTTCGTCAGCAACGCCGCGAGTTCGGTCATCTTGGCCGGATCCCAGACCTTCGCCAACGGAACCAGGGTCTTGCTGGTGATGCCGAGCACGGTCGTGCACGCCGAATCGCGCAAGAAGGGTTTGATCTTCGTCCACTTCTCGGGGAGCAGGCCAGCAGCTAGCCACAGGTCCTTGGACAGCAGGTTGCCGGTGCTCTGAGCATCGAGTTGACTCTGGAGTGTCTTCAGATCAGCCACCCAGTGCTGCTTCTTTCCGCTCTTGATGGCATCAGCCACAGCGGCGGCGCCGGGCGATCCCACCGGGCCGACAACGGGGATCTGGTTGACGTATCCGTAGTACGCGGTGGTGGCGCTGACCCCGTCGCAGACGGGTTGGACGACTCCTACGTTGGCAGGTAGCTGTCCGAACTCGGGGCGGCCGAACACGGTGTTGAGGCTGGCTAGTGCCTTGGCGGCGTCAGCGGCGGCCGGACCGAGTTCTACAGCCACCTTCCCGAGCCACTTTGCCAGCGGCACCAGGTCTGAGGTCATGGACTTCGACAGAGTGTTGAGTAGGCCAGCGACGTATTTCTGAGCGCTGGAGTTGGCTGACATCAGCGTTGATAGCTGGGTCAGGCCTTTACTCAATTGTGTGAGCAGCGTCGTCAGACTGTCAGGGTCAACGTTGATCTTTTCGACCTGCTTGACCACGGGGTCGATGTAGTCAGTCGCCAAGCTCTGGTAGCCGGCTGTGTATCCGCTGATCAACTGGGCAACGCCGACGACCTGTCCGAGGGCTTCAGATATGGCCGAGTTCGCCGGGTTGAGCAGTTTCGCATTGACTCCCGGCACCAGATCCAACGCCAGGCCACCCATATAGGTGGACAGGTCGATCGGCACGATCGTCGCGTTGGTGGCGGGCAGGTTCGCGTTGTCTGCCTTGGCTTTGATTGTGACTGTCTGGGTCGTCCCCCCGACTCCCTTGATGATCGGGAACAGCACGACGGTTGCTGACAGCTTCGATCCGTCTGGCGTCGTCTTCAACGACATGGTGCCCGGATCCTCGATCCGCCAGCCGTTGCCGAAAGCAACGGTGAATACGCTGCCGAACGGAACTGGAACATCGACCGTCGTGGATGTGGTGACGCCGTAGATGTTCTTGTAGGTGATCGTCTGCTGACGCGACGTGTGGTTGGTGAATACGTAGCTGACCTCGACGTCACCGTTGAGGCCGAATCCCTTGTCGGGGTCGATCTTCTGCCCATTGACCGTTGCCTGCGTCGCAACCGTGACCGGGAATTGGCCGCCGTAGGTGCCGGCGAGGCTGAAGAAGTTCTGTACCTGGCCGCCGCTGCTGGAAACATCGACGGTCTTGGAGTTCGTCGGTGAGGTGGGGATGTTCACCTGACCGGAACCCTGGCCCGATACCTGGCCGTTGATGAGCAGCAGGTTCAGCGGTGTCTGGTTGCCATTTTGGTCGGTGGTCAGTGCCACCGTCTTGCCGACAGTGACCTGCAGTTGATTCGCGGAGGGTGACGACGCGGGGTCGGTTGGCGAACCGGTCGCCGAGCCAGCTTGGGCTCCCGCGCCAGCCAGCACCACCAGCACTGCGCTAGCGGCGCTAGCCGCGACGAGCTTGAGCCAAGTCATTCGATCGCCCCTTGGACATCGGCCGGCGTTAGGGATTGCTCGTTGAGCTGTTCCTTATCGTCAACGCGTTCCAGTAGTTCAACCAGCAGCGCGACGATGAACCCAGCCGATGAGGTCGCCAGTGCCAGGAAGAAGCTGCTCGGGTATTGGGTCAGCAGGAACCACGCCGAGGCAATAAAGGCAGGTTCGTACATCGTGGCGAGAACGCCGGCACCCAGGATCATCGCCCACAACGGCAGGCGTCCACCGGTCAGTCCCGAAATCACCGTCAGGATCAACATCGCGGCAACAAAACCAACCCAGCCAGCCAGACCCGCCATCAACGCGATCAACCCGAACGCCAACCCGATCAGGAACGCGCCGTAGCGGGCCAACGGGGAGCGATCTCTCACTAGCCCCAGCACCAACCCACCAGCCACCCCGAGGACCGCGCCCTGCGCCCCGAAGTTCAACGCTGACGTGATCAGCCATATACCCAGGGCCAACACCGTCGCCAGAACTCCTAGCAACAGGGTCCGCCCGATACGCCTGCTCTCACCCCACACCCTTCGGATAATTGCATATTCAACGGTTTATTGCCTGCGGGGAATCAACCGTTCGGATTGGTAACAACTAGATAAGCCGCCGGGCTTGCGCCCATCGGGTGAGTTCTTGGCGCCCAGATAGCTGAAGCTTTCGCAATACCGCCGACACATGGGTCTCAACGGTCTTGACGGAGAGGACCAGTTCGCGCGCCACCTCTCGGTAGGTGTAACCCCGGGCGATCAGCCGCATCACCTCACGTTCGCGTGGAGTCAGTCGGTCGAGTTCCTCATCAGTCTGTGCCGGACCTCCGGCGAAGGCGTCAAGGACGAATCCGGCGAGCCGTGGTGAGAAGACGGCGTCGCCGGCAGCGACCCGCTGAACCGCCTCGCGCAGGTCAGCAGCCGAGATAGCCTTGGTCACGTAGCCGCGGGCGCCGCCGCGCACCACGGCGATGACATCCTCGGCGGCGTCACTCACGCTCAATGCCAGGAAGCGGGTCTGGGGCAGATCTGCGACGCAGGCGTCCAATACCGCTCTGCCGTCGCCGCCGGGAAGATGGACGTCCAGCAGAACAACGTCGGGCCTGGTCGAGTGGATGATCGTGATGGCCTCGTCTACGTCGCAAGCCTCGCCCACAACATCGACGGCGTCACCGAGTTCGGTGCGTACTCCGGCCCGAACCATTGCATGATCATCGACCAGTACCAGGCGCAGCCGGGTGGTGCCATCGGTGGTTTGTGTCATGACTCTCCAGTCGTCGCGGCATCTGGTACTTGTGGCGAGCGGGGCATCCGCAGATGCACTTCGGTCCCCTGAACCCCGGCCCGGCTGCGGACCTGTGCGTTGCCGCCGTTTCGTTCCATTCTGCCCACAATCGATTGCTCAATACCCAGTCGATCGGGCGGCACAGCAGTCGTATCGAATCCTGGTCCGCGGTCACGTACGAAGATCTCTGCGGTCTCGTCGCTGACCTCGACGTAGATGGATGCTGTGCCACCACCGTGCTTGGCAGAATTGACCATCGCTTCCCGGCAAGCTGCCACCAAAGCCGCGAGCGAGAGGTCCAATGCCGCGTCACCGACCGTTACGACCTCCAGAGTTGCCCCATAGGTAGCTTCGATGTCCGCGGCCTCCCGCTGGACAGCCGCTGCCAAAGTTCGGTCGGGGTCGCCGACGGGCGCGTAGAGCCAGGAACGAAGAGATCGTTCCTCCGTCCGTGCCAGCCGCGCGACGGTCGCCGGATCATCGATGTTCTGCTGGATCAGTGTCAGCGTCTGCAGTACCGAGTCGTGCACGTGGGCCGCGATCTCCGCACGCTCCTGCTCTCGGATCCTCGCTCGGCGCTCGTCGGACAGCTCACGGCCCTGTCGGTAAAGCCAAGGGAAAGCAACAACTCCAACGCCGAGTAGGAGCACCGCCCCGGAAGCCAACCCGCGCAGGGCATCTCCGACACCTGCGCGTCCAGCCAGAAGTGCCACGAGGCCCGCGAGCACCAAGCCCGCGCCTACGACACCGCGCCACCAGCCCGCTCGCGCGGTTGTCCGGGCGGCCCCGGTCGCCGCCCCTGCCGCGCTGGAACGCCAGCGGTTCCGTTGCGAGTCGTCTGACTGACGCCAGACCAGCGCCGCGCCAACTCCGGCCAACGCCAAAGGCACTATCAGGGAACCGCCGACGTCGACTCCGGCCAGCGGCAACAGGAGCAGGGCTCCGACCAGCAGCGCTGCCAGGGCGAGGAGTCCGCCGAGGTCACGTTGGCGTACCCGAGCCTCGGTGTTGGTGTCGGCGGATGGTGAGTCCGGCGCCAACGGGATGACGGCCCAGTAAGCCGCATACAGAACAACGCCAGCACCCCCGGCGAACGCCAGCACCACGAAGAGCAGTCGCACCACCCAGACCGGCCAGCCAAGGTGGTGGGCCAAGCCCTGGGCAACCCCGGCTACCAGCCGACCCTGGGTGGCTCGCAGCACGCGGGGGGTCCCCACGGCAGTCAGTTCCACGGACTCGGGATTGCTCACGAGGCCATTGTCTCGCGTGAGTCATGACTGCGTCGTCAGGGAATCGCACCCACTTCAGAGTCGGCAGATCCCAGGGTAATCTCAGGGTTTGATCAGGGTGCCTCCCCGATGTGCCCAGGTACGCGGCGGAGCCAAGCTGGAGCCATGAACGAGAACCCTGAAACGACCTACCCGGGCCCCCAACCAACCGCCGGTCAGGGCCAGTACCTGCCTCCGCCGCCCCCTGGGCCGAACCAGTCGCGCCCGCCGTGGCGACGAAGCCGTGATGGTCGCGTTGTGGCCGGGGTGTGCGCCGGAACCGCCCGGACCCTCGGCATCGACCCAGTGGTGATCCGCGTGCTTGTCGTGGTCTTCACGCTGTTCGGTGGTGTGGGAATCGTCCTGTATTTGGTTGGTTGGCTTTTCATTCCGGAGGATGGTTCGACCGCAACCGAGGGTGAGCGCTTGCTCGCCGAGGCACGGGTGCCCGGGTCGTCGGCTCGCACAGTTGCAGTCATCGCGGTCGTTGTGTTGGCACTAGCAGTGGTCTTCAATGCTTTCGGCGGGTTCTATCTGAGCGGGCCCCTCTTCGTGGCCGGCGTTGTCATCCTGGTGGTGTGGCTGGTTCGCCAGGATGGATCGGGCGCATCACGGGTTGGGCCGGTTCAGTATCCGAACTCGGTCGACTCGCCGGGCGCGTTCACCAGTCCCCAGACGGCCGCCGCTGACACCTCGGTGACCACCCCTGGGTACGCCTATGGCGGCTACCGCAACTATCCGGCTGCCGCGGCCCCGACCGTTACGCCGCCACCACAGGTTCCGCTCGCCCCGCGCAGTCGCTCCTACCTGGGCGCCATCACGCTGAGCGTCGCGGTGGTCGTGGCCGGCCTTCTCGCGAGCCTGGCGGTGACCGGCGTGGTTTCCCTTCCTGCCGTCGTGGTGCTGGCGGTCCCGTTGGCCATCTTGGGAATCGGACTGGTGGTCGGAGCCTTCGCCGGCCGGGCGCTGTGGTTGACAGCGCTGGCTCTGCCGTTGTTGCTGGTCACCTCGATCGTGGCCGTGGTTCCCTCGAACCTGCCTTCGTCGTGGAGCGCCGGGGTAGGGGAACGAACATGGCGCCCGGTGACGATCGCCCAAACTCAGAACGGCTATCAGCTCAGCGTCGGTGATGCCGAGCTCGACCTGACCGCTTTGCCGGTCACTCCGGAATCGCTGACCCGGATCAAGGCCGAAGTCGGCGTCGGACAGTTACAGGTCCGAGTGCCGGCGAACACCACAGTGATCATCAGGGCACGAGTCGGTGCCGGCGAGCTCGTTCTGCCCGGCGCGTTGCCAGGCTCCGGATCGACGACAGGTTCTTCCGCCTCGGACGTGGCCCTAGACCAGACCGTGACGCTGTCACCCGTGGGTGCTGTCTCTGCCGGAACCCTTGACTTGGACCTCAATGTCGGACTCGGAAACCTGGAGGTACGTCGTGCAACGTCATGAACTGAGCGTGACCTCGCTCATCGCTGGTTTGGTGTTCGTAGCCTTGGCCGCAACCTACATGGTGGGGGCGTACACCGACCTACGGCTCGACCCTCGGCTGTGGTTCCCGCTGACCTTGGTCGCCCTGGGACTGGCCGGCTTGGTGGGGTCGCTGGTGGCCTCGCGACGTAACGCGCGCAAGGTCGCTGCGGCCCGGGAGCAGACACTGAGTGGGGAAGGTCCAGTGCTGCCCTGATCGCTGATCTCACTCCCGTGGCGGATTGACAGGGTTCCTGCCCGCTGTACGCTGGAAATGGGTGTCGGGGAGGTGTGTCGTGACTGCTCCTTCTGCAGGCGCGAGTTACCCGTCCGAACCTGGCGGGGTCAGCCGAAGGGTTGTTGTCGGCGTGGTCGTCGCGGTTCTGGCCCTGGTTTTCGCTGCGGTCGTCACGATGGTCCTGGTCGCCGTTATCGAAGTGACCCGTCCGATCCCGCAATTCGACTCGCTGGCTCAGAATCCGGATCCGTCGATCCACGGCACGGTTGCGTACTTTGCCGATCGGAACGGATGTGTGCGGGTAGTGGCTGCATCTGGGCAGCCATCAAAGGACGTGCTGTGCTTGCCAGGACAGGACGTGTCCAAGGCCGAGAAGCTGGGCAAGGAACTGGGTCCTCAGCTGGTCTGGCTGCCCGATGGCCGGTTGCAGGTGACCATGTTCCGGATGACCGATCCGCCCGGACCGGGCTTCAATCCCGGCTGGCAGAAGATCGTCGATGTGCGCACCGGGGCGGTGCAGGACGTCCCGCAGGCCGATGTGCCGCGGTCGCCGGACCTGGCAACCCATTCACTGACCAGTCCCTCCGGACAGACGGTCACGACGGTGTCGGATGGGGGCCACGTCGTGGTGGCGCTGGCCAGTGCCTCAGGTTCGCGGACCCTGCTCGATGTGCAGGGTCCGGGGGAGTACACCTACGGACTGATCTCGGCGTTCTGGGCACCGGACTACAAGTGGATCGCCGCCGATGACGGCCGGATTCTTGTCATCACGACCGGTGAGTCCTCAGTCACTCGGGTACTGACCGATGAAAGTGGCCAGGCATCCTTCGGCGGAGACGATTCGCAGCTGGCCAGGTTTGCTGTCACCGCCCTCGATCTGCTGCCGTCTGCCAAGTGATGTGTTTCGCACCGGTGGCTGGCGGTTTGGATCAGCGACCTGCAGTGGCTAGTCTGGATTTGGCCAACACTGCTGCTCCCGTCCGATCTCACGAGGCAAACGGAGGTGTGGAACGTGTCTGATAGGAAGCATAAGAAGGGTGGGGCGTTGACGCGGCTGCAGGCCGAGCCTGTCGCTATGCAGGAGTGGGTCAAGGCCACCGGAGCCAAGGTGCGCATCGTCTTTGAGGGCCGAGATACCGCTGGCAAAGGCGGAACGATCAAGCGGATCACCGAACGCGTGAGTCCACGGGTCTTCCGGGTTGTGGCGTTGCCGGCCCCGACCGAGCGGGAGCAGTCGCAGATGTATGTGCAGCGGTATATGGCGCGCTTCCCGGCATCGTTCTGAGGTGGGAAGGCATGAGCGAGTCAGTTGGTGAGGGCCCGGCCGGTACGGCCGTTGACAGCCTTCGCTGCGGACCTCAGGGTGTGAGCAGGGCGGAGGCAGAGGCGGTTTCCACCGAGTTGTTGTGGGACCAGGGAACCAGACTCGCTCATGTCATGGCGGCCGGGCGGCTTGCGCGGAAGCTGGCAGTGCTGTTCGAGCAACCCGAAGCCGACCTGCTTGTCGCGGCGGCAACCCTGCATGACATCGGGTACTCACCGCGGATCGCAGGAGTTGGTTTCCACCCCCTGGACGGCGCCCGGTACTTGCGTGCACAGGGATTCCCTGATCGGCTGGCGTGCCTGGTCGCCCATCACTCCCTGGCGATTATGTCGTCCGACCGGATTGCGGTCCAGGCCCTGCGTGAGCAGTTCCCCCGAGAGGAGTCCATGTTGGCCGATGCTCTCGTGTTCGCGGACATGCATTCCTCCCCTGACGGCCAGATCATCCCAGTCGGGCAGCGATTGGACGATATTTGCGAACGGCATCCCGGACCGCGCACCGAGCCCAGAGTCCGACTGCTCGGCGAGGCGATTACTCGGGTGACACGAGCGCTGTTGGAGGTCGGGTCCGGGTCGGACTCGAGCTACGCCGACGAGATCCTCGCCATCGATCGCTGACCGGGAAGCAATCCATCGGCGACCACAGCGAGGTCCGTGAATGCCTGTGCTACGGTCCGCCGAACACTTGTGTCGACGTACGAGGAGGAGCAGCGCATGGCGGACACGTTGTACGAGGCGCTGGTCGTGGTGCACATTTGATCGCCATGGCAGCCGGATCGGGCGAGTCTGACGAATCGCCGCGGTAGGCTACCGGGACCGAGGCGAAGCTGGGGCGACGCTACCTGGTAGCCAGCATCGCAGTCGATGTGTTGATGCTGGTGATTCTTGTGGTGATGGTCTACAAGCCCGGCTACGTGTCGCCGGAGTAGCGCTGCTACTCGACGGTTATGCCTAGGTGAGCGGCGAGCAGTGGCGCCAGCAGGGTCAGTTGGATGTCGTCAATGGTTGTGCCGCGCAGGCCGTCGAATCCGTTGATCGTGGTGTACTGGCTGGTTCGCAGGTCAACATTGATGCAATCGGTGCCAGCCAATGTCAGCGTGCCGATTCGGCAGTTCTTCAACCACAAACGCCGGGCCCGCGATCCGCTCAGGTCGAGTTCGTCGATCCCGCAGTCTTCGATCAGCACATCGGTGAGTTTGGAGTTGCGCAGGTTCAAGTAGTTAATCTTTCCTTGGAGGATGTGGACGCCGATCAGCTCGGCTTCGTAGACCTCCGCCAGGCCCCAGCGGGGATTGCGCACCAGTACGTCGCGCCAGGTGCTGCGGTGAGCAGATAGCTGCAGCGCGAACGAATCCGCCATCAGGGTGTGGCGCAACCGGGTTCCTCGCAGCTCGGCGCTCGACAGTGTGACCGAGTTGAACTCGCAGCCGTCGAACGTTGTGTGGGACAGGTCGCGCTCGGACAGATCGAGGTCTGCGAAGCACTCGCCGTCGCGGCTATCGCCGCGATCCAGAGATTCGGGATCCGTTGCTGCAATGGTGTGCGGGGGAGTGAAGTCAAGTTGCGGGGTGGTTGGACTCGGCCGGCGCGCTCGGGACATCGGACCTCCGTGGGGTGGGGTGTTTCATGATGCGGGCACCGAATCAATCGCCGTCAGGGCGCAGATCTCGTCGACGAACACGGGCCACAGTGCTCGTGGGAGGTCGTGACCCATACCCCAGAAGCCGATGAATTTGGCGCCCGGGATTGCTCGGGCCACGGCGATCCCGCCGCTGGCCGAGATGAGCGGATCCGCCAGGCCGTGCATGACCAGGGTGGGGGCGGTGATTCTGGCCAACAGGCGGGTCCTGTCGGCCTGGGAACGAGCGGCAGCGGTTTGGCGGAAGTAACCGTCCGGGTCGTAGGACCGCTCGTTGCTGCGCCTGATGATGTCGAGGACCCATTCTTCGTCGTATGGATAGCCCGGCGAGCTCGTTAGTCGGGTGGAGGCCACAATCTCGGCAACCGCCGCTTCCTGATCCTGCGGGACTCGCTGTCTCGCGGCATTCACCATCACACGCCAGGACGGATGACCGACCCGCAGCGATCCAGTCGAGGTCTGGATCAGGGTAAGCGTCTTGACCGCGGCCGGAGCAAGCAGTGCCACGGTCTGGCTGATGAACCCGCCCATGGACGAAGACACCAGATGAACCGAACCCAGGCCGAGCGCGTTGATCAGTCCGATCGTGTCCTTGGCCATGTCGGTGACCTGATACGGCAGCCGCCGACCGCCCAGAACAATGTCCAGCACGCTCACCGGCGAGTCGTGGAAATGGGTTGATTCGCCCGCATCGCGATTGTCGAAGCGGACCACGTAGTGACCTCGGGTCGCCAAGTCCTGGCACATCTCATCTGGCCAGACGATCATCTGGGCACCTAAGCCCATCACCATCACCATTGGCGGATCGGCAGAGTCTCCGAAACTCTGGTAGGCGATCGTGATGCCGTTCGCCTCAACGAATTGCGTCGCGCTGGTCATGACAACAACCTTGCCGCAAAGCCCCGCGGTTCGCCGATTGTCGGTTCCGGGATTCAGCCGAACGCGGGGCTTTGCGTCGCTCAGGAGCGCAGGTCCAGGGCAGTGCGTGCCTGTGTGCGGGACATGAAGTCGGCAATCGCGGCGGCGACATCTTCGGGCGCGTACAGCGTGGGCGTTTGCGCTGCGAAGGTGCCGTCGGCGACCCCTGACAGCATGGTCTCCAACGCTGCTGCGTCCCACTCGACCATGAAGAACTCGATACCCTCGCCGCGCACAGAAACAGACAGGTAGCGGGCACCTTCGGCGAGCCAGGTTCGGCGTACGGCGACCGCGCCCTCGTCTCCGCCGGCGACGTCGAAGATGGCGGCGAAGTCCCGCAAGCCGTCGACCGCGGAGGGATCATCGCGGTCGATGGCGGTGGCGCCGAAGGCGGTCATCGCGTCCAGGTCACGCGCTGACGTCACCGTGGTCACCTCGACGCCGTCTGCCAGCAGCAACTGCGTCAACCAACGGCCAACTCCACCAGCGGCCCCTGGCACGACTGCCCGCTGACCGGCGGACAAGCCGGCCGCGCGCACCATGGTCAGTGCGGTCAGCGAAAGCAGTGGCACGGTTCCGGCAGCCTCGTCGGATAGTGGTCCCGGCACATGCGCCAATTTGTCTGCGCCCACGACCACCACGTCTTGCCAACTGCCGGGGTCGCCCATGAAGGGCTTGGGTTGTCCGGCGACTCGGTCGCCGATTGCGAAGCCCGTGACCCCAGCGCCGACCCCGATCACCGTTCCTCCATACTCGCAGCCAGCGATGTAGGGGAACAGATCCGCTCCGAAGGCTCCGGCGACGACGTGGGCATCGACCGGGTTGATCCCCGTTACGGCGATGCGAACTGCGACTAGGTCAGGTGCAAGGTCGGGCGTGGGCACTGCTGCGACGGTCAGTGAGTTGGCTGCGGTGGCGACGACGGCGCGGTGGTCTGAAGGCATGCGTGCACTGTAGTGGCCATGCCGGATCGCGGCAATGGGGTCGGTGCACTCTGTGGCTCGGGCACCCAAACCCGGCGTGCTACATGAACTGGTCGGTGTCGGCTCCATACAGGACGATCTGAATGGCGTCGAAGGCGCTGATCGTGTTTCCGCGCACGTCGATCTCTTGCTCCGCGAACACTTTTGATGGCATGGCTGCGTCCGTTCTGGTTGGTCGAGCCTGACGTGCTCGACGTGCTCAACGCTTCTTCGCAACCCACAGTGACACCCCACCGTCTGCGCGCGGTGTGGCGAAGCTCAAGCGACCCTCAGCGAGTCGCAATTTCGATCGCGGGGTCAGGTGCGGCGACAGGCAGCGTCGATGGACTGCATCGTGGTGGAGCTCGTGCCAGCGGTGAGTTGGCTGGCCGACAACGAGTCACGAGCAATTTTGATCTTGCTCTGGGTGCTCTGCGCCTTGGCGTAGTCGCCCGCCGACAAGGCCCGCTGGTACTCGCGCTGGTAGGCCGTGATCTGCGCGTTCAGCGTGTTTACGCTCGCAGTGGCATTGTCGAAGGCGAGCTGCGCCTTCGACCATTGGGCGAGCTGGCTGCTTGTGCACGCTGGCTTGCCGCTCGTCGAAGCGGACCTGGTCGGCGACGCGCGCGAGGGCCCGACCGTCCTGCTCGGGGTGGGAGTTGGCGTTGTGCCTGTCGAACTCGTGGCCGCCACCAGTGCCGCTGCATCTAGCGCCGCCGGGTCCTGGGTCGGGCAGACTGCGGCCAGATCGGCAACCCCGATGGTTGGACTCAGCGACGGCGTTGCGGTCGGACTCTCGGAGCTGGTCGTGCTGGGGGTTGGCAGCGCGCTGGCCTGGACAGCTTGCACATAGCACTGGCACAGGATGGGCGCTTGGTCCGGCGACACCGTCTCGGCGGCCTTCTTCTCGCACGACGTGAGCAAGTCGTCCGTCGCCCAACTCTCGGGCGACAGTGTGCTCGGCGACGTTGCCGGAGTTGCCCTCGACGAGGTCGCAGTCGGCTTGGCCGACGTCTTGGCCGGGTGCGAACTGGTGTCCACTGCGGGTGATTGTCCAGAGGTCGCGCAACCGCCGACAGTCGCCAGCAGCAGTAGCGCCACCGCGATTCGTACCGCACCCATGGAACCCACTGTGCCTGATGGAGTCATCGGCCGCTGGTGCGGGGCACTCGTTCAGCGCAGTTCAGGCCTGGATTGGCTTCTCATGGGAGTAGCGACGGGCCTTCTCTTGGTACATGGCGGCGTCGGCCCGCCGTGACAGGTCGTCGAAGTCGACGCCGTCCTCTGGGTACACGGCTGCCCCGATGCTGAGCCGTAGCTGGAAGGATTGGCCTTCGGCCACGATGATCGGTTCCCTCAACACCGCCTCAATGTGGTGGATCGTCAGTAGCGCGTCTTCCCGGGTGCGAACCTGATCCATCAAGATTCCAAACTCGTCGCCGCCGAGGCGACCGACAGTGTCCACATCCCGAAGCGTTGTTTGGATGCGTCGAACCAGGGTGTCCAGTGCCATGTCTCCGACAGCGTGCCCGAAGGTGTCGTTGATGACCTTGAAGTCGTCGATGTCCGCGAACAGCAGGGCGCACCGGTTCGTGTACCGTTCCGCGCGCGCCAAGGCAGAAGAGACCTCGATCTCGAAAGCAGCCCGATTCAGTATGCCTGTCATCGGATCGTGCGTCGCCAGGTACTTGAGTTGTTCCGATGCGGTTCGAGCGTCGGTCACATCGATGGCTGCCATGAGGTACCCGGCGACACTTCCGTCTTCGTTCTTCAGCGGCGCGATCCGCCCGTTCACCCACCGCACCTCGCCGTCGGCACGGCGCAGCCTGAAGGGGTACTCCGGCGCCTCTGCGACAGTCGGCGACGACTCCGGCTCGGCCGCGGGCATCAGTTCGAGCAGCATGGGCAGGTCCTCGGGGTAGACGCAGGCGTGCCATCCCTGTCCTAATGTGTCTGCCTCGGAACTTGAAACGAGTTCGCACCACGACCGATTGGCGAACACCGCGCGACCCGATTGATCCGTCTGAAGGATGCCCACCGGTACGTTGTCGGCGACGGTCAGGAACTGCCGTTGGCTGGCACGCAGATCCGCAGACTGCGCCGAAATCACTTCTTCACGCTGTTGAATTACGGCGAGTTGTTTGTCTAGCGCCATCCGGGCGGCAGTGGCAATGCCGAAGACGGCGAAGAGGAACATGATCCGACGCAAGGCCATGATCAGCAATTCGAGGACGTCCGCATCACCGACCATGGCGTAGCCGGTACCGGGGACGAGTCCTAGCGCGGCTGCCCAGGCGAAGCCGACGTAACAAATGATGATCATGATTGAGGCCACGATCGTCAGTATCAAGGCGGCCCGGTTGCCCAGTAGGTACGATCCGGCCAGAACCACGATCGCCATGAAGAACGGCATTGTGGAGGCGTTGGGCAATTCGCTGAACGACATGATGCCCAAGCCCAGAGTCGCACCGTACAGGCTGATTGCCATTCCTTGGTTGGCGCGTTGCGGCGCGCTGCGGGCCCATAGGTAGCAGCACCCGACCAGCACTGCGGTCAGCCCGGCGGCAATCGAGATTCCCCACAGCGCGTCGATGGCGCCCAATCCGACGCCGAGTAACGAAGCCGCGATGGCGATGATGCTGAACACCCTGAACCGGGCGGCCTGCACATCAATCACGTCAGCGGAGCGTTGCCGATCTGACACGGGAACTCCCGGGGGAAGCTGGCGGAGTTGGTCTTTGACCTTATCGGCCTGTTTGACGGCGGGCTTGACCGAAAGGCCGAGCTATTCGCAGGCGAGTCCGTCTTTGTCTCGGTCCAGATGGGTATTCGCCGCGTACAGGGCGGTCCCGCTGACGATGGGCGCTACTCCGGCAGCCCTGGCCTCGGCGCACGTGCGGAAGTACGTTGCAGAGCTACCGCCACTTGGTGGTGGGACGGAAGCAGCACGGGCAGGTTCGGGCTGGCCACCGGTGTTGCTGGCGATCGTCGGAGCCGGCCCCGGATCAGGTAGTCGCTGGCCCGGACACGACTGCAGGATGCCCCGGATGGATTCTGCCTCGGCGGCAGTGACCCACAGCTCGTACTTCGTCTTGACGGCAACTTGGCGCGCCACGTAGTCACAACGGAATGCCTTGTTGGGCGGCAGCCAAGTGGCGGCATCTCCGTCGCCCTTCTGCCGGTTGGTGGCGGCATCCACCGCGAGCAGGTTCAACGGGTCGTTCGCCAGTGCCACCCTCTTGGCGAACGGGAAGGCAAATGCTCCAGTCTGCCAGGCGTTGGAAAGCGCGACGACATGGTCGATATCCACTTCGGACGGTCCGCCGCGGACGTACCGGATTGAGGTGCCGGTGTACGGGTCGTCCAGCGTTCCGGAGGTGACCGTGCACCTGCCAGAGGTTGTCTGGTCGGTCAGGGTGGCGAGCAGGATGTCGGTTCGGGTGTCGCAGCCGTTTCGGTCCACGTCGGCCCACGCCTGACCGAATTGCGCTCTGGTGTAGCCGGTCTTCGGTGCCCTGCCCTTGATAGCTAGGAGGGCCAAGGCTGCCAAGGCGGTGGGCGCTTCGTCCGGGGACGCAGTTTGCGAGGCCGTGGGTGCTGCTGGGTTGGAGGTCGATGCGGTGGCAGATCGAGACTGCGGATCCGCGCTAGCGGTGCGATCGGCGGAGCTTGACGATCCGCAGCCGGCGGCCAGCAGCAGGCACAGCGCGCCGACCGCTAAGCCAGTGCGGGGAACGGTCACGGTTTCCACCGTACGGGCGGCAAGTGCGATTGGCGAGGACCCACGTCGTGGGCGACCCGTTTGCCTCACCGACGGTCGGCAGATGTCAGACCCCCGGCTTAGCGTGATGTCGTCAAGCAAATTTGTCGCAAAGGAGGGGGATGGTCGCAATGACCACGAAAGTAACACCGGAATTGCATGTCGGCTGCGGCACAGAGATAGGGCCGCTGACAGTGTTTCCGGTCTGGGCAGGCGGTGCCGGTCCGGATGGGCTGGTGATGGGACTTGCCGCGAAGCTGCGTGTCGCCGAGCGCGAGGGACACCCAGTGGTCGGGCAACTTGTGGTGACCAACGACGGGCCCCGTTCCGCACTGTTGGTCGAGGGCGAACTGCTTGAGGGAGGTTGGCAGCACAGAATGGTCGAACATGACGTGGTGATCAAGCCCCATACGTCCGTCGTCGTGCAGGTTGATTGTGTTGAGGCCGGGCGGTGGAACGGCGCCACTGCGCATGTCCGCCGGGCTCGGCGGGCTTCGGCGGGGCTGCGGGCCACGCTGGCGACTTCTGCCCCGGCCGATCGGCAGCAAGCGGTCTGGGCGGAGGTTGCCGATTTGGATGTAGCTCTCGGGGACTCCCCGACGGGTTCCTTCCTGCATCACCTCGATGGAGCGCTGGACGCTCGACTCAAACCTGCGGAGGCCGTCGGGATGAGGCGCAAGATCGGCGCGTTGAGGCCGCTGGACGGCCAGCGGGGCGTGGTGGTGGGGGTGTCCGGCCAGCCCGTCCTGCTTGAGTTGTATCCCAGTTCGGCTGCCCTGAGTGCAGCTCTGCCGGACCTGTTGAATGGCCTGCTTGTTGATGCGGTTGCCGACGGAGCTCCGCCGGTTCCCACTCCGGGGCGTCGGGCACGTCGGTTGGCGCGCAGTGTCAGCAGGCGTCGGATCAGGCTCGCGGACGACATCGACGCGGGTGCTGGTCGTTGCTACGGCGCTGACACCGAGCACGCTAGCGTTCGCGGGATAGCCGTTGCTGATGCGTGGGCGCACTTGACGGTATTCAACCGTGACCATGAACTGCTGGAGGTCTGACGATGAAACCCCCACCGCCTCCTGCCCGTTTGTCACCGGAACAGACCGATCGTGCCGCGGGCGTGCTGCTTGCGCTCGCCTGCGGAGACGCGCTGGGAGCGGGCTACGAGTTCGAGCCAGCCCGCATCGATGGCGAGCATGTTGGCATGGTTGGGGGAGGGGCTTTCCGCTGGCAGCCCGGTGAGTGGACCGACGACACTTCGATGGCGGTGGTGATCGCTCAGCTTGCAGCCAGCGGAGAAGATCTGAACTCCCCGCAGGTGCTCGACGAACTCACTGGCGGTTTCGTGGATTGGGCTGACGAGGCAAAGGACATCGGCATTTCGACCCGCCATGTGTTGTCGGCCGCCCATCGCGAGCGCACGCAGGCTGCTGCGGCAGCCAGCGCCCGGCGTTACTTCCAGTCGACGGACAAGACCGGCAATGGGTCACTGATGCGCACGGCGCCGGTGGCATTGGCCTTTCTGCACGACTCGGCGGCACGCGATCAGGCGGCCCGGGCCGTCAGCGCCATCACTCACGGCGATCCGGAGGCTGGCGAGGCTTGCGCGCTGTGGTGCCACGCCATCGCACATGCGGTTCTGTTCGGCGACTTCGACGGTTTGCGCCTCGCGGTGAACGAACTACCTGATGACCGTGCCCTGATCTGGAACGAGCGTCTGGACAAGGCCGAATCGGTCGCGCCGCATGAGATCGAGCACAACGGCTGGGTGGTGGCCGCTCTGATGGCCGCTTGGTCGGCCATCGTTCGCACACAAGTGCGGCCGGACGATGCGCGCGTCGGGACATTCGCGGCGGACCACCTCAGTCGGGCTCTCGAGGCCGCCGTTCGAGCGGGCAGCGACACCGATACCGTCGCCGCCATCGCCGGTGGGCTGCTCGGAGCCCGCTGGGGCGCATCGGCCGTGCCGCTGGCGTGGCAGCGGATCGTGCACGGGTGGCCTGGTCTGCGCGGGCGTGATCTGATCCGCCTGGCGATGCTCACGGCGAACGGCGGGCACCCCGACTCCAGTGGCTGGCCCTCGGCAACCGTGCAGAACTACACCTCCTACGGAGATGTCGGTTCGTTGACGGTGCATCCTCGCGACGACGGGGTGCTGCTCTCGGGTATCGGGGCGTTGCGGGCATTGCCCGCCGGGGTGGATGCCGTCGTTTCGCTGTGCCGGTTGGGTCAGGGTGAGGTGCCGGCCGTTGGGGTCTCACCCACTGATCACGTCGAAGTGTGGTTGATCGATCGGTCGAGACCGGATCGCAACCCCCACCTCGATTTCGTGTTGACGCAAGCCGCTGACACGGTGGCCGCGTTGCGGTCCGAGGGGCGAACGGTTCTGCTGCATTGTGTTCAGGCGCACAGTCGCACGCCGACGGTTGCCGCGCTCTTTGCCGCCCGCCACCACGGAGTGCCGGTGGGGGAGGCTCTGCAGGAGGTCGAGCTCGCCCTTCCGGGCGCCAATCCGAATCGGGGGTTCCGGGAAGCCTTGGGTAGGTTGGATCCGGCGAAGGCCTAGCCTGCCGTCTAGGTGGCCCAAAGCACCGTACGGATGTGTGACAATTCCATGGTGAAGAAGGCGGTCGCCGGAGCTGGCCTCGTGGCCGCTCTCGGAGTGGTGTTCGGGGACATCGGTACCAGTCCGCTGTACGCGATGGGCCTACTCTTCTCGCCGAATGCCACCCGTCAGGTGCCGATCACCGACGACAACGTACTCGGAATCCTGTCTGCGGTGATGTGGCTGGTCACCATCGTCGTGACGATCAAATATGCGACTCTCATCCTGCGCGCTGATAACCATGGCGAGGGCGGGACAGTGGCCTTGGTGTCGCTGCTACGCGAGAAGCTAACGGCGGGCCGACTCGTCAGCTTCGTTACCGTCGTCGGTTTCGCCGGAATGGCGCTGTTCCTGGGTGATGCCGTCATTACTCCGGCGATCAGCGTGTTGTCTGCCGTCGAAGGTGTGAAGGTGGTCCTGCCGGGCTTTGCCTCGTTCGTCGTGCCAGTCGTACTGATCATTCTCGTGGTGCTCTTCACGGTGCAAAAGGCGGGCACAGCCAAGATCGGGCGGCTATTCGGCCCCACGATGTCGGTCTGGTTCGCTGTGTTGGCCTTGACCGGGCTGTTCCAGATCGTGGCGAACCCGAAAGTCCTGTGGGCGATCAACCCGGTCTATGCGGCCAAGTTCGTGCTCGGGCAGCCGGTGCTGTTCTTCGCTGTCCTGTCGATTCTGCTGTTGTCAATCACCGGGGTCGAGGCGCTGTATGCCGACCTTGGACACTTCGGTCGACCGCCCATCATTCGAGCCTGGCTGTTCGCCGCCTTCCCGGCGTTGATGTTGAACTACTTCGGTCAGGGCGCTCTGCTGCTGCGCTTGGACGGCCCGGTAGACAATCTCTTCTTTGCGATGGTGCCTTCGGTTCTGGTGGTGCCGCTGGTGATCATTGCCACCTGCGCGACGATCATCGCCGCCCAGGCAGTGATCTCTGGCGGGTTCTCCCTCGTCTCGCAAGCAACGAAGCTGTCCTACCTCCCGCGAATCGTGCTGAAGTACCCGTCCGGCGAGCATGGACAGGTGTACGTCCCGGCGATCAACTGGATGCTTTTCACCGTGGTCTGCGCGATCGTGATCGCCTTCGGAGCATCTGAGGCACTGGCTGATGCCTACGGAATCTCCGTCGTGACGTGCATGCTCGGCGAGACGTTGTTGTTCTTCATCTTCGTCCGCAAAGTGTGGGGCAAGTCCGTGGTGCTGGTGGTGCTCGGCGTTGCCTTCTTCGGAATCGTTGACCTGGCCCTGCTGTTTTCCTGCCTACCAAAGATCAAATCGGGTGGCTGGTTCCCGTTGGTCATCGCCAGTGCCGTGTTCATCGTGCTGTGGACCTGGCATAACGCTCGCAGTTACTTGCGGCGCAGTCGGGAGGCGAAGGAAGGCGATCTGGGCGAGTTCGTCTCGCACATCAATACCGACAAGGTCAATCGGTTGCCTGCCACGGCGGTCTACCTGCATCCGAACAGGTCGACGGTGCCGATCTCGATGCGTGCCGTCCACGACATCTTCGGGGTCGTCAACGAATACACGCTGATCGTCACGGTAAGCATCGCCGAGATCCCCGAAGTCGCTGCCGCAGATCGGTTCACGGTCGACAACCTCGGATACGACGACGGCATCTGGCACGTGACGCTGAATTTCGGCTTCAACGAACTCATAGACGTGCCAGCGGCGCTGGAGGCGGTGGTTGCTTCCGGCGATCCGGAGTTGGCTCACGTCGACGTACAGAATGCGACGTACTACGTGTCAAAGTTCGAGACCGACCATGTCGATATCCCCGACTTGCCACGGCCGTTGGAACGGTTGTTCGTCGGGCTCAAAGATGCGGAGACCGATGTGGTTCCGTTCTATCACCTGCCGCTGGCGCAGACCGTCACGTTGGGCACGGTGATGGCCTAATGGGTATCTACGTGGATCGGGCGAAGTTCGAGGCGCTGGTAGCCGAGGCCCTTGACACGATCCCGCCCAAACTCGCTGAGCGAGTGGTCAATGTTGCCGTCCTGGTTAAGGACGAACCGCCGACGCACGATCCCAACCTGCTTGGCTTGTACGAGGGGATTCCGCTGACGCAGCGTGGTTCTGCCTCGTACGCCGGGGTGATCCCTGACTCGGTGACCATCTTTCGCGGACCGATCTGTCGGATGTGCTCTACTCCGGAGCAGGTTGTCGAAGAAGTGAGGATCACTGTCGTCCATGAGCTAGGGCACTACTTCGGGATCGACGACGATCGTCTCCACGAACTCGGGTACTGACGGCAGCCCGCGACTCGAGGCTGTTATCTGCTGTGCGCCCGGCGTTCCAGCCGGTATTTCTCGATCGCCGTGGGCACCTGGGATGGGGGTATCCGACCAGCTGCCGCGAGCTGCGCCAAGGTGGCGGCGGTGATCGACTCACCGTCGATGAGGAAGTGGCGTCGCAGTGCCGACCGCGTATCGGACATTCCCCAACCGTCGGTGCCGAGAGAACAATATGGCTGGTCGATCCATTGCTGGACCTGGTCGGGGACCGCGCGCATGAAGTCCGAGACCGCGACCACCGGTCCGGTCCCGCCCGCAAGTGACTGTTGCACATACGGGACCCTCGCCGGCTCGCTCGGGTTGAGCAGGTTGTGTCGGTCGCAGGCGAGTCCATCCCGGCGCAGTTCGTTCCAGCTGGTAACCGACCAGACGTCGCTGTCGACCTGCCAGTGTTTGCGCAGTAGCCGCTGCGCCCGAAGTGCCCACTGCACGGCAGGTCCCGACGCCAGTAATTGCGGGCGGGTACCGGTCGCTGCGTCATCGCGGCCGGGGGACACCAGATGCATGCCCCGAAGAACGCCCTCGGTGTTGACGTCGTCGGGCTCTGCCGGCTGCGGATAAGTCTCGTTGTACAGGGTCAGGTAGTAGAAGACGTTCTCCGAATCCGGACCGACCATCCTTCTGAGGCCGTCGCGCACGATGTGGGCGATCTCGTAGCCGAACGCCGGATCGTAGGCGACCACCGCTGGGTTGGTCGCGGCCAGTAGCAGCGAGTGCCCGTCCTGGTGTTGCAGGCCTTCTCCGTTGAGAGTCGTTCGTCCGGCGGTCGCCCCGATCAGGAACCCGCGCACCATCTGATCCATCGCTGCCCAGAGTTGATCGCCGGTGCGCTGGAATCCGAACATCGAGTAGAAGACGTACACCGGAATCATATGCTCGCCGTGCGTCGAGTACGCCGATCCGGCGGCCATGAATGAAGCCGTCGCGCCAGCCTCGTTGATGCCCTCGTGAAGGATCTGCCCGCGCTCGCTCTCCTGGTACGACAAGAACAGCTCTCGGTCCACGGCGAGGTAGTGCTGCCCGGCAGGGTTGTAGATCTTTTGTACCGGGAACATGGCATCCATCCCGAACGTACGTGCCTCGTCGGGGATGATGGGCACCCATCGGCTACCGATTTCGGGGTCCTTGAGCAACTCCTTCAGCAATCGCACGA
Organism: Actinomycetes bacterium; assembly: GCA_037133175.1. GTDB lineage: Bacteria > Actinomycetota > Actinomycetes > S36-B12 > UBA10799 > ELA509. Next base: position 21,276 of record JBAXOQ010000004.1, read on the forward strand.
AGGCCATGGTGGTCGCCACGGGTTGCTTGCCCGACCCCCTTCGAAGAACGTCATAGGCCTTGTCCGCAGGCAGCGGTAACGGGTCGGCGGTCACCCGTCGCGCTGGGACGCCGCCACCGAGTTCGCGTCGACGATCAAGAAGGTATTCGACTTCCGGTGCGTTGCGCCCCGGGTGGTAATACGGCGGCAAGACGGGGTCGAGGGCGGAGTCCGGGATCGGAAGCCGCAGTCGGTCGCGGAACACCTTGAGGTCTTCCTCGGTGAGGTGTTTCATCTGGTGGGTTGAGTTACGCCCCTCGAAGTGGGAACCAAGCGTCCAGCCCTTGATCGTCTTGGCCAGCACGACAGTCGGTTGGCCGCGTTTGACCGTTGCCGCGCTGTAGGCGGCGTACAACTTCTGGTAGTCGTGGCCCCCGCGTTGCAGCTTCCAGATGTCCTCATCGCTCCAGTCGGCCACGAGTGCTGCGGTGCGCGGGTCGCGGCCGAAGAAATTCTCGCGGATGAAGGCGCCGGACTCGGACTTGAAGGTTTGGTAATCGCCGTCGGTGGTGGCGTTCATCAGTGCGACCAGTGCGCCCTCATCGTCCCTGGCCAGCAATCTGTCCCACCCGCGGCCCCAGACGACCTTCAGCACGGCCCAACCAGCGCCGCGGAACAAGGACTCCAACTCTTGAATGATCTTTCCGTTGCCGCGTACCGGGCCGTCCAGGCCCTGCAGATTGCAGTTGACCACGAACGTGAGGTTGTCCAGGCCTTCGCGGCTGGCCAGCCGCAGAGCCCCGGTGGACTCGGGCTCGCTCATCTCGCCGTCCCCGAGGAAGGCCCAGACTCGCTGCGCGGAGGTGTCCGCGATACCCCTGGCGTGCAGGTACCGGTTGAACCGGGCCTGATAGATGGCATCGAGTGGACCGAGTCCCATGGACACGGTCGGGAAGCTCCAGAAGTCCGGCATCAGCCGCGGGTGCGGGTATGACGGCAGTCCACCCCCCGGGTGGCTGAGTTCCTGGCGGAAGCCGTCGAGTTGGGTTTCGGTCAGGCGACCTTCTAGGTAGGCGCGGGAATATGCGCCGGGAGAGGAGTGACCCTGCCAGAAGATCTGGTCGCCGCCGCCCTGCGCATCCGGTCCGCGGAAGAAATGGTTCATGCCGACCTCGTAGAGCGCGGCTGAGGATGCGTACGACGAGATGTGACCGCCGACCTCGACCCCGGGCCGCTGCGCACGGTGCACCATGACGACAGCGTTCCAACGATTTATCGCGCGGATACGTCCCTCGATCGATTCGTCGCCGGGGAACTCCGGCTCGTCTTGGGGTGCGATGGAGTTGATGTAGTCGGTTTGGCGCACGGGCGGGACGCCGAGATCACGTTCGGCGCTGTGGCGCAGCAGTTCCCGCATCAGGTACCGGGCTCTAACCGGTCCGGCGGAATCGATCACCGAGTCAAGCGACTCGATCCACTCGCGGCTTTCGGCGGGATCGGAATCGACGTATTGGCTCGGAAGACCACCAGGATTGTTTCGATCGAACTCGCTCATGCCCTGACGTTAGCTACTTACCGCGCTTTGCACTAGGTGAGACCAGTCGTGTGCCCTGCCAGTCTCCCGCGGCGTTGACGGTGCTGGTCTGCTGCAGGCCAGCTGTTGGTGCACTGTCGGAGATTTCCTCAGGCTCAACATGACCGTCGCGACCGGACTTCGGGGTCAGCAGCCAGATGACGCCGTGGTCGGCCAGGGCGGGGATGACATCCACGAGAGCATCGACTAAGTCGCCGTCATCATCACGGAACCAAAGCAATACGACGTCGACCACCTCATCGGTGCCCTCATCTAGCAGCGGGGAGCCGCAGGCCGCCTCCACAGCCTGCCTAAGGCCCTGGTCGCAGTCGTCGTCGTATCCGATCTCTTGCACAGTCTGGCCGTTGGTAATCCCGGCCAGGGCCCTCGCGCTCACCAAGTCCTCCATCCGTTTCACGAGCGCACTCGGGATCCGGGGCGCTAGGCGTAGTTCACCGGACTTGGGGGCCGCACGCAAGCCCGCAGCGGCGGGTCGGTCAGGATAGGTGTCAAGTCGGGCCGTTTTGGGCCCTAAAACCACGAGGAGACCCTATGGCACTGCAGATCGGCGACGTTGCACCCGATTTCGAATTGTCGAACCAGTCCGGCGGCAAGGTCCGGCTGAGTGACTTCCGCGGCAAGAAGAACGTGGTCCTGATCTTCTTCCCGATGGCCTTTACTGGCCCTTGCACTGCGGAACTGTGCGCTGTTCGGGACGAGAAGGACGCCTTCATCTCCGATGATGTGGTGACGTTCGGAGTCTCGTGCGACGCAATCCCGACGCTCAAGATGTTTTCCGACCTGCAGGGGTACGACTACGACCTGCTCAGTGACTGGTGGCCGCACGGTGACACCGCGCGGGCATACGGGTGTTTCTTGGAGGAGCGGGGGTTCGCCACTCGAGGCACGTTCATTATCGACAAGGACGGTGTGGTCCGCTGGATCGTGTTGAACACGCCGGGTGACCCACGTTCGACCGACGACTACCGGGCAGCGCTGGCGGCGATCGGCTGACCGAACGTCGCGGCTGACGAACCTGCTAGCAGGCCAGGATCTTCCAACCTTCCGGTCCCACGGTCAGTGGGTCGGATTCCTGACTGGCCGGGTTCGCTGACTCGACTGTGCCCGATACCGGTAGGTCGAACCGGTATCGGGCATCGGCCAGGTTGAGCAGCACGACCACACTTGCTGTGCTCTCGAAGTTGCGAGCGCGGCATTGCAGCGCCAACTGGTCGTTGGTCACGAGCAGGGTGTCGGTGATAGCACGGCTGAGCCACGGGTGGCGGCGGCGCAGCGCAATCAGTTCTTCGTGCAGGTGGTAGGTATGCCACTGCGGATCGACCAGCTCGGCGGGCGTCGGCGGATACGGTCCGCGCACTGCGTCATCGCCGCCCGGACGGTCCTGCTTGACGCCCAGCATGCCCTGTTCGTCCCCGTAGTAGACGCTGGGGCTGCCCGCTACGGTGAACAGGACAGCAAGTGCGTGGCCGAGATGGCGCGGGTCCTGCAGTTGGCTGGCGATCCTGGTGACGTCGTGGTTGCCGACGAAGGTCAGAGGCAGGAAGTGGTCTACGAACTCGTGGTGGCGTTTGAGCGCCCACGACAGTTCGAACAGGTTGTGGTCGTTCAGTGAGCTCCACAGTGCCTTCCACAATTCGTACTGCGTGACCGAATCGAGGGTGCTGCGGTCCACATAGTCGTCGTAGTCGCCGTGGATCATCTCGCCAACGAACCAGGCCTGCCGATGGGTTTGTCGGACCTGGGGTAGAACCTTGGACCAGAACTCCGGCTCGATCGCATACGCGGCATCCAGCCGCCAGCCGGAGGCACCTCTGTCGAGCCAGTACTTCATCGCTTCCGCCACATAGGCGGCTACTGCAGGAAAGCCGTGGTTCAGCGTCACCAAGTCGCGGTTGCCCTCAAAGCACTCATAGTCGGGCAGCCCATCCTGGCTGGGTTGATCCCAGAAAATGTGGAACCAGTTGGCAAGGGTCGAGTTCGGGCCTTCCGCCATGGCATATTGGAACGGCTGGAAGCCGACGCCGACGTGGTTGAAGACGCCATCAAGCAACACTTGCAGTCCGCGATCGCGGCACTGCTGCACGAGGAAAGCGAAGTCGGTCTCGTCCCCGAGCCGTGGATCGATGCGGAAGTGGTCGATGGTGTCGTAGCCGTGGCTGTGGGAGTCGAAGATGGGGCCAAGTGCGAGTCCGGAGCAGCCCAACTCGACTGCGTAGTCGAGCCAGTCGACCAACTGGCGGAGTCGGTGAACGACGGCTGTGCCAGCGACCGGGCGCAGGGCAGGGGACCCAGTGAATCCCAGCGGGTAGACGTGCCACCAGATCGCGTAGTCAGGCCAGTCGTTCACATCTACTGACCCTACTGGCCGCACTTGCTCAGGCAGCGCTATTGATGCTGCGGACACGACCCGAGTTGGCTTGGCGATCTCGTTTGTCCCGCATCCAACCTGGGCGGACCGGGGCTGGCATTCTGCTGGCAGTCCGACGCTTCGCCAACGCCCGGATGCTGCGCGCGTAGGCGCGGTCCTGCAGGATCGTGTTGAGAACTCTCACACCGTCCTTGAAGGTGTTGAGGTTGGTGTGGCCGTGGTATCGGTTGTGCTCGAAGCTGGGAACCTCGGTGATCTTGGCACCAGATAGGGCGAACCGTCCGATGATCAACGCTTCGATCTCGAAGCCGTCGCCGCGGACCATGAGGTCGCTGTCGGTCGCTTCGATTTCCGGCAGATCCAACATGTACAACTGGTCGGACCAGAAGGCGTTGTAGCCGTAGCAAAGGTCGGTGAACCGATGATTCGTCAGGATGCTGGCGAGCAGGTTCAGTCCAGCGTTGCCCACGTTGCGCAGCAGTGTGATGTCGTCGCTGCCGCCGCCGGGGCAGAAGCGGCTTCCTTTGGCAAGGTCGGCGCCGTCCGTGAGTGCCTTGATGAACCGGGGGATCTCGTGCGGGTCCGATGAGCCATCGATGTCGAACATGACCAGCGCCTCGCCGGTCGCGGCGGCGAATCCGCAGGCCATCGCGTTGCCTTTGCCCTTGCGTGTTTGCTGGATGACCTTGGCGCTCGGCAGGACTTCTCGGGCGATGTCGGCGGTGCCGTCGGTCGAGTGTCCGTCCACCACGATTACTTCGTAGTAGTCCGCCAGGTAGGGCAGGATCTCACGGGCGTTGGCCGCCTCGTTGAGGGTCGGAACGATGATGCTCACCCTGGGGTTCTGCGGCCTCCGCTCGCTCCTTGGGCGACGGCGGTCCTTGAACGACTGGTGGTGCTGTTCAGTGCCAGGCCTCACAGTTTCATCCACGACTACTCCCCTCAATGCGCGATGCATGGCGTTCATCAGGCAACTTAGCGGCGCGGTTCACCCAAATGGTGCTGCCCGCTGGCTCATCCCGACTCCTGCTTGCTACCCCACGAACGTCGGCACAAAACGAAAAATGCTTGAGCAGATTCCACGGTGGTCGACATCACTGGAAGACCCGCGTGGGTCTGGCCTCAGCTCTTGTCCGGGGCAACTAGCGTCTCGTCGATTATCCCGTCACCGTTGTGGTCAATGCCGACCGGCATGGGGGTCCCGTTACCCTTCCACTTGCCGTACTCGATGATCAGGGACTCGTTTCCGCCCAACGGGATGGGCTCGCTGTCGAATTGCTCCTCACTTGCTTGGTCAAGGCGTTCGACCTGGAAGTCGATCTGGGACTCTCCGGTGTTGCCGGAGGAGGCGGTGACCGTTTGCTTGGTCGGATTGAGGCCGACCTCGATCGTGCCGCCGTTCTGGCTCAGGGCTAGTCCGCCAAACAGGAACGAGTAGGACACGTCCTTGCCGTCGAGCCCGAGCACAATGTCTGGGGCCGCGCCGGCGTTGGTCTGGTAGGCCAGTTTGTTCGTCGCCGGATCAAAGCGAATGGTGTCCACCTCGCCCGGGTTCATATCGATCTTGTCAATGCCGAAGTCATACCCCGGGCCAATGATCGCCACCGCGGCGTTGGCCTGGCTGGTCATCTTCGAACCATCAACCTTGATCAGGAAGGGTGATTGCTTGGGTACCGCCAGAACCGGCGGCACAAATGCGTTGTCAAAGGATAAGGGCGTGGTTTCCTTGGTACCGGGAATCGGATTGCCCTTGAGGTCTTGAACCGTCAGCGCAATGCCCTTCGCGCCGCCCTCCTGGTTCAGGTAGATGTAGTTGTACTCGCTTCCGCCCTTGACCGTTCCAGGCACCGAGCCGACTCCGGTCGCGGTTGAGGTCTGACCACCGGTGCAGAACGGACACGACTGCGGTCCGATCATCGGATCCACTGGGAACAGTTCAAGCTTGTTGTTTGCCCCACCGGTATAGGACTCGGGGTCGTTTCGTGGATCGGCTGCTGTGCTGTAACTCCAGGTGTTCGCCGCGGTGTCGACGACCATGACCTGTGGCACGTTCGGGAAGTTGTTGTCGTAGAGGATTATGCCCATCTTGCCCTCGCCGCGATCTTCCACCGCCACCGGAGTGACTGCGTGTCCGCCGGTCTGCTCGGAGCCGGCGAGTTTGTAGAAAGCGAGCAGGAAGCCAGTTCCGGCGGCCCAGCCTTCCTTGAGCTTGGCGATGGTCTCGTTGGGAGTCAGTTGAATCTTCTTGGATACGGTCGGGTCGGTGACTTGGGTCACGAAGACCGCGGCTAGGTCCGACTGCAACGGCTGGTTGTTCGGCAGCGTCATTTGGGAGGCGGTGTCCGAACCGTACTTGGAGGCCGGCACGGTGCCCTTGAAGATAGCCCAGCTGAGACCGGCCATCCCGAAACAGTGCCCCCCGTTCATCCCATCGTTCTGGGTAGCCATCCATTTCGCGGCGCTCGGTGTGAGCGTGCAGTTGCCATCGGCGACCCGCGCGCATACCTGGTCACCGAACAGGCTCTTCATCGCGGCAGGGGTCAGATTCGAGATGCCTTCGGTGTTGCCATAGTTCTCGAACCCGAAGCCGTTCTTGTCGACTGCGAAGCCGGAGTCGGCGACCACGGTCCCGCTTGGTCGAACGCCACCACTTGCGTTTCCGGCCCCGATCGGCTTGCTGCTCGAGCTGCTGCCGCACGCCACCAGCAGCGTCAGGCCGCCCGCTACAGCGGTTATTCTGAATGCTGAGCCGAGGCGTTTCCTGGTACTGCGCATTGTGCTCTCCTCCGGTGCGCTATCGCCGCATTTGTGCCCATTTGACGCTACCTCGGCTCAGGCCCGGAGGCGAATTTTGCTGTGGCGGCCGACACCGTTCGGCCTACTGCCCAGTCCTCGAAAACCCGCCGGGTTCTTCAGGTGTTTGACACCCATTCGCCGATATCGAGTCGGTCAACGGTCAAGCTCTTCACATGCACATTGTCAAAGGTGGATTGCTTGATCTTCAACCGGCGAATTGCCAACACTCCGATTGATAGTGCTCCGACCGATAGCGCGCCCAAGGCCAGTGCGCCCAGCGAGCTTGCACCGATGGACAAGGCACCCACAGAGACCGCAGTGCGGCGGGAACATCCGCACGAGCACTGTTGGTCTGACCCTTCATCCGTGCACGCTCCAGCACAGCACCCACAGGCAGTCGAACTCGCTGTCTCGTGGTGCCCGCATCCGCAGGACTTGTCTTCTTGCTTGCTTGAGGAATCGGCCAGTGGCAGTTGTTCAGTGTTTGGGTCCATCTGGCAAGAATGCCACTCCCGCCAGGCGCTCGCAGGGCTTCCCGCCCACTTCGCCAACTCCGGTGCCCAGTGGTTCCGCCTGGCTGACCCTGGAATCATCCAGGGGTCGAGTCCGTCGGTCCCATGACGGTGATCGAACTGAGGCAACCGACCGTCTTTGTCACGCTGTATAGTCATGCCATTCCGGCGAAACACCTGAACACACCCGGGCGAATGGTTTTCCAGGGCGCATAGCTCAGTTGGTTAGAGCACCTGCCTTACAAGCAGGGGGTCAGGGGTTCGAGTCCCTTTGCGCCCACAACGTGAAAGTGCCTGTGGCACAGGGCTTTTCGTCCTTGGTGATTCTCACCTCCGATCTTCGTGATCGCGCTAAAGGGGTTTCGGTGGGGGTTTGATGCGTGGAAACTGTCTGACACCCTCGACGACAACGCTGGCTTTCGCCGCCGCGAGGCCAGCTGGCATCGGCGTCGGGAGCGGCCGCGTCCTGTCCCTGCAGGATAGGCGACCGGGCCGCGGACGGACAAGAGAACTGATGTCTGCGGCCCGGTCGGGGTGCGGGCGTTTGTGGTTTCGGCTGCGCTCTTCGAGGCGGTTGCAGTGGACTTTGTGTCGCTCTATGTAGCCCCTGTGGGCTCGCTGCTGGTCACGCTGACCTCGCTCAGGGTGTGTCCGAGGAGCTCCAGCATCTTTGCGGTGGGGACGCGCATCGTGCGGCGGCCCACCATGATCACCGGGATGATTCCGTTCTTTGCAGCCCGGTAGCTTGCGCAGTATCCCAACCCGAGTGCCGCTCCAGCCTCCGGGACGGAGATGGTCGAACGGTTCGCCCTCCCGCACGTGCTCGAGGCACTTTGTCAGTTCCGGTCGGTCTCGAGTGGAGCCGCTCGCCCGATCGCAGAAGATCCTCCCGCGGCCCGCGGCCCGCGGCGCTCAGAGCATCAAGCTGGAGCGTTGGATCTTGATCAACGGTGGAGACGCGGGCGTATCCGATTCGGTGTGAAGTCATGGGCGAGACTGTGTCGAAAACGCCAACACCAGGCACACAACGCCATCTGGTTTTGCGACAGCGTTTCGCAACGCGTTTCGCCGGACCAGACCGTCTCACGCACGGCCGTCTCGGAAACGATCGTTTGTGGGACGAGTTGACGTGCCGTAAGTCATGCCGATGCTGAGGTCGCTTTCATCGCCAACCGCTGGCCGGTACTCGAACTGGCGGAGCAACACATCATCCCGGCCGGGCCTCAAGGCGGGCGTCCGTCAACGGTGCTGCTCGCGAGGCCGTCAGAGTCCCGCACCGGGGGCCCACGTCACGTCCGCCGCAGCATTGCACTCAGTTACCCACGATTGCACCGACATTGCCATGCAGCTACTGACAACGATCTATTGGGCAGCCGCCGGTGTACCGGAAGCATTCATCGCTTCAGCAGTCGCCGCCGTTCAAGCGACGCTGCGAGACATCCCATACGACCTGGCGGTCGCTCTTCGCCCGAGCTCTCCCTAGGCAGGACCATCAACCGGCCGCTCATCCCGCTCCAAGAAGGACCGGCGGCCAATGAACTGTAGGAGTTCTCGATGACACTTCACATGACCAAGCTGCGGCCATCGCCGCCCGGCTTCAGGCTGCTGGACTCACTAACCTGGTGATAGCTGAATTGACTGTGGCGTCGGCCAGCCACTCGTGAACCGAGTGCAGGGAACCTTTTGGTTTGAGATAGTGTCCGCCAGTCGCGCCCCGATCAAGGGTATGAACCATCGCCGGTGGCCGGATTCGTCAGAGAACGGGGGAATAGCCGCCGCTTCGCCGAGGTTGACGCTACGCTGGTTTGTACGGGCAATCGTCCGTACACTTGTGGAAGGAGGATGTCATGTCGAAAGGTGCGCGCATCGAACTGCGTATCAGCGAGCACGAGAAGGACCGGCTTGAGCGGGCCGCCGAGAAAATCGGAATGTCGGTCAGCGAGTTCATGCGGGACCGGCTTGCCGACGACGTCGATGAGGTACTTGGCCCAGAGGGTCTGACCGTGGTCCTGCCAGCCGATGTGTACGACGAGCTCCTGGCATCGTTGGATGCCCCAGCGCGTACATTGCCCGCGTTGGCTGAATTGGCCAACCGTCCCCGTCGGTACCGGGACGAGTCACGGCCGGCCACCCAGTGAACGATCTGGTAGCCCAATGGCTCACCAGTCAGCATTCGACAATCGGGTTCGATTGCGGCGTCCCTGAGCTCAATAATTGGCTGCGCGGCAGCGCACTGCGCTCCCAGCGGGTCGGCAACGGTCGCACAAAGGTGTGGGTCCGAGAAGGACAACAACAGGTGGTCGGCTTCTACACGATCGCACCGTACATGTGCGAGCGAGCTGAGGCCGGACTCACCAGACGCTTCCACGAAGGCTTCACCGGCATCACCGGATTCCTGCTCGGCAAGCTCGCCCTGGACACATCCATGCACGGCCAGGGCTTGGGAGCTGAACTGCTGCACGACGCCATAAGCGTTGCAGTCCACAGCGGGCAACAAGTGGGCGGGCAGCTGCTGTTCGTGGACGCAATCGACGAGGCCGCAGCGGAGTTCTATGAGAAGTACGCCTTTACTCGAACATACAAGGACGGCCTGCTCGTCATGCGGCTGAAAGACGCCGCACAGTCTCTACAACCTGACCCCTGACCCAACGAGCCAGCTCCACAACACCCTTGTGACAACATGTCAGCTTGTCAACACGCTGACATCCAGATTCACCGGTCGGCCGGGGTATTCCCGTTGGGCCGGATACCGGGTCCCCGGGTTCGCCAGGATGCGTTCTAAGCCCGGACGGTAGGCAAACCGCCGCCGGACCGGCAACTATTCGGCGCTGGGTGGCTCCACGGTGATCGCCGACTGAGTATCCAGGACGACCGCTGAAGTCGCCCGCTGCGTGCATCTAGGTTCAGCAGCGCGGAGAAATCGGCGTGCCCGATGCTGCCGGGACGTGGCTACTGCTCGGCGCCCTGGCGGGCCTGTTCGTCTATCGCCGCAAACTGCTGCGCTGCTGAGCAGGGCATCTCTCTCTCCTTGAGTTCGGGCGGCCACTCGTCGGCTAGATACCAGTCGGGGACCGGTCTGCCATATGCCTCGTCCAGCTCCGCCCGCTCATAGCGAGCATCCTGTTCGTAGCTGATCGGGGTTCGGCATTTGCGCAGCAGATCGATGTCCTTGTTCGCGAGGAACAGGACGCGCGGAACCGTCACCGCTTTCGCAGGTTCAGCCCACAACCCCCGAACTTGCAGTCGTTTGAGCCACTACGGCCTGCAATTGCAAAATCGGAGGGGTCCGTAGACGTGCATTCGGAGGTAGTAGATCGAAGGTTTCGTTCGCGACCTCTGCCCCCCCGGTTACTGACCAAGGAAACGGATCCGGGAGCTTGAAGAAGGTGCCAGCGCCGTCAGCACGTGGACGCTAAGAAGTGGTCCTGCGTGGTATCGACCACCACCATCAGAGTCATCGGCGCTTCGCCGGACCGGTCTTCGCCGCGCTGACTGCCAGCGCCGGGCTTGCCGTGCTTACACCGGACCGACGGGTGACTGGCCGGCTCGAGCGCTTGATGCCAGTCTGGGCGGGTTCTCCGATTGTTCCTGGCGTACGCGGACGACTTCGCCGCCGTCGGTTACGACGTGGTCGACGCCACCTGAGGTCACCGCGACGTCTCGCATGAAGTCTCGACCTGCGAGAGTGCATCGAACACTCAACCGCTCCGGTAGATGAACGGACCTTCGTGATCGCCCGGGCGGTTGCTTGCCTGGTTCTTGGTCCGCAAGATCGTGCAGGGCCAGAGCAGACTCACCCGAAATCACTCTGCGCTCGCCGGTTCACATGATCGTTTCGTTAGGTCGTCGTTGGTTGGGACGTAAGCTGCCGGAGGAGGCAAATGTCGTACCCGAGCCGAATGAGTCGCACTCGCTGGCGGGCTTGCGCAACTTGACCCGATCCATCCCCAACCCGGCACCGCTGAGCGTCCCCACGAACCCGCGCTGCTCTCCTGCGATGCCAGCGGCGCCCGCCGCTGGCGTTCCGGTACCCGGGCCACGCGCCCCTGAACCTCTCAGCCCCCAACCCCGCCCGACGGCCCGCCATCCGAACCGCTCGGCTCTTCGTGCGACGCCTCGTCGTCCTCGTGAGTCGCCCGGCCCAGCGCCGCCGCCATGTCGCCAGCGTGCAGCACTGGTTGGATGTGTCCGTATTTGTCCACCGTGAGTTTGATCGTGGAGTGGCCGACTATGGCGCTGACGACGGGCATGGGACGCCCGCTTGCAGGAGCCGTGTAGCGATTCCGTGTCGGAGCGCGTGAAACGGTCGCGATCCATCAAGCCCGTTGCGTTCAAGCACCAGGCGAAAATCGCGGCGGGCGTTATGCGGGTCCATCGGCAGCCCGACGGCGGTGGTGAAGACCAGTCCGTCGTGGTTTTGCCACCCGATTCCGAACGCGGCTTTGTCAGCCAGTTGTTCCTGTCTGCGCTTCTTCAGCGCTGTGAGCGCTTCAGGAACCAGCGGAATGGTTCGGATGCGTCGCGGCTTCGCGCCGTTCGCCGTATCTCTATCGTCTTCTTGGTGAATGGGTCGGTTTGGTACACCTGAACTCTCCACCGGGCCTTCTCCTCGCCGCGGCGGTCGGTGAAGGTTTCCTTGTAGATGGATCCAGTGCCGGGGTTTCGGCGTCGCCTCTTGCGGGTTCGGGGTGGTTCGACTGGCTGCTCACTCATTTCGCACTCCTTGGTCAGATACTCACTGTCCGCGGCGTTGGCGAAACGGCCACCATCTCGCCCATTGCCCGATGGTCAGCGGGGTTTGATGGGGGTTTGGTGGGGGTTTCGTGCACGAGTACGTCACGGGACAGGGTGCTACTAGTGGCCCGTCCGAAGGCAGCACGCCAGCAATTACCTACTGCCAGCGATGGCGTGCAATGCGGTGCGACGGGCAGGTCGCTCTTACAAGCAGGGGTCAGGGGTTCGAGTCCCTTTGCGCCCACAGTTGGGCAGTTCGGCCGGAACGTCGGGTCAGCGACTACCCGCGAGGCGCCGCGGGCGCTGCCTTGCCCAGAGCCGGGGCCAGCAGACGGTAGAGCGCCGGAGACAGATTGCGGGCGACCGTGGCAGTCAGGTGGTTGGTGTCCCGCAGCACAATGCTGCCATCTGGAGCGACCGCGGGACACTTCTCCATTGCCAGCGGACAGGCCAACGGTGCCGGGTCCACTTCGATGACCGGGCCCTGGAACCCCGAGCGGGCGCCAGCCAATTCCGCAGCGGCCAGGGCGTCGTCAATGCGTCGGCGGGGGAAGGTGCATCCCGCAGAGTGGCCGTCGTGGGCGTCGATGCAGCTCGGGACGTTCAGACCTGACCAGTTGGTGTCCCGCAAGAAGACGATCCTTGTGGTGTGGTCCTTGACCTTGGAAGTGAACTCCTGGGCCGCGGCCATGTGAGCTGGCGCGGCCGCGTCACCCTTGAGCAGTTCGCCGTCTGCGCCCACGGCTCCGACCAACCACTGCCCGGAGGTGCGGGCCAGGACGATGGCGTCGAAGGGTCCGTTCTGGACCAGCATGTTGATCAATTGAGTGTGCCAGGCTGCCGCCCGTGCCTGATCTGAGAACGGGCGGACAAGCGGAAGCGGAGGCCAACCATTGTGAGCCCAGAAGTGGACTTGAATGCCTTGGGCCTTCCCGAAGGAGTCGAACGCAGGCAGCCACATGTTCGCGTGCGAGTCGCCGACCAGCGCGATTCTGGTGGTGCCGTGTGGATCACCGAAAACGCAGTCCGAGGACAGGTCTTCGTCGTGGCGTGGCTCGCAGCGCGGGGGTGGGTTGTACCTGTCGCTTCTGGCAGTTTGGGCGGACATCCGAGCATCACGCATGGGCCAGACCGGCGCGTCGTAACCCGTCGGCACCTTGGCGATCGGCGGCGCCGACAGGGTCGCGCCGGCGGGGACGGCCGAATCATCAGAGGAGGCGGCCGCAGACTCACCTGAGGAACCGCTGAGCAGCTGCGCGGCAACCACCGTCAGCGTGATCAGCGCAGCCGCCCCGACCAGTGTCCATTGTGGCTGGGCTGTCAGAGACGGCAGATGCCGCATCGGAGTCTCCACGAACCTGAACGTGATGATCGTGACGAGTAGCGCCAGTCCGAGCGCGATGGCGGCGGCCCACTGCGTGCCCGCTACGCCACCAGCATCGTCGCTGGCGGTCTCACGAGCGACGATCAGACCTGCGAAAACCAGGAATGGCCAGTGCCACAGATACAGGTTGTAGGACCGGGCACCCACATACTGCATCGGCCTGATCGACAGGACACGGGCGCTGATGACCCCGGGGGCTCCAGAACAGACGACCAACAGCGCACCGCAGACCGGCAGCAGCGCATTCACCCCCGGAAACGGGGTGCTGGAATCGAACGTCACGGCACCGAACATGATGAGCGCGATTCCCGAATAGGCCAGCAGGCCGCGTACCCAGCCTGGCAGCCGCAGGCCACCTACCAGCAGAACTGCCGCGAGCCCGCCCGCGCCGAGTTCCCACAGGCGCGTCTGCAGCCCGTAGTAGCCGATGATCTCACTTGAACCGCCGGATACTGACCACACCAGGCTGGCGGCAATCGGTAGGGCCAGACCGATCCCGATCAGTGCACGCTTGCGACCTGTGCTCAGTCCGCGCCGCTTTCCGATCACCGCGAGCGCAAAGATCAAAACGGGCCAGATCAGATAGAACTGCTCCTCCACCGACAGGGACCAGAAGTGCAGAACCGGGCTCGACGCCACAGTCATGGCGAAGTAGTCGTTCGCCTGTGCCGCAAACACCCAGTTCGAAACGAATAGTGCTGCGCCGGTGACGTCCGTGCCAACCCCAGGTCGATCTATCGGGGGTATCAGCAGCCACGAAGCTATGCAGACGGACAGCAGAACCAGGGCAGCCATCGGCAGAATCCGTCGTGCGCGGCGGGCGTAGAAATTGCGGATACTCACTCGCCCGGTAGCGGCCGCCTCACGAAATAGCAGGCCTGTGATCAGGAAACCCGAGATCACGAAGAACACGTCGACGCCGACGAATCCGCCCGCCAGGAACGGGATTCCCGCATGGCAGGCGACGACCAGCAGGACGCTTAGGGCGCGTAGTCCTTCGACATCTGCCCGGAATCCCGAAGGTGCCTTTGTCCTGCTGGTGGCTGATGGGAGGTCCGTTGATTGCTGACCGGCAGCGTTGCGCGCCACTGCGGTCGGGGCCTCCGGCTTCGCCTGCTGCACCCTTCAAGGGTACTTGGGCTGATCAAAATGCGGTGTTGCACCACTGCCGTCGGGGGCGTTCAACTAGTGCGCGAGGGCTGCGAGTAGCCGAGACACCCACACCCCTCGCGGCCGTTGAGGTGTCAGGTGCGGTAGCGCTCGTAGTAGCGGTAGGGCATGTAGATCCATGTGGCGGGAGCTGACCAGGTCACCGTGATCGCCAAGTGGTAGCCGTAGGTGCGAATCCAAGTCTCACCCTTGGCCTTCTCGATCAGCTGGCATAGCCGCAGGTCGCCTCGCAGCAGTGGCTGGCACTTGACCGTGACCTTGACGCTCTGTCCAGCATTGGTGTGGCAGCCCTTCTTGGTGAGCCGGGTGAGACCGGCCCGGGCGATGCCATTGGG
>JBAXOQ010000005.1:0-35839 GCA_037133175.1 Actinomycetes bacterium
GGCACGGGCTCTTCAGCAGGCACGGGCTCTTCAGCAGGCACGGGCTCTTCAGCAGGCACGGGCTCTTCAGCAGTTTGCTCGGCGGGTGGGGCGTCGAAGACTCGTTGCTCTTCCCCAGCCGCGGTGGCCTCAGTTGTCGGCTCAGTCCCGGCGTGTTCGGGTGGTGTCGAGCCGGTGGCGAACTCATCGGGTGTGGTGGACATCAGCCGTTCCTCACAGTTGCAGTCTTGATGACTAGTGGTTGCGCCGGGGGGCCATCACCTTGGCCTGAAGGGGAGCCCGGTGCAACGCCCTTCGCTGCTACGTATTGGATCACATCGAGTCCACTGGTGATGTGCCCGAGGACCGTATAGTTCGCCGGGTCAAGTGTCGAGTCCTTGTATACCAGGAAGAACTGACTGCTGGCGGTCCCTTTGCCTGCGTTCGCCATGGCGACCGTTCCGGTCGGGTAGTCGTTCGGTCCGGACTTCGGCAGGTTCTCGTCAGGCAGTTTGAAGCCGGCGTCGCCGCGACCGTCATTGGACGGTGAGCCGCACTGCACGACGAAGATTCCCTCCACCGTCAGCCGATGGCATCCGGCGTCGGTGTAGAAGCCCTTCGACGCCAGGAACGCGATCGCATTGGTGTTGATGGGGGCGTTCGCGACGGCGAATTCGATGACCACCTTTCCGCAGTTCGTGTCCAGCGTGAGGGTCGCACCCGGCTTGAGTTTCTGCGGCTCGGCTTTGGGGAAGGTGGTGGTGCGGGTGCTCGCGCCCGCCTCGGTGCAGGTGATACCGGTTGGCGTGGGCACTGGTGCCGGTGGAGTGGAGCTCGTGGGAGTCGCCGACGCGCTCGGGGAGGCCGATGTGCTCCCTTCAGGCCACAAGACCCACACGCCCGCGCCTACCGCTACGACGGCGACAATGGCTCCGGCGGTGATCAGGATCTTCTTGCGGCGTGCTGCCCGTCGGGCGTTCCTGGCTGCTTGTTGGCGCTCGTACTTGGCTCGCGCCAGCTCGCGTGCTCGCTTGCTCCCGGCCACGTCGCGGTCCTTTCGTATCTGTCACAACAGCATCACTTGTCCAAGTGGGAGTGTAGGTCCGCGAGCGGTCAACGCATGTCGATACCCTCGTGACGTGCTGATAGTAGGGTTCCCAGCTGGTCCGTTTCAGACGAATTGCTACATAGTCGCTGCCGGCGAGGGTTGCGACTGCTTCATCGTCGACCCCGGGATGGACGCGACGGCGGGGGTTATCGACGTGGTGGCGGAGCGCGGGCTTACTCCGTCCGCGGTCCTGGTGACCCACGGACACCTCGACCACATGTGGTCTGTCCTTCCAGTTTGCCGGGAATACGGCGTTCCTGCCTACATACATCCGGCCGATCGTCCGCTGCTTGCCGATCCGATGGCCGGCATGGGGAGTCAGATGCGGGCGGCCTTCCTGCAGATGGCTGGTGGCGCGGCCGACTTCGCTGAACCGGAGCATGTCAGGGAAGTTGTCGATCAGTGCGATCTGACAGTTGCCGGCCTGCCTATTCGAGTTCTTCACAACCCGGGGCACACCAAGGGTTCGGTCTCCTTCCGACTGCCCGCGGCCGACGACCGCCCCGCGCTGGTGTTCACCGGGGATTTCCTGTTTGCCGGTTCGATCGGGCGGACCGATCTGCCCGGCGGCGACATGACCGAGATGGTCGCCTCGCTGGGTAAGGTGGTGCTTCCAATGCTCGATGACACAGTGGTCCTTCCCGGCCACGGCGAGACCACCACGGTCGGAGCCGAGCGAGCAGCCAATCCGTACCTGCGCGAGGTGGCCGACCAACTGCGCGCCGGTTCGCCTTCTATCCCTGACTGGGGGCTGTGACCTCGTGCCAACGCAACTGCAGGCGCCCAAGGGGGTTGCCGAGTACGTTCCAAATGCCTCCGCCGCTTTCTTGGCGGTGCGAGATGCTCTCAGCGCCCCGGCTTCGCTGGCCGGGTACGGCTACGTCGAGCTTCCGGTGTTTGAGGACACCAACCTCTACATCCGGGGAGTCGGCGAGTCCACCGACGTCGTCAGCAAAGAGATGTACACCTTCCAGGACCGCGGTGGACGCTCCATCACTCTGCGGCCGGAGGGCACGGCAGGAGTCGTGCGTGCGGTGGTGGAGCACAATCTGGATCGAGCGACGCTACCGGTGAAGTTGTGGTATTCCGGGCCGTTCTTCCGGGCCGAGCGACCGCAGCAGGGCCGGTATCGACAGTTCCACCAAGTTGGTGTTGAAGCTCTGGGCAGCGACGACCCGGCGCTGGACGCCGAGGTCATCGCCATCGCCTGGGAGGGCTTCCGTTCGCTCGGTTTGACCGGGGTGCGTTTGACCATCAACTCTCTCGGCGACGGGCAGACCCGGGCTGAATACCGGGATGTCCTCACCCGCTTCCTGGATACGCTGGATCTCGATGAGCAGACGGTGCAACGAGTGAAGATCAACCCGTTGCGGGTGTTGGATGACAAACGGCAAGACATGATCAAGAAATTGGCTGACGCACCGCTGATCACTGATGTGCTCAGCGGTGAAGCTCTGACTCACCATGAGGGGGTTCGTGACTACCTCAGCGAACTCGGGATCGAGTTTGTCGATGATCCACGACTGGTTAGGGGCTTGGACTACTACACCCGCACTACCTTTGAGTTCGTCCACGACGGTCTCGGCGCCCAGTCGGCGGTCGGCGGGGGCGGGCGTTATGACTCGCTGATGGCTGATCTCGGTGGTCAGGATTTGTCGGGCGTGGGTTGGGGGATAGGCATCGATCGAACCATGCTTGCTTGTGCAGCTGAGGGCATCGAAATCGCGCCGGAAGCCCGGGTGGACGTGTACTTGGTGCCCGTCGGCGACGCCGTTCGCAAGCAACTGGTCGTGCTGGCCGCGAGCCTGCGGCGGGCCGGTGTGCGGGTGGACATGGCTTTCGACGGTAGAGGACTCAAGGGTGCGATGCGGGCTGCCGATCGGTCCGGCGCGAGGTTCGCCGTGGTGATGGGCGATCGTGACTTGGCGGCGCGCACTGTCGAAGTGAAGGACTTGGCTGACGGCCAGCAAACCACGGTGACGTGGTCCGAACTTATTCGAACACTGCAGGAGAGATTGCGATGATGCGAACGCACGGAGCCGGAACGCTGCGCACCACTGACGCCGAGCATGAGGTGACGCTGGCCGGTTGGATCGCCAGGCGCCGCGATCATGGTGGTGTCGCGTTCATTGACTTGCGCGACTCCTCCGGCAGCGTGCAAGTTGTGATCCACGAAGAGGACGTGGCACGAGGGCTGCGACCTGAGTCGTGTGTGCAAGTGCGCGGCGTCGTTCGAGTCCGTCCGGCCGGCAACGAGAACCCTGACAGCGTCACAGGTGACGTCGAGGTCGAGGCCACGGACATTGTGGTTCTGTCCGAGGCGGCGCCGCTGCCGTTCGGGGTGGATGACTACACCGAAGTCGGTGAGGAGGCGCGGCTCAAATGGCGCTATCTGGACCTGCGCCGGTCGGGTCCGGCGCGCATGCTGCGGATGCGCAGTGAGGTGAACCGGCTCGCTCGTGAGGTACTGCTGGACCGCGACTTCGTCGAGGTCGAGACTCCGACGCTGACCCGCTCCACCCCTGAGGGTGCACGGGACTTCTTGGTTCCGGCACGGTTGCGCCCAGGGTCCTGGTACGCCCTGCCGCAGTCCCCGCAGCTGTTCAAGCAACTGCTGATGGTGGCCGGGGTTGAGCGGTACTACCAGATCGCTCGCTGCTACCGGGACGAGGACTTCCGTGCCGATCGGCAGCCGGAGTTCACTCAACTCGACATTGAAATGAGCTTTGTTGATCAAGACGACGTGATGGAGGTCGGCGAGGCGGTGGTCCGCGCGCTGTGGGCCGGGGTTGCCGACCACCAGATCCCCGCCATCTCTCGGATGACCTACGCCGAAGCGATGCGACGCTACGGCAGTGACAAGCCCGACCTGCGCTTCGGTCTGGAACTGGTCGACCTGACCGAGTATTTCGTCGACACACCGTTCCGGGTGTTCCAGGCCGCGTATGTCGGTGCGGTGGTGATGCCCGGAGGAGCCTCCCAGCCGCGTCGAACGTTCGACGGTTGGCAGGAGTGGGCCAAACAGCGAGGTGCTCGCGGCCTGGCCTACGTCACGGTCGGAGAGGAAGGCGAGCTCGGTGGGCCGGTTGCTAAGAACCTGTCCGAGGCCGAGCGAGACGGTTTGGCAACCGCGACGGGTGCCTCTGCCGGTGACTGCATCTTCTTCGCTGCTGGCTCGGCGGCGGCCGCGCGGCAACTCCTTGGAGCCGCCCGGTGTGAGATCGCTTCCCGCCTGAACCTGATCGATCCGGCTGCTTGGTCGTTCGCGTGGGTGATCGACGCGCCCATGTTCGAGCAGATCGAGATTCCCGGCGGATCCTCTGGCTGGACCGCCGTCCATCATCCGTTCACCTCGCCCAACAACGACTGGGTCGACCGGTTTGAGGAGGCGCCAGATCAGGCGCTTGCTTGGGCCTACGACTTGGTCTGCAATGGCAATGAGATCGGTGGAGGATCGATTCGTATCCACCGAGCTGACCTGCAGAACCGGGTCTTCGAGGTGCTCGGCATGTCCGGCGATGAGGCGAACGAGAAGTTCGGCTTCCTCCTTGAAGCGTTCAAGTTCGGTCCGCCGCCGCATGGCGGTATTGCCTTCGGCTGGGACCGGATCTGCATGCTGCTGGCGGGTGCTGCTTCGCTGCGTGACGTGATCGCGTTCCCGAAGACCGGTGGTGGTTTCGATCCGCTGACCTCGGCACCGGCCCCCATCACAGCCGCCCAACGCAAAGAAGCCGGCATCGACTTCGTGCCGGAGCCGGCGGGTTAGCTAGCCTGGGGTGGTGGAGGAGCCGAATCTGTTCTCGGAGCGGCTGAGTTCGGGTCGTCCGGCGGCGCCGTTGGCCGTTCGGCTGCGTCCCCGAACGCTGTCGGATTTGGTCGGGCAGCAGCACGTTCTGGGCGAGGGCTCGGCCCTTCGTCAGTTGCTTGCAGGTAGCTCGCGAAGTTCGGCGAGGGTGTCGATCGTGCTGTGGGGTCCACCGGGTACCGGCAAGACGACGATTGCCATGCTCGTCGCCGGTGCTGGCGGTGATTCGTTCGTCGAGTTGTCAGCCGTGACAGCCGGGGTGAAGGACGTCCGGGCGGTCATTGAGGCGGCCAAGCGTGATCTGGAACTGAACGAGCGCGGTACGGTGCTGTTCATCGATGAGGTGCATCGGTTCTCCAAGACTCAGCAGGATGCACTGTTGCCTGCCGTCGAGAACGGTTGGGTCACGCTGGTGGCCGCGACGACCGAGAATCCTGGTTTCTCCGTCATTGCGCCACTGCTGTCGCGCAGCCTGGTGGTGGCCCTGCGACCACTGGAAGATGACGACCTGCGCCTGCTGCTGGAACGTGCCGTCGATGACCCGCTGGGTCTGAATGGGCGCATTGCTGCCAGTGGCGAGGCGTTGACCCAGATCATCCGGGTCGGGGGAGGCGACGCCCGCCGATCGCTGACAGTGTTAGACGCGGCGGCAGCACCGCTGGCAGACGGCGCGACCCTTGGGATCGATGACGTTGAGCGGGCAGTCGCCTACGCGGTTCCTCGCTATGACCGGTCCGGCGACCAGCACTACGACGTGGCAAGTGCGCTGATCAAGAGCATTCGTGGCAGCGACGTCGACGCCGCCATGCACTATCTGGCCCGAATGGTTGAGGCCGGAGAGGACCCGAGGTTCATCGCTCGCAGGCTGGTGATCCTGGCGAGTGAGGACATCGGAATGGCCGACCCGTCAGCGCTGCAGACCGCTGTGGCAGCCATGTCCGCGGTGTCATTCATCGGCTGGCCGGAGGCGCGGATCACGCTGGCACAAGCGGTCGTGCACCTGTCACTGGCGCCCAAGTCCAACAGCGCCTACCGGGCCATCAACGACGCCATCGCGGATGTGCGCGCAGGACTGGCCGGACCGGTGCCGTTGCCGTTGCGCGATGGTTCCAGTTCGGTCTCGCGGACGCAGGGCGCCGGCCAGGGCTATCGCTACCCGCACGACGACCCCAGTGGTCTGGTGGCGCAGCGTTATGCCCCGGACGCGGTTGCCGATCGGCGTTACTACCAACCGACGCTGCACGGTGAAGAAGCGCGTTGGGCGCAGGTGGCCGCGAACATTGCCAAAGGCTTGGGCCGGGCACAGGACGCTGAGGTAGGATCGGCCACGCACCGGGACGGGTAGTGGCTCGGGCGCGTCAAGTGTTCGGTTTGTTTGGCTGGGGTTCTGGAGAGCTATGAGCAGGATTGTCTGGGTTGGCGTTGGCGCAATCGGTGGGGTTATTGCCTATCGCCGCGGCCAACGGGCTCTCAATGACGCGCGCGAGCGTGGGCTTGTCGGCAATGTGCAGCATGCTGCGGTGACCATATCTTCTGTCGCCAACGGGGCCAACAAGCTCATTGCCCTTGCCGGTGCGGCCAGCGCGAATGCGAATTCCTCCGCCTCGGACCGGTTGTCGCTTGAACAGGATGCGGCTCGTTGGCGCGAACTCGCCCAGAGCGGAATCGGGGTCGCCGCCGGCTCGGACCTCCCGCAGTTGTCTCCGGCCAAGGTCACGCGGTCCCGCCGTTCGACCGCGCGAAGATTCGCTTCCCCGGGACCTATCGACACGGTCGACCTTCGTTCGGCCAACACGATCCGGGTGTCCTAGCAACTCCGGGTTTTGCCCCAACGGCCGGAAGCCGAGCAGTGGAGGACCGGTGTCTGAATCTACTGACCAGCCAGGGCGAGCCGTTGTGGCGAGGGCGCGCGTGTGCGCTGAGCCGATCTCAAGCGCACAGCATGCCGACCTCGTGAGGGGGCCCGATCGGGGCGCGGTGGTGACCTTCAGCGGGATCGTTCGCGACCACGATCACGGTCGGGTGGTAGTTCACCTGGAGTACTCGTCGCATCCGAGCGCCGGCGAGGTCCTCAAGGAAATCGTTGAGGAGGCCGCCGCCCAAGACGGGGTCAGTGCCGTCGCGGTCAGCCATCGGGTGGGCGCGTTGGAGATCGGTGACGAAGCGTTCGTGGTGGCGGTCGCTGCAGCCCACCGGGGGCCGGCCTTCCAGACCTGCCGATGGCTGGTCGACGAGGTCAAGTCCCGGGTCCCGATTTGGAAGCGGCAGAGCTTCGCAGACGGAACGCACGAATGGGTGAACTGCCCCTAGTCGCCGACGGACAACCGTCGCTCATCCACCCGCATACGGAGGCAGAACGTCGACTCGGCAGTCTGACCAGAACGCTGCGCCGCCGGACCTGTGGGCAACACCGTCGATCAACACGGATGACACGTCGAGGACGCGGCGCAACCCGTCCCCATGCTCGTGGCTCAGGTTCGCGAACAACTGCTCCAGGCTGTTTGCCCGGCATGACTGCAGCTTCGTTCCGGCAGCCTCGGCCGCGCCTGCGTAGAAATGGACCTCGATCAGGGCCATCGTCAGCCCCCGATGGCGGACATCGGACGCCCTGGTTGCTGGAAGCTCGGATCGTCGATCCGGTGGCCGGCCGCCTTGGTCGCGAAGGACCGGGTCCACAGGTCGACTATCTGCTGTTCACTGCCGCCTTCGCGGAGCAAGGCGCGCAAGTCGAATTCCCGGCGGGCGAACAGGCACGTGCGCAGTTGGCCGTCAGCCGTGAGCCGCACCCGGTCGCAATCGCCGCAGAACGGTCGTGTCACCGATGCGACGATTCCCACTGTCTGCGGTCCGCCGTCGACCAGGAACTCCTGTGCGGGGGCGGCGGCGCGCGGTTCCTGGCTTGGCGATAGTGACCACCTGGCACTGAGCAGATCCAGGATCTGGGCAGCGCTGACCATGGATGATTTGGACCAACCGTGCATCGGATCGAGGGGCATCTGCTCAATGAACCGCAACTGGTAGTCGTTTTCGAGGCAGAACGCAAGCAGGTCGGGAGCTTCCTGGTCGTTGATTCCTTGCATCAGTACCGCGTTGACCTTGACAGGACTCAAACCAACCGATCTTGCTGCGGACAGCCCGCGGATGACGTGATGGAGTTGGTCGCGGCGGGCAAGCTGCTTGAAACGGTCACGATCCAGGGTGTCCAGCGATACGTTGATTCGGTTCAGTCCGGCGTCAGCTAACGCCGCAGCAACCCGATCCAGGCCGATGCCGTTGGTCGTCAGGGACACTGACGGGCGCGGGTGCAGGGCCGCGATTCTGGCCACGATCCCCACCAAGCCAGGGCGCAACAGTGGCTCACCCCCGGTCAGACGGACGTCTTCGATTCCGAGGCGCGTGACTGCGACTTCGACTAGTCGGACGATTTCATCGTCGGTTAGCAGGTCGGGTTTGGCGATCCATCCCATGCCCTGGGCTGGCATGCAATAGGTGCAGCGCAAGTTGCAGCGATCCGTCAGGGAGACTCTCAAATCGCGGGCGGTGCGGCCGAAGTTGTCGGTTAGTCTTGCTCGCGCGTCGGAATGGACGGCCACGCGGGACGGCTGTACCGCTGTCACGGTGCTTGTCATGACGCCTCCCACGCGATCGCGACCCCCGAGCATACTAGCCCCAGCAAATTTACTACAGTATATTCCGTGCAAAATGGTCTGGGCCCCTCGCCGGTTCGCAGTGGCGCCTCGGGACTCGTCTTGTCGGTTCAGCGTGCCGCTGTGCTCGAGTATCTGCAGCACCGGCGGGAACCAGCGTTGATCTCCGATGTGGCAACCGACCTGAGTCTGCATGCCAATACTGTTCGGGAGCACTTGGAAGCGCTCGTCGATCGTGGACTGGTTGAACGGTTTGCAAGGGCGCCGAGTGGACGCGGTCGGCCGGCGTCGTTCTATCGACCGGTGGCGCGTGTGCACGAGATCGACGCGCGAATCCTTGATTACAGCGGCCTGGTTGGTGCCCTGTCGACCCAGATCCGGGAGTCGGTGCCGGATCCGATCGGGTACGCGCTCGTGGCGGGGGAGGCGTGGGGGCGAAGAATCGCAGTTGAGCAGCGTCAACAGGGGGGCGGTGCTGGCGCAGAGGGGCAGGGTGCCCTCGTCGACACCCTTGAGCAATTGGGTTTCGCTCCGGAGGTGCAGGACACCGCCCGTCCGGGTTCCGGCAGTACCATCCGGCTTCGGCGCTGTCCGCTACTTGATGCGGCGGTCGAAAACCCCGACATCGTCTGCAATATTCATCTCGGGATGGCGCGTGGTTTGCTGATGAGTGAGGGTGAGGATCCGGACGCACTAGCCCTGCATCCCTTTGCCGAAGCGGGGGCGTGCGTCTTAATGCTGAGCCTGCCCGACGCCGCCGTCGGGACTGCGGGTCCTGCCTGATCGGCGGCCTACGATGACCCCATGCACATGGTTGATGTCAGCGGGAAAGATCGAACAGTCCGAGTAGCTGTCGCCCGCGGTTCGGTCAAGACCGAACCGCAGGTTGTCGCCAGGATCGCTTCCGGCGAGATCCCCAAAGGTGACGTTCTGGCGGCGGCCCGCCTGGCGGCGATCATTGCAGTCAAGAAGACTCCTGACATCGTGCCGCTGTGTCATCCGATCTCGATTGGCGGCGTCGAGGTGGACCTGCGAGTTCGCGAATCAGGATATGTCGATATCGAAGTCACGGTGCGAACCACGGATCGGACCGGGGTCGAGATGGAGGCTTTGACGGGCGTGTGCGCAGCGGGCCTGACCATCATCGATATGACGAAGGGGATCGATCCGGCATCGAGCATCGAGGGGGTACGGGTCGTGTCCAAGTCCGGCGGAAAGACCGGAGACTGGGTCCGTGATGACTCCGTTGACTTGGAATCCTGAGCTATGCATCGACACCAGGATCGAGGGTTACAGGTGACCCGCGTTGCTCGGGTGATCACAGTTTCGACGCGCGCCGCCGCGGGCCTGTACGAGGATACGGCCGGCCCGGCGGTTGCAGCGGCGCTGCGGCGACAGGGGCTGGCCGTGGACCCGGTTGTTGTCGTCGCGGACGGAGATCCGGTAGCTGATGCGATTCGAGCCGCGGTGACGGACGGAGTCGCGCTGGTGGTGACTTGTGGGGGCACGGGACTGTCGCCGGACGATCAGACCCCGGAACAAACCAGGGCTGTGATTGGGCGAGACGTTCCTGGCATTGCCGACTACCTGCGCGCGGAATCTTGGGGCGCGCTGCCTGCTGCCGCGCTGTCGCGTGCAGTTGCCGGCATCGCTGAACGAACCCTGGTGGTGAATCTGCCCGGATCGCTCGCCGGGGCGACCGAATGTGTCGAGATATTGGGTCGGTTGCTTCCGCACGCTCTCGACCAGATCGTCGGGGGCGATCATGGTGGCCATCACGGACAGGTGCAGGCCGATGAGTCCTGAGGCGCTCATCAGCGTCGCTGAGCATCGATCCACCATTCTGGCCTCCCTGCAGAGGATGGAAGCCGTGGAGTTGCTTCTCGATCAGTGCGTCGGTGCCGCATTGGCCGCGGAGGTGAAGGCCCGGGTGCCGGTTCCGACCTTCACCAACTCCTCCATGGACGGGTATGCGGTTCGGTCCGCAGACGTGGCGCAGGCTCCCGTCAGGCTCACCGTGACCGGCGACATACCGGCGGGTCGTCCGAGCTCCGTTGTGCTGTCTCGGGGCACGGCACAACGAATCATGACGGGGGCGCCGCTGCCGACCGGTGCCGATGCCGTGGTGCGTGTGGAATGGACCGACGGCGGCACCGCTGAAGTTCTCATCGAACGCCCTGCACCGGTCGGGCAAGACGTCAGGAAGGTCGGTGAGGACGTTCCTGAGGGCGCGATCATCGCCGGTCTTGGTGCCTCGGTCACGGCAGGCCTGATTGGCGCGTCAGCCGCAGTAGGCGTGGACCGGCTGACGGTCCATCGGCGGCCGCGGGTCGTCATCGCTTCTACCGGCGACGAGTTGGTCACATCAGGCACGGTGTTGGGTGCGGGCATGATCTATGAGTCGAACAGTCGGATGCTCGCACCAATGGTTCGGCAGGCCGGCGCCGAGGTTGTCGAGGTCACCACGCTCACCGACAACGTTGATGAGGCCGTCGAGAATCTGTTGGCCTGGACCAGCCGCTCGGACGTGATCGTCACGACCGGTGGGGTCAGCGCGGGTGCCTTCGAGGTCGTCAAGCAGGCATTTGAGCGGATTGGTTCTGTCCGGTTCGTCAAGGTGGCCGTGCAACCGGGCAAGCCGCAAGGATTCGGCTCGTTGGCTGCGACTCCTGTCATCGCGCTGCCAGGAAACCCAGTCAGTGCTTTCGTGTCGTTCGAGTTGTTTGTTCGTCCGGCCTTGCGCTATCTCGGAGGCCATAAAGTGATTGACCGGCCGACGGCCGTCATGGTTCTGACCGAGTCGTTGCGGCGCTCACCGGAACGGCACCGCTACGTTCCCGCGCGCGCCGATCTGTCCACGGGAACAGTGACACCCTCGGGAAGACAGGGTTCCCACATGGTGACTGCGCTGGCCGACACCAATGCCCTGATCGGTGTCCCCGCTGGCTCCGATGTGGTTGCTGCGGGTTCTGTCTGCGAGGTCTTGCTGTTGCTCTAGAACCGAGGTGAGAGCCGGATCTCATAATAAACACGGCTCTTTCCTTGAATATTGACCAGGAAGGCCCCACTATGTACGCATGGGCGCGTATGAGGCCGGGTGCCACAGGGTGCTCTCACGTCGACTCCATTTCGAGGTCGATCCGGTGGGTTCGCATTTCGTCGTGCGAGTCACCGAGTCCTCATCCCCAATCCAGGAGACAACATGAGTCCATCACGCGAGGGCACTTCACGGTACGCCGGAACCGGGCAGATCGACGGCGACGTCGTCCAGACGCTCTTGCGGGCCCGACGCTTCCTGAACAAGTCGGAAGTGTCGGCCGACCTGCGAACGATCGACAAAGTCGGCGGGCGTGAGGCGGACGTCTTCTACCGAGAGCGGTGGAGCCACGACAAGGTGGTGCGCTCTACGCACGGCGTGAACTGCACGGGTTCGTGTTCGTGGAAGGTGTATGTCAAGGATGGGATCATCACCTGGGAGTCGCAGCAAACCGACTACCCCAGCGTCGGAGCTGATTCCCCCGAGTACGAGCCGCGCGGATGCCCCCGCGGTGCATCGTTCAGTTGGTACACCTATTCACCGACGCGGGTGCGGTTCCCGTACGTTCGCGGTGTATTGCTGGAGATGTACCGCGAGGCGAAGTCTCGGCTGGGCGATCCGGTGGAAGCGTTCGCCGATGTCGCGACTGATCCGGACAAGCGTCGGCGGTATCAGTCCGCCCGGGGCAAGGGCGGTCTGGTGCGGACCACTTGGGATGAGGCCCTGGAGATCGTTGCGGCATCCCAGGTTCACGCCATCAAGGAGTACGGACCCGACCGGGTCGCCGGCTTCTCGCCGATCCCGGCGATGTCGATGGCCTCGCATGCGGCGGGCGCACGCTACACCAGTCTGCTCGGCGGAACGATGGTCAGCTTCTATGACTGGTATGCCGATCT
This sequence comes from Actinomycetes bacterium, assembly GCA_037133175.1. Taxonomy (GTDB): domain Bacteria; phylum Actinomycetota; class Actinomycetes; order S36-B12; family UBA10799; genus ELA509. The sequence goes on from JBAXOQ010000005.1 coordinate 12,473, forward strand.
ACCCATCGCCTCACCGCAGATCTGGGGAGACCAAACCGATGTGCCGGAGAGCGCGGACTGGTGGAATGCGTCGTACCTGATGATGTGGGGCTCGAACCTGCCGACCACCCGAACGCCCGACGCGCACTTCATGACGGAGGCCCGGTACAAGGGTCAGAAAGTCGTAACGGTCAGTCCGGATTACGCCGACAACACCAAATTCGCCGACACGTGGTTGGCGCCCCATCCGGGAACGGATGGGGCACTGGCGATGGCGATGGGGCACGTCATCCTGAAGGAGTTCTTCGTCGACAAGCAGGTCCCACGGTTCATTGATTACGTCAAGAGCTACACGGATCTGCCCAACCTGGTGAGTCTGCGCGAGCGCGAGCCGGGCGTCTATGTTCCGGACCGGTTCATGACAGAGGCAGACCTGGGCGGTGGCTCCGAACAGGCGAATCTCAAGACGGTCCTGATCGACGCGACCACGGACCAACCGGTGGTGCCGAACGGTTCGCTTGGTTTCCGGTATAGCGAGACCGGCAAGGGCCTGTGGAACCTCGACCTGCGGGAGGTAGACCCGCTGCTGTCGCTGTTCACCGACGATGCGAAGAGTGTGGCGGTGGATCTGCCACGTTTCGACGTTGCGCAGGACCGGCATGAAGGCGGCGGCTCCATGCGCCGCGGCGTCCCCGTGCGTGAGGTTGCCGGGCGACTGGTGACGACGGTGTATGATCTGATGCTGGCCAACTACGGCGTCGCCCGCGAGGGTCTACCGGGGCAATGGCCGGCGGGCCTGGACGATCCAACCCTGCCGTACACGCCGGCTTGGCAGGAGTCGATCACCTCGGTGCCAGCCGACACACTGATCCGGGTCGCCCGGGAGTTTGCCGACAACGCCGACAAGTCCGGCGGACGGTCAATGATCACTTTGGGTGCCGGCACCAACCACTGGTTCCACTCCGATGAGATCTACCGGGCGATCATCGCCTTGGTGATGCTGACCGGGTGTCAGGGCGTCAACGGTGGTGGTTGGGCCCACTACGTCGGCCAGGAGAAATGCCGCCCCTTCACCGGCTGGGCGCAGTTGGCCTTCGGCCTGGACTGGAGTCGTCCACCGCGACAGATGGCCGGAACGGCCTTCTACTACCTGGCCGCCGACCAGTTCCGCTACGACGGCTTCGCAGCTGATGAACTGTCCAGCCCGCTGGGCAAGGGCCTGTTCAAGGGCAAAGCGTTGGCCGATTGTCTGGCACAGAGTGCTCGACTCGGCTGGTTGCCGTCGTATCCGACATTCAACCGAAATCCGCTCGATCTTGCAGACCAGGCCGCTGCAGCCGACAAACAAACGGCCGACTATGTGGTAGATCAGCTCAAGTCCGGTGAACTCAGCTTCTCGGCCGAGGATCCCGATGCACCCGAGAACTGGCCGCGAGTGCTGACCGTTTGGCGGGCAAACCTGCTTGGCTCGTCCAGCAAAGGCAACGAGTATTTCCTGCGGCATTTGCTCGGCACGGCAAATGCGGTCCGGGCCGACGAGACGGCTCCGGAAGGTCGCCCGAGCGAGGTGAAGTGGCGCGATGAGGCGCCCATCGGCAAGCTCGACCTGCTGGTTTCCCTCGACTTCCGGATGACGTCGACCGGGCTGTTTTCAGACGTGCTGCTGCCAGCAGCGACGTGGTACGAGAAGGAGGACCTGTCCTCCACTGACATGCACCCGTTCGTCCACGCCTTCAACGCAGCGATCGACCCGCCGTGGGAAACCCGGTCGGACTATGACGCCTTCGTGGCCCTGTCTCGGGTGTTCTCGCCGCTTGGCGCCAAACACCTCGGAGTGCAGCGCGACCTCGTCGCCGTGCCGCTGTTGCATGACACGCCCGGAGAGACTCAGCAGCCCGGCGGGGTGGTGCGGGACTGGAAGTACGGCGAATGCGAGCCGATCCCCGGCCGGACGATGCCGTCGCTGGTGGTGGTTGAGCGCGACTACGGGGCGATCGGCGCGAAGATGACTTCTCTCGGGCCGAACGTTGAGAAGCTCGGAACCACGGTCAAGGGTGTCACCCTCAAGCCGACCCCGGAGGTAGCTCACCTGGGCGACGTCAATGGCGTCGTCAGCGGGGGAATAGCCGATGGACGGCCAAGGCTGGACCAGGCCAAGCATGCGTGCGAGGCGATCCTGTCGTTATCCGGGACCACCAACGGCCGCCTCGCTGTCGCCGGATTCGAGCAACTTGAGGCGCGAACCGGACAGCAAATGGCCGATCTTGCCCGCGATCACGAGGGCAAGCACATCACCTTCGCAGACACTCAGTCCCGACCCCAGCCGGTGATCACGTCGCCGGAATGGTCCGGTTCCGAACACGGCGGACGCAGGTACAGCCCGTTCACGATCAACGTCGAGCGGCTCAAGCCCTGGCACACACTCACCGGTCGTCAGCACTTCTTCCTAGACCACGACTGGATGGCGGAGCTAGGGGAATGGCTTCCGGCGTACCGGCCACCGCTGCAGATGAATCGGCTGTTCGGGGCTCCGGCGACGGGGTTCGACGGTGCGGTCGAGGTGACGGTTCGCTACCTGACGCCGCACTCGAAGTGGTCCATCCACTCCGAATACCAGGACAACCTGTACATGCTGTCTCTGAGCCGGGGCGGTCCCGAGATCTGGATCTCGAAGGAGGACGCCGAGAAAGCTGGCATCAAGGACAACGACTGGATCGAGTCGTACAACCGCAACGGCGTCGTGGTTGCCCGAGCGATCGTTTCGCACCGGATGCCTGAAGGAACGGTCTTCATGTATCACGCGAAGGATCGGACGATCGACGTCCCCAAATCCGAGATGTCCGGCAAACGCGGCGGTATCCACAACTCACTGACTCGGCTTTTGGTCAAGCCGTCGCATCTGATCGGTGGGTACGCGCAACTGTCCTACGGCTTCAACTACTACGGCCCGACCGGTAACCAGCGCGATGAGGTTACCGTCATTCGCCGCCGCTCACAGGAGGTGCAGTACTGATGGCAGTCATGGCTCAGATGGGCATGGTGATGAATCTTGACAAGTGCATCGGGTGCCACACCTGCTCGGTGACCTGCAAGCAGGCGTGGACCAACCGCAACGGAGTCGAATACGTCTGGTTCAACAACGTTGAGACTCGTCCTGGGCAAGGGTATCCGCGTCGGTATGAGGACCAGGAGTACTGGCAGGGCGGTTGGAAGTTGGACCGCAAGGGTCGCTTGAGGCTCAAAGCCGGTGGTCGTCTGCGCAAGCTCGGGACTATCTTCAGCAACCCGCGTTTGCCAGGCATGGACGACTACTACGAGCCGTGGACCTACGACTACGACATGCTGATCAGCGCCCCGGCCGGTGACGACTTCCCGGTCGCCCGACCCAAGTCGCTGGTCACCGGGAGGAACATGAAGATCTCTTGGTCGGCGAACTGGGATGATGATCTGGGCGGTGCTCCCGAGCACGGACATCTGGATCCGATCGTCGCCAAGATCGGTGACAAGGTCAAGTTCGAGTTCGAGCAGGCCTTCATGTTCTACCTGCCGAGGATTTGCGAGCACTGCCTGAACCCGGCATGCGTGGCATCCTGCCCGTCTGGAGCCATGTACAAGCGATCCGAAGACGGCATTGTGCTGGTCGACCAGGACCGCTGCCGTGGATGGCGGATGTGCGTGTCCGGCTGCCCCTACAAGAAGGTCTACTTCAACCATGCCACCGGCAAGGCGGAGAAGTGCACTTTGTGCTACCCGAGGCTCGAGGCTGGCCAGCCGACCGTTTGCTCAGAAACCTGCGTGGGCAGGCTGCGGTATCTGGGGCTCTTCCTCTACGACAGCGACCGGGTCGCGCAGGCAGCGACTGTGGTTGATGAGAAGGACCTGATGGCGGCACAGAAGTCCATTCTGCTCGATCCCAACGACCCCGAGGTTGTCGCTCGCGCCCGTCGCGACGGCATCCCGGCGGACTGGATCGCCGCGGCCCAGGCATCCCCGGTGTATGCGCTGGCGTGCGAGTACAACGTGGCACTACCGCTGCATCCGGAGTATCGGACGATGCCGATGGTCTGGTACATCCCGCCGCTGTCGCCGGTGGTGGACGCGTTGGTGTCTACCGGCCACGACGGTGAGGACATCGGTAACCTGTTCGGCGCCATCGAGGCAATGCGAATCCCCATCGAGTACTTGGCGCAGGAGTTCACCGCGGGTGATGTGGAGCCGGTAGACGCGGTGCTCCGCAAGTTGGCGGCGATGCGTGCGCATATGCGCCGAGTCAACCTCGGTGACGAGGTGGACCCGGGGATTGCCGCCAGTGTTGGCATGACCGTTGAGCAGATGGACGCCATGTACCGCCTTCTGGCGATTGCCAAGTACGACGACAGGTACGTAGTGCCGACTGCTCACAATGAAGCGGTCGCCAGCTTCAGTGATGAGTTGCCCGGTTGCAGCGTGGATTGGTCGGCCACCGGTGATGGTGCCAGGGCAGTGGGAGATGGGAAGCCGGTTCCGGTTGCCATCGAGAGCTTCAGGGCCACCAAGAAGCGACAGGAAGCCCAGAAGTACTCCGACCTGGATGGTCCACGATGAGGGCGCGGGGGCGTCACGTCGGCGTGGACGAACGTCAGCGGTGTTTGACCTTCTTGATCTCCGCTCGGCTGCTGACCTACCCGGATCAGGGTTTGCTCGATGACCTCGCGACGTTGCGGGCGGCAACCGCTGAGCTGCCCGAGGCAATCGCCGACCCGCTCCGGGCAGAGCTTGACCGTGTGGAATCTGAAGAACTGCTCAGGTCGCAGCAACTGTACGTCTCCACGTTCGACCTGAAGCGGCGTTGTTGCTTGTACTTGACGTACTACCTCAACGGGGACACCCGCCGCCGCGGCGTGGAGTTGTGGCGGTTTCAGCAGACGTACCGCCAGGCGCGGATGAATGTGACTGGGGGAGAGTTGCCGGATTTCCTGCCCGTGCTGCTTGAGTTCGCCGCTGACGGCGGCGATGCTCTGGGTGCGGCCGCCGTGTTGCTCGCCGAGCACAGGGAGGGTCTTGAGGTTCTGCAATCCGCATTAGAAGGTCTGACGTCACCGTACGCTCCGGTGGTCGCGGTAGTCACGGCCGTGCTGCCGGAGCTGACGCCAACCCAACGGGCTGCCGCAGACCAATTGGTCGCACATGGCCCGCCAACCGAATCCGTGGGCTTGGAGCCCTTCAATCTGACTGACATCACGGTAGGAGCGCGTTCATGACCGCCATCCGCACCTTCTTCTTTGTGATCTTCCCCTACATGGCCATCACCTGCTTCATAGTCGGGCACGTCTGGCGCTACAAGTACGACAAGTTTGGCTGGACAACTCGCTCGAGCCAGTGGTACGAGAATCGACTCTTGCGATGGGCCAGCCCGATGTTCCACTTCGGCCTGCTCTTCGTGTTGCTCGGCCACGCCGTGGGGCTGCTGGTGCCTCAGGGCTGGACGGACGCATTCGGCGTGAGCGAGTCGGTCTACCACTGGAACGCTCTGATCGTCGGGGGTATCGCTGCCATCGTTATGTTTATCGGATTTGTCGGGCTTATCTGGCGCCGCCGAACTACGCCGGCGGTCTTCCAAGTGACCACGAAGATGGACAAGGCGATGTATGTGGTGTTGGGGATCGTGATCGTGCTCGGTCTGGTCAACACGTTCTACTTCCAGACCATCGGAACGCCCGGTGGCGGCGGATACAACTACCGCGAAAGCGTGGCCGAATGGTTCCGTTCGATCTTCTATTTCAACCCTAAGCCAGAGTTGATTGAGGAAGCACCCTGGTCGTTCCAGTTGCACGCGATCGCGGCCTTTGCGCTGATCGCACTGTGGCCCTTTACCCGCTTGGTTCACGTGCTGTCGGCGCCGGTTTGGTACCTGTTCCGGCCCTACGTCGTGTACCGATCCAGAGTTCCGCAGGCACAGGTAGGCAACAGGGCGCCCCGTCGCGGGTGGGAGAAGTCGGGGCTGAGCACTCCCGTCAAGTAGCGCAAGGGCTGGCCGGCAGCCGAACGTTGGGGGCTGGCGAACAGGTGGGCGCGCCTTTGGCTATTATTCACGGTAAGAACCGTGTAAAATATCGGAGTCTTTGAAACCAACACGATGACGAGCTTGATCTAGACCAGCAAAGGAGAGTCATGTCTACCGTCGTAGGTCCCTCCGACACCGCGGCGCTCGAGGCCGCCACCGCGGCCGTACCGGGACAGAGCAAGCGTGAGCTGAACCAACGTCGCCGTGTGCTGGTCATGAGTACAGCGGCGTTCACCCTTATGTTCGCCGTCTGGCTGATGTTCGGAATGCTCAGCGTTCCGATTCGTCAGGAGTTCGGGCTGACCGACGTCCAGCTTGCCTGGTTGCTCGCGGTGGCGGTCCTCAACGGTGCTCTGTGGCGGCTGTTCACCGGTATCGCGGCTGATCGCTGGGGCGGTAAGAAGGTGTTCTTGTTCCTGCTGATCGGGTCAGCGATTCCGACCTATCTGGTGTCCACAGTCACTGGGTTCACCATGCTCTTGGTGTATGCGTTCCTGGCTGGATTCGCGGGCAACTCGTTCAGTGCGGGGATCTCGTGGGTGTCAGCCTGGTACCCGCAGCGCCACCAAGGCTTTGCGCTCGGGGTATTTGGCGCCGGCAATGTCGGCGCCAGCATCACCAAGATGATCGCACCGGCCCTGATCATCGTCGTGCCGGCGGCTGGCTATCTCGGAGGCTTCATTCCAGGCGGCTGGCGGTTCGTGCCCTTCATGTACGCGGTGCTGTTGCTGATCATGGCTGGCGTCCTGGGTTTCGTGGTACCGAAAGTCGATCGGATGCCGGGCAAAGGTCGACCGTTCAAAGAGATGGTGCGCCCGCTGAAGCAGATGCGGGTATGGCGGTTCTCGCTGTACTACGTCGTGGTGTTCGGTGCCTACGTCGCGTTGGCCGCCTGGCTGCCTCACTACTACGTCGACGTATACGGCATGTCGATCATGAGTGCCGGATTCCTGGCGGCACTCTTCATCTTCCCGGCTTCGCTGCTGCGGCCGGTCGGCGGTGCAATATCGGACCGGATCGGCGCCCGTCGGGTGCTGACCTGGACCTTCGTGGTCATGCTGATCGCCAGCGGCGTGCTGATGATGCCCCACGGACACATCGTGCTGTCCGGTGAGGGCGGCAGTCCAGACCGTTCGGTCCTGCCGTGGGAGCCGGGCGTCGTGCTGTTCACGGTGCTGGTATTCATCCTCGGAATAGCCATGGGGGTGGGTAAAGCCGCAGTCTTCAAGCACATTCCGGAGTACTTCCCGCACGACGTCGGCGCTGTCGGCGGCCTGGTCGGGATGCTCGGCGCGCTTGGCGGCTTCTTTCTTCCACTGCTGTTCGGCTACACCAACGCGTGGACCTCAGCCCCACAGTCGACGTTCGGTGTGCTCTTCCTGGTGACGCTGCTGGCCGCGATCTGGATGCAGTTCACGGTGATGCGGATCGTTCAGAAGAAGTCACCGGAGATGAAGCACGAGTTTGACCACATGTTGCCGGACACGACGAAGTCCGACGCCCGCACACAACTTGTCAGTGCCACCACCTCAACGAATACAACAAAGGGAGATCAGTCATGACCGTCATGGAGCAGGCCACAGAGACCAGGAGTGGCGGGTCCTCTCGCTGGCTGTCGAACTGGGACCCGGAGGACGAAGTCAATTGGGACTCCAAGCTCGCCTGGAAGACGTTGTGGATCACGACTTTCACGTTGATGCTGTCGTTCTGCACCTGGTTCATGGTCAGCGCCATCGCGCCGAAGCTGGCCGGCGCCGGTTTCTTCGCCGGCCAGGACGCCGAGACGATCAAGACCGAGCTCTACTGGCTGGTCGCCATCCCGGGCCTGTCGGGCGGTCTGCTGCGCATCGTCTGGACGTTCCTGCCGCCAATCTTGGGCACGCGCAAGCTGGTCGCACTGTCCACGCTGCTGCTGCTCATTCCGTTGGTCGGTTGGTTCATCGCCCTGCAGAACCCTGCGACTCCATTCGCGGTGCTGCTCGTGCTGGCATTCCTGTCCGGCATCGGTGGTGGTAACTTCTCGGGCTTCATGCCCAGTACGTCCTACTTCTTCCCGCGCGCCAAGCAGGGTACGGCACTGGGGCTGCAGGCCGGCATCGGCAACTTCGGAGTGTCGTTGGTGCAACTGCTGACACCGTGGTTCATCGGGTTCGCCCTGGTCGGGACCTCGCTCGTGTTCAAGACGCCGGTGATGGAGAACGGCAAGCAGAAACTGGATGCGGCAGGCAAGGGCATTGTCACAACGAGCGATATCTGGCTACAGAATGCGGCGCTGGTGTACATCCCGTTCGTGATCATCGGGGGAGTCCTGGCCTGGACCTTGCTCAAGTCGGTACCAGTCAAGTCCACGCTGGCCCAGCAAAGTGACATCTTCAAGAACAAACACACCTGGATCATGACCATGCTGTACCTGATGACCTTCGGCGCATTCTCCGGTTTCGCAGCGCAGTTTGGTTTGCTGATGAAGAACCAGTTCGGTGCCTTTGCGGGGGCTCCGGATCCATTGAAGTACCTGTTCCTGGGTGCGCTTGTCGGGTCGATCGCGCGGATCATCTTCGGCCCGATCGCCGACCGGGTGGGCGGTGCGGTGCTGACCACCATCAGTGGTCTGGGCATGATGATTGGGATCATCTTCACGTCGTTCTACGTGACGCCGACCTCGGTCAGCGATTTCACGCCGTTCCTGTGGGGGATGCTCGCGATCTTCTTCTTCGCCGGAATCGGCAACGCCTCGACGTTCAAGCAGATGCCGATGATCTTCTCGCGGCGTCAGGCTGGTGGCGTCATCGGCTGGACATCAGCGATTGCGGCATTCGGACCGTTCATCTTCGGCGTGCTGATCGTGTCGCTGACCCCGCGACCGTTCTACTGGGTGATCGCCGGGTTCTGTGCCATCTGTGTGGTGCTGAACGTCTGGTTCTACCAACGCAAGAGTTCGCCGACGCACTGCTAGTCCGTTTCTGTCACTGGCAGTTGCCGGACCTGCTGCTAGCGTGGCGAACCAGTCAGCGTCGCGCTAGCAGGAGGTTCCATGGAAGGCTTGGATCAGTGGGTGGCCGCGGTCAGCGAGCGGCTCGGAATCGACAGTGGCGTTGATGTCGACGCCCTGCTCGAAGTGGCCCGCGATGTTGCTCACGGGGTCTCTCGTCCCGCAACCCCGCTGACCGCGTACCTGATGGGGGTCGCGGTCGGAGCGGGGGCCGACCCCGCTGTGGTGACGGCAGCCGTGAAGGACCTGGCCACTGGTTGGACGGCCGAATAGCCAACCAGTCGACGTTTTGGTTTTGCCCGGTTAATCGTCGGCCGTTCCTCGCGGCACCACCCACTGCGTCGGTTGCCCGGTGACGGCGGCAATGCGGTCGAAGTCGGCGTCGTAGTGCAGCACGGTCACTCGCTCGCGGGCGGCCACCGCGGCGATAAGCAGATCCGGCATTCCGACGCACCGGACGACACCGCTGTCCCACAGGTGCTGCTGGACGTTTAGCGCCATGTCCCAATCGACAGGGTGAACAGGAAGTTGCTCGTAGCTGGCGAGCCGCGACGCTCTGACGTGCTTGAGTTCTGCAGCCCCTCGACAGGTCCACAACACCTCGAAATCGATGACGGGACAGGTGGCGAGGAGGCCACGTTCAAGTAGCGGAGTGAAGACTTGTCCAACGGAGAGCCGCGCGGAACGGCTCAGAACACTGGTGTCGGCTAAGAAATGGGCTACGGCCGCCACATCGAGTCCAACTCGGCCTCATACTTGCGCATCCTGGCCGCGTTTTCCTTGAGCCATTCCATCTCGTCGCGCGCCGCCTGGATCCGGATCACCTCGTCGAGGGCACGGTCGACGGTCTCGCGCTTGGTCTTAGCCCCAAGGATTTCTTGCACGCGGGCCAGCTTGTCGGCGTCGATCTCAATCAGGGTCTTGGCCATGGGAACCTCGCTCGGGCGTATATCTTCTGATTCATGTTCAAGATATACGGCCTGAGCGGTTGGCGTCAATCGGGTCATCGGTCAAGCATCGCGGACCGAGTCGGCAGCGGGCGGTCGTCGGCGCGGATCTGTGGACAAACCGCGACCCCCGGATGGCGGACAGACACCCGGCGCAGTTCCTGAGACAATGGTCACGGTGCGGTGGAGACCCCGTCGCTCGCCGCGGACCGCTGCGGGGCTGACTGGAGACGATGACTGATGACAGTTCACCAAGGCATTCCCGGCCCGCTGCCGGCGCTGCGCGCGCCTTCGGCCGCACGCAGCCACCCGAGATCGGAGCGTTCGCGCGCGCTGCGGCTGATCCCGGTGGCCATGGCCGGGGCCGCTTTGGTCACCGGGCTGATCGTCGGAGGCTCGACGTCGGCGCAAGCCAGCGGGCCCTGTGCTGCGGTGGGTCAGGTTCAAGTTCCGGCCTCGGCGTGGCTGGCCGCGGGTGGGGTAGACGTCGTTGGCAATGGCCAGTGTGACGGCGACCCCGCATCTCATACCGGCGCGCTGCACCAGAGCCAGGAATTGGCGGCCCGGCTGTACCAGAGCAAAGGGTGGGGCGACGCGGCACTGCACCTCGCCAACGATCGTGCCAAGGACTTGTGGGCCATCCTGCCGACTCGCGGCTTCGAACAGCAGCCGAATGGCAACGCACACCCGGTTCCTGGCGATTTGATCATCGAAGACTCGGGGTATGACAGCGGCGGCCACGTTGCGGTCGTCGACTCGATCACCGGATCAACACTGGTCGCGCTGGAGCAAAACGGCAGCGCTACAGGTTGGCACAACTACTCAATCGGACCTTCAATCACTGCTGGTGGGATGACCATCGGCCTTGGGTACGGCCCTGTGATCGGCATCTTGCACGCGCCCGCCAACGGTGTGTCTCCCCCCGCGCGGCACCGGGCTGACGTCGTGTACACGCAGGTGCTTGGCGGGCGTACCCGGTACGTGGCTGGGGTTTCCAATGGTGATGGCAGCTTCCGCTGGTCGGTCATTCCGGGACCGACTCGTCCGGGCGCCCAGCTTGCCCTGGGTGATGTCAATGCTGATGGTCGGGCTGATGTGGTGTTCGCTGAGGCCAGTGGGGCCAGGCGGGTTTTTGCCGGGCTCTCCAATGGTGATGGCACGTTCCGGTGGGTTCGGGTCACCGGGTTTTCCGGTCCGATGACGGCGTTGGATCTCGGCGACATCACCGGCGATGGTCGGGCTGACGTGGTCTACACGCAGGTGCGTGGCGGGCGTACCCGGTACGTGGCTGGGGTTTCCAACGGTGATGGCAGTTTCCGCTGGTCGGTCGTTCCGGGACCGACTCGTCCGGGCGCCCAGCTTGCCCTGGGTGATGTCAATGCTGATGGTCGGGCTGATGTGGTGTTCGCTGAGGCCAGTGGCGCGAGGCGGGTTTTTGCTGGGGTTTCCAATGGTGATGGCACGTTCCGCTGGGTTCGGGTCACCGGGCCTTCAGGTCCGATGACCGCGTTGGATCTCGGCGACATCACCGGCGATTGATCGCACAGCCCCGTCACGTCGGCGATCCGTCGATCGCAGCGAATGGTTCGACCTACGCCGGGTATAGCGCCACTTCGGCTGCCTTGACTGCGAAGTGGACGACCACGCCGAGGGACAGATCCAACTCGGCAACCGAGGCCGGGGTGATGTCAGCGCTGAGATCACCGATCCGGACCCGGATGAGGTGCGCCAGCGGTTCCAGTGCTGTGACCGCACCGGAGAACACGTTGCGGGCACTGCCGGTCGGTGGGCCGCGGTGTACGGAGACTGCGCTTGGTCGAAACGCCGCGATAGCACGTTCACCGATCAGCAAGGGTACGTCGGGTTCACCGTGAATGATCCGGCCGTCGGCTGTCGCCAGCGCGTACGGGTCGGTTGATGAACCGGTGAGAATATTCAGACCGCAGATGCCGGCCGCGAACGGACTGCGGGGATGACCCATGACGGTCGCGGTCAATCCGGTTTCCACCACCCGGCCCGCGTCGAGCACCGCGATGCGATCGGCGAGCAGGACGGTGTCCAGGATCTCGTGAGTCACGATGATTGCCGTTTGCTCGGCCAGCACGCGGCGAAGCGTCTGTCGCATCGAGGCGGCAATATCGACGTCCAGTGCAGCCAGCGGTTCGTCCAGCAGCAGCAAGTCCGGTGTGGTGGCCAGCGCTCGCGCCAACGCCACCCGTTGGGCCTGACCTCCGGACAGTTGCCTTGGTTTGCGCTCGGCAAGCTCAGCTGCGTCAACCTCGTCGAGCCAATGTCGAGCGATCCCGCGCGCCTCAGCCTTCGAGTGACCTTGACTGGCAGGGCCGAACGCGACATTGTCGGCGACGCTCAGATGCGGAAACAACAGCGGTTCCTGCGCCAGCAGCGCGATGCGGCGCTTGTGCGGGGGCAGCCAGAGACCTCGCTCGGCATCGACGCCGACCGAGAATAGGGTCCGTCCTTTCAGCTCGGCTCTGCCAGCATCGACCATGACCAGGCCCGACAGGATGCCGAGCACACTGCTCTTGCCTGATCCGTTCGGCCCGAGCAGTGCCAGCGTTTCGCCCTCCGGCACATCCAGCGTGAGGTCCAGGTTCCGAGCCGCCAGCGTGGCAGACACCTGCAGGCTCACGCCGGACTCCAGGACCGGCGGGCCAGCCCAATGACCAATACGGCTACCACAATCAACACCAATGACAGCGCGATCGCCGCGTCCGGATTGGATTCACGCTGCAAGTAGATCTCCAGCGGCAGCGTGCGAGTTGTGCCCTGCAAGCTTCCGGCGAACGTGATCGTGGCACCGAACTCCCCAAGCGCCCGCGCGAACGAGAGCACCAGGCCCGAGACGAGTGCAGGAGCGACCATCGGCAGCGTCACTCGGCGCAGCACAGTGGTCGGGGACGCCCCCAGTGTTGCCGCGGCACCCTCGTAACGCACCCCGAAGGTGCGCAGCGCGCCCTCCAGACTCACGACCAGGAACGGCAGGGCCACGAATGTTTGAGCCATGATCACCGCAGTTGTCGAGAAGGCGATGTGTACGCCCAGCACGTCCAGCGAACGGCCCAACAGGCCTTGGCGGCCAAACGTGTACAGCAGCGCGATCCCCGCCACAACTGGCGGCAACACAAGAGGCAGCAGCACCAACGAACGTGCCAGATCCTGGCCGCGGAAGCGGGCGCGAGCCAACACCACCGCCATCGGTACTCCCAACACCAAGCACAGCGCTGTCGCGACAGCAGAGGTGCGCAAACTCAGCCACAACGCGTCCAGAGACGATTCTGAGGTGATCAGGGCAGGGAAAGTCGACCAGTCGACACGGGCAAACATGGCCACCAGCGGAACGACAATGAACAGCGCCCCAACTCCAGCCGGAACGAACAGCCAGCTCGGTAGGTCCAGCCGTGGTGTCGCTTCTCGTGTGGACATGGCCGAGATCGCTACGGGACGGCGAAGCCGGCATCGGCCAGAACGCGTTGCCCAAGCGGGCCGAGCACCATGGACTCGAACTGCTGGGCCAGCGTCGGCGATGAACTGCTCGCAAGGACCGCGATCGGATACGTGTTCACAGCGTTGACATTGGTCGCTATGGCGATCCCTGTCACGCGCCCGGCGGCCCGTTTGACATCCGTCACGTAGACCACTCCGGCGTCGGCTTCGCCGCTGGCCACCTTGTTCAGCACGTCGGTCGCCGCCGACTCTTCGCTCACCGGCGTGAGCGTGACGCCGGTCTTCCTCTCGACCGTCTTCGTGGCAGCGCCGCAGGGCACCACGGGCGCACACACGACGACATGGGCGCCAGGGTTGGTCAAGTCGGCGAAGGTTCGGATCATGCCGGGATTGCTCGGCGGTACTGCGATCATCAAGGAGTTGGTGGCGAAGTCCTTTGGTGAACCGCTGACGAGACTGGAGTTCAGAGCCTTGTTCATGGTCGCGGTATCAGCGGTAGCGAACACATCGGCGGGCGCGCCCTGCTGCAGCTGAGCCACCAGATCGGCGGAGCCGGCGAAGTTGAACCTGACGGTTGTTCCAGGGTGTTCTAACTCGAACTGCCGTCCGATTGTGGTGAATGCGGCGGTCAGCGACGATGCGGCGAACACGGTCACCTGTGAACCTGATGCTGGCGGCGGGTCTGACGCCGTGGCGGAGTGTGAACACCCCGCTGTCAGAATCGCTAGTCCCACCGCAGCGCAGGCCCCGGCCATCGCACTCGGGCATCGACGCCGGCGGGTACTCACGCGTGCTTGTCCCGTGTTTCGATGATCACGTTGGTGGACTTGATCACGGCGACCGCCAGCGAACCTGGTTCGAGTTCAAGGTCGCGCACGGCTTCGGTGCTCATCAGCGAGACCACTCGGAACGGCCCGCACTGCAACTCCACTTGTGACATCACCGGGTCCGATTTGACGTCCGTCACCAACCCGACGAACCGGTTGCGGGCAGAACTGCTCACCCCGGATGGATCGGGCACGGTTGATGCATGATCGCGCGCGTACAGCGCGAGCTGGTGGCTATCGATGGTCTTACGGCCGCCGTCATCGATCGTCGCGTTCAGCAGGCCGGCATCTACAAGGCGACGCACGGTGTCGTCGCTAACGCCGAGGAAAGTGGCAGCATCCCGCACACGCAACTGAGGCACAAATGAAACGATAGCAGCGCATATGCGTCAAAGGAGTGTCACAGTCTCCGCATGTGCCGAGTCTAGCTCGATCCTGGATCCGTTGATTCGAGTTCCCGGGCACGCTCGACGTCGGACGGCTCGTCGCAGTCCAATGCCTCGGGCCCGGATGCGAGTACCCGCGCGACGCGGGCGTTATCGAACAGTGCGCGCACCGACGACCCCGTGGTCTCCGTCTGCGACAGGGCGCCGCGCAGCGCGTCGGGGTGCCAGGCAGCGACTAGGAACTGGTCACGTCCCGAGCCATCAACCAGCACAGCGACATCCGCATCAATCGCGGCACGCAGGAGCCGCGGAACAGCCGTGTGCGCGAACGGAACGTCCCCGGCCAACACCATTACTGGGCATCGTGCGTGACCCTGCGGGCCTGCCGCCAGGGGCAGTCGGTCTAGCTGGGTCAGTCCCGCCTCGATTGCCGCGGCCGGTCCGCCACCAATTGGAGACTCTCGAGCCCAGATCACCGGCAGGCTCGTGTCGCATTCGGGGCCCACCACAACGATTCGTTCGGCATCACGAACTGCATCGATTGCCCGATCCAACAGTGAGTGGCCGCCGACCGTGATGGCGGTCTTGGACTCGACCCCCATGCGTCGAGACGTCCCACCTGCCAGCACGATGGCATCGAATCCGGTCACAATACGGAACCTAGTGGATGCGCGGTATGTCTCCATTCGTTCGTGTCGGACTCCTCACGGGTACTGCTAGGGGCTGAAGGCCAGAAACAGGAACGATGCGAACAAGACAATGTGCACCCCGCCCTGGAGCAGAGTCGCACGTCCGGTGTTCACGGTGAAGGCGCTGACACCCACGGTCAGAGCGAACAGGATGATTTCGGTCGGGGCAAGTCCGAGCAGCAATTGACCTGGCAGCCAGATGGTTGCGACGGCTATCGCCGGGATCGTCAATCCGATGCTCGCCAGAGCTGAGCCGTAGGCCAAGTTCATGCTCGTCTGCAGCCGGTTGTGGCGGGCCGCTCGCACAGCCGCCAACGTTTCCGGAAGCAGGACCAGTGCTGCGATCACAACACCGACGACGGCTTGCGGCGCGCCCAGGGACTGAACCGCATCCTCGATCGACGGCGAGATCACCTTGGCCAGCCCGACAACCGACACCAGGCAGATCACCAGCAGGCCCAGACTCGCCCACACGTCCCGGTCTGAGGGCTGTCGCCGCGTTGCAACTGCCTTGCCGCTGGTGCCGACGGGCAGGAAGTACTCCCGGTTGCGCACCGTCTGCACGAACACGTAGGTGCCGTACAGCGCCAGTGAAACGACCGCGGCGAACGCGAGTTGCCCAGTTGAAAAGGTGGGACCAGGGGAGCTTGCGGTGAAGGTCGGCAACACCAGACTCAACGTGGTCAAGGCCGTCAGCGCGGCAAGTGCGCCGCTAGTGCCGTCGGCGGAGAACCTCACGACGGAACGCCGGAAAGTTCCGACGAGTAACGAGATGCCGACGATCCCGTTAGTAGTGATCATGATCGCTGCGAAGACCGTATCGCGGGCCAGCGATTCGCTGCCCGCTTTGCCCGAGGCCATCAGGCTCACGATCAGGCCAACCTCAATGACCGTGACCGCAACCGCCAAGACCAGTGAACCGTACGGTTCACCGACCCTGGCAGCTACCACCTCGGCATGGTGAACCGCGGTCAGTACCGCTGCGCCGAGGGCGACGGCGACGCCTAGGACGATGAACAGCGGCAGCGAACGTCCCCAGGTTGCTACCAAAATGATCGCGACGAGGGGAGGTACCACGGTCGCCCATTTGGAAACCACTTTGGCCATCGTCACGCTGGCCACCCTAGCGTCGCGCCACGGCAAGGCCGGATGGAACGTAGCATTGGTCCGACGCGGGTGATCTGTGCCGCGATCAAATCATGTCACCAAGCAATCGGAGATTCACCCAACATGGAATCCGTCGAAATCCGGCGTCGCTTCTTGGCGTTTTTCGCTGAGCGCGGCCACACAGTCGTCCCCAGTGCCTCGCTGCTGCTCGACGATCCGACTTTGCTGTTTGTCAATGCCGGGATGGTTCCGTTCAAACCGTACTTCCTGGGTGAGGCCGTACCTCCATACGCTCGCGCCACCAGTGTTCAGAAATGCGTGCGGACGCTGGACATTGACGAGGTCGGCAAAACCACCCGCCATGCGTCGTTCTTCCAGATGTGCGGGAACTTCTCGTTCGGCGACTACTTCAAGGCCGAAGCGATTCCAATGGCCTGGCAGTTGCTGACCAACCCACTTGAGGAGGGTGGATTCGGATTCGACCCGTCGCGGCTGTGGGCCACCGTCTACGCCGACGATGACGAGAGTGAGCGCTTGTGGCTGGAACTGACCGACCTGCCGGCCGAGCGGATCCAACGTCGTGGCAAGGCCGACAACTTCTGGTCGATGGGAGTTCCCGGACCCTGTGGCCCGTGCAGTGAGATCTACTACGACCGCGGTCCGGAATATGGTGTCGAGGGTGGCCCGGTCGCCGATGAGGATCGGTACTTGGAGGTCTGGAACCTGGTCTTCATGCAGTTCGAGCGGGGCGAAGGTTCCGGCAAACAGGACTATCCGATCCTGGGCGACCTGCCAGCCAAGAACATCGACACAGGTGCCGGGCTTGAACGGATTGCTGCGCTGCTGCAGGGCGTCGACAACATCTACGAGATTGACACCACGAAACTGATCCTGGACCGGGCGACCGCCATCACAGGCAAGCACTACCGCGAATCCGAGGCAGACGACATCGCCCTGCGCGTCGTCGCCGACCATTCGCGGACCAGCGCCTTCATGATCGTTGACGGGGTCATGCCCGGCAACGAAGGGCGAGGCTACGTGCTGCGCCGGATCACCCGGCGGGTCATCAGCAAGATGCGTTCGCTCGGTGCGACCGGACCGGTGATCGTCGACCTGATCGACGCCGCCATCGAGGCGATGGGACCGCAGTATTCGGAGTTGATTGCAGACCGTGAGCGAGTGGTGGCGATTGCGGCCAACGAGGAGAAGTCGTTCCTGGAGACGTTGCGCTCTGGTACCACGATTTTCCAGGCAGCGGTCGAGGAAGTAGTTGCCGGCGAGAAGTCCCAGGCACGCCCGGTGCTGCCGGGTTCGAAGGCGTTCTTGCTGCATGACACCTATGGTTTCCCGATCGACCTGACGCTGGAACTGTCTGCTGAAGCCGGGCTCGACGTCGACGTCGACGGCTTTCGACAACTAATGGGCGAACAGCGGGAGCGTGCCAAGCAGGACGCTCGTACCCGCAAGGCAGGACTGGCCGATCTGTCGGTCTACCGCACCGTCCTGGATGCCTCCGGCCCCACGAACTGGCTCGCGTATGAGGGCCTGCAGACCGAAGCCAGGGTCGTCGGCTTGGTCAAGGGCGCCGAGCCGGTGTCGGTTCTGACCCCAGGGGAGGTCGGCACCGTGATCCTGGACCGGACCACCTTCTACGCCGAGTCCGGCGGCCAGCATGCGGACGCCGGGAAGCTGACCGGCGACGGTGTCGAGGTCGAGGTGTTGGACGTGCAACGGCCGGTAAAGGGCCTGGTGGCACACCAGGTGCGGGTGCTTAGTGGTGAACTTGTGATGGACACCCCTGTGCTTGCCGCGGTAGATGCGGACTGGCGCCGCGATGCGCGACAGGCGCACTCAGGGACCCACATCGTGCATGCGGCCCTGCGTGAAGTGCTCGGTCCCACCGCGACCCAGGCCGGTTCTTTCAACCGCCCCGGTTACCTTCGTCTGGACTTCGCCTGGAACGGCGCGTTGTCAGCGGCAACTCGCGGCGCGGTCGAGGAGGTCTCCAACCGGGCAGTTCGAGACGATCTGCCGGTGTCAGTGCAGTACATGACCATGCAGCAGGCCAAGGACTTCGGCGCGTTGGCGTTGTTCGGTGAGACCTACGGCGACGTGGTTCGGGTAGTTGAGATCGGCGGGCCCTGGTCGCGTGAGTTGTGTGGTGGGACGCACGTTTCGGCGAGTGCTCAGATCGGTCCGATCGCAGTCATCGGAGAGTCGTCCATCGGCTCCGGTGCGCGTCGCATTGAGGCCCGAGTCGGAATCGAGGCCTTCGACTACCTGGCTCGGGAGCGGGATCTGGTTGCCCAGCTCACCGATTTGCTGAATACCACTTCTGATCAGCTCCCCGAGCGGGTGGCGGGTCTGGTGAGTCGACTCAAGGACGCTGAGCGTGAGCTTGCCAAGGCGCGCAACGCCAGCATCATCTCGAACCTCGAATCGATTCTTGGTGGTGCGCAGGACATCGGTGATACTCGACTGTGGGCGTTCCAGGCGCCGCCGGACCTTGGTGGCGGTGAGCTGCGCGAGCTCGTGCGACGAGGGTTGGCGCTGACCCGGCCCGACCTGCCGGCCGCCCTGATCGGCTCGTCAGTCACGGACGGCAAAGTCGCGTTGGTGGCTGCGGCCAATCACTTGGCCCGCGAGCGCGGTATTACCGCGTCGGCAATGCTGAAGACCGCTCTGGCGTATGTCGACGGTAAGGGCGGCGGCAAGGATGACGTGGCACAGGGGGGTGGCACCAACGCTGCCGGGCTACCCGCGGCATTTGAGGCGGTCAGTGAGATGGTTCGCTCACTGGTGATGGCTCGGTAGTCACTGAGACAATTCGACAATGCGAACAGGTGTCCGGATCGGAATTGACGTCGGGACCGTCCGGGTTGGAGTAGCCCGTAGCGACTCGACCGGAATGCTCGCTGTTCCGGTGGCAACAGTGCGTCAAGGTGCGGCCGCTATCGCCGAAGTCGCGGCCATCGCGGCAGAGTTTGAGGCGCTTGAAGTGCTGGTCGGACACCCGATCAATATGTCCGGGAAATCCGGGAAGTCGGCTATTATGGCACAGCAGTTTGCCGCTGATCTTGCTGCCGTGGTCGATCCAGTCCCGGTGCGGATGGTGGATGAGAGGAATACGACAACGCAGGCGCACCGACATCTTCAGGCATCAGGAATCTCGACTCGCAACGGGAGGTCTGTCATCGACCAAGTAGCCGCAGTGATCATCGTTCAGCACGCATTGGATGCAGAGCGGATTTCGGGGACTCCACTTGGCACGATAGTGAGGGCCACGTGAGTCAGGTGGGATTGGCAATGTCGCATGACACCGAAGAGAAGCCGGCACCACCGAAGAGGTCAAGGCTCGCGGTGGTGATTGCGGTTGTGGTGGTGGTCGCCTTGATCGGTGCTGTCGGCTACTTCGGGTACACCAAGTTTCTGGCCAAAGGCCCGGACTATTCAGGCGACGGGCACGGCGAGGTGACTATTCAGATCGTCAAGGGCCAGTCCATCCCATCGATGGGCGACGAGCTTGTCAAAGCCAACGTGGTGAAGTCCGCTCAGGCTTTCGTCGAGGCTGCCAGCGCTGATGCCCGTGCTCGCGGCATTCAGGTTGGCTACTACAAGATGAAGCTCGAGATGAGCGCCGCTTCCGCGCTTGACCTGCTGACCGATCCGGACAATCTGATGCAGGGCAACGTGCTGGTAGTCGAGGGCGCGGGAATGCTCGAGGTCATCGTGGAGGCGTCGAAGGCCACGAAGATCCCGCTTGCCGACTTCCAGGCGGTGCTGAAGAACCCGAAAGGTATCGGATTGCCCGCCTATGCGGGCAACAACGCTGAGGGTTTCCTGTTCCCCGCCACATACTCTTTTGGACCTGACGCTACTGCCACGTCGGTACTAACTGCGATGGTCACCAAATTCAAGGAAGTGGCCGCCAGCATCAACCTTGATGCCCGGGCCGCAGCACGCGGACGCAAACCCTACGACATCGTCAAAATCGCCAGCATCGAAGAGAAGGAAGGGTTCGAGAACTACTTCTCGCAGATCTCGCAGGTCATCTACAACAGGTTGGCCGTTCACGAAATTCTGGGCATGGACTCGACTGTCAACTATGGGCTCGGAATCAGCGTCGAGCAACTGACGGCAGACCAGAAACTGGTGGATACGCCCTACAACACTTTCCGGCACCAGGGGCTGCCGCCGACACCGATCTCCAACCCCGGCAAGGCGGCCCTCGAAGCCGCGCTGGAGCCGGCAATCGGGACCTGGATGTACTTCCTGTCGATTCCGGGCACCAAAGAAATGCGGTTCAGCACCTCGGCTGCGCAATTCGAACGGGACAAGAAGGATATGCAGGCTGCCTACGATCGCCAGAAGTCGGCCTCGGCCGCTCCGTCACCCTAGGCAGGCGCGTTGTGATGGTCCGGTCCCAGCAGCGTCGGGCGGCTGTGTTGGGTTCGCCGATCGCGCACTCGTTGTCTCCGGTCCTGCATCGCGCTGCCTATCGCCAACTCGGGCTCGACTGGAGCTACGACGCGGTGGAGGTCGACTCTGACGCGTTGCCAGGGTTCCTGGAATCGTGCGACGCGTCGTGGGTCGGTCTGTCGTTGACGATGCCGCTGAAGGAGGCCGTTCTTTCGTTGCTCGACGAGGCGTCGGACCTGGTCGGACTGACTCACTCGGCGAACACGGTGCTGTTTGAAAACGGCCGCCGTCGCGGTGAGAACACGGATGTTGAGGGCATCCGCTGGGCGCTCGCGACCGCCGGGGCCGGACTAGAAGATGGTCTGGATTCAATGGGCGTGTCCGTCATCGGCGCAGGTGCGACCGCGCGTTCGGCGATTGCCGCCCTGGCTGGAATGGGAGCGGAGCTGATCGCGGTGGTCGCCCGACGGGCGGCTGCGATCGACGACCTGGCGGCTGTGGCAGCAGGCTGTGGTGTGCGGGTGGCGCCGATTCCGTGGGACCGGGTCACCGATGCGCTGACTGCCGATGTTGTGGTGTCAACGGTCCCGATCGGCGCCAGCGATTACTTAGCCCAGCGGGTCCCGACGCAAACGGCGACGATGCTCGATGTCGTGTATGCGCCCTGGCCAACTCCGCTGGCCGGTGCGTGGCAGCGGGGCGGTGGCACCGCGGTCGGAGGGCTGGCGATGCTGGTGGGGCAAGCAGCGGTGCAGGTCGAGCTGATGACCGGGTTGGCCGCGCCGATCGAAGTGATGCGCGCCGCTGGGCTGGCTGCGCTCGGGAGCTAGTCGCAGCCAAGGAGGCATGATGCGCGGTGTTGGGCGCGGTTTCCACAGGTCCGTACGTTGAGTGCTGCACCACACCGAGCCACGGGCCTATGGTGGTGCCCGTGCTTGTGATTGCGGTGGCGATGGTGGCAGGACTGGCTGTCGGCTGGTTCTCACCCGAGATCGCCCAGCGAACCTGCGGCTTGTCAGTTGGGGTGCCGCGGATCGTGGCTGCGTTGTCGGGGGCAGTGGTTCTGGGGGCGGTCTCATGGGCCATTGGTTGGGGTCCGGTGCTGCCGTCTTTGCTCTACATAGGGGCCGTTGGAACCATGCTGGCGCTGATCGATGTTGAGCACCACCGCTTGCCGGACAAGCTCACCTTGCCGTCCTACCCCATCGTTGCCGCGCTGCTGCTCATCCCGGCTGCGGTCACCGGCCAATGGGGCGAATACGGTCGGGCTTGGCTAGGGGCGCTGGTCATGGTCGGCTTCTACTTCGCGCTGGCGTTGATCTATCCCGGAGGCATGGGGATGGGCGACGTGAAGCTCTCTGGTGTGCTGGGTCTGGGACTGGGGTATTTGGGCTGGGCCTTTGTTGTGGTCGGTTTGTTCGCGGCGTTTGTGCTCGGATCGGTGATCGGCGTCGCGCTGATGATATTCGGGAAGGCAGGGCGCAAGACGGCCATTCCCTTCGGTCCCTTCATGATTGCCGGCGCGATCCTGGCGATGGTCTTCGCACAGGACCTAGTCGACTGGTACCTCAAGCTGGCAGTTGGCATCTAAGCGGACGTGGGAGAATCTGGACATGTTGCGTTGGTTGACGGCAGGAGAGTCCCACGGCCCCGCGTTGGTGGCGATTCTGGAGGGAATGCCCGCTGGCGTTCAGGTGACCTGCGATGCGGTGGGGCAGGACTTGGCGCGGCGCCGACTCGGGGAGGGTCGCGGAGCCCGGATGAAGTTCGAGCGGGATGTCGTGACCATCATCGGGGGCGTACGCCATGGGCTATCCATGGGCGGTCCGATAGCCATTGAAGTGGCCAACTCGGAGTGGCCGAAATGGGACGTGGTGATGTCCCCGGATCCGGTGGATCCGGCCGAGCTTGCCGGGATCGCGCGCAGTGCGCCATTGACTCGCCCTAGACCGGGCCATGCTGATCTTGCTGGGATGCAGAAGTACGGTTTCGACGATGCCCGACCGGTGTTGGAGCGGGCCAGTGCCCGCGAGACCGCTGCCAGAGTTGCCCTCGGTGCGGTTGCCCGCAGTTTCCTGCATGACGTGTTGGACGTGAGTGTGGTCAGTCATGTCGTCGGACTCGGGGCCGTCTCGTCGGATTCGAGCAGGGTGCCGACGGCAACTGACGTCGCGTACCTTGACGCTGATCCGGTCAGGTGTCTGGATCCGCAGGCGAGTGTGCTCATGCAAGCCGAGATCGATGCTGCCCGCCACGACGGGGACACCCTCGGTGGCGTCGTGGAGGTGGTTGTGCACGGACTACCGCCCGGACTGGGCTCTTATGTGCACTGGGATCGGCGACTCGATGCACGGCTGGCGGGCGCCTTGATGGGTATTCAGGCCATCAAAGGGGTTGAAGTCGGCGACGGATTCACCCTCGCGCGCACGCGCGGGTCGGCCGCTCAGGACGAGATCATTCGGACCGCAGACGGGATACGTCGCGCCTCCGGACATTCGGGTGGGACTGAGGGCGGG
>JBAXOQ010000006.1:0-33622 GCA_037133175.1 Actinomycetes bacterium
GCCCGAGCCGTTGGTCTCGGTGATGACGACCCCCAGGTACTTGCCCAGATCGCAGGAGACAGGCTGCAGGCTGGTGCAGTCGGTGGCGACTGGCGTGTAGGTCACGCCCGTGATGGGGTCGCCATTGGCATCCACCATGTCGGCGAATATGACGCCGTCGGCAGAGCTCTGCCACTGGTACGACTCATCCGGCGTGGGCGTTCCGGTCACAGTGCCCGGCACTGCTGTCAGCACTGCACCGATGACCGGCGACCCATTGACCGTCGCCCCGTCGATGGTGGGAGGTATTCCCAGTGTTGTGAAGTTAAGGATCGGAGACGACGTGGTGCTGCCTTTGCCGTTCGTAGCGTCCAAAGTGTAGAAGTACAACTTCTCCGGTGCCAGGCCCGACACATCGCAGGAGACTGGCAAGCCGGCATCGCCGGCGCCCGCGGTGTTGGGGGTCGCCGGGACGGTTGTCGGGTTGCTCATGTCGGCACTGACCGAGTAATTGCAGTTCACCGAAGTTACCGCAGAACCGTTCGCGTAAAGGATGCCCGGCAACGTCGCAGTGTCCAACGTGACGCTGTCAGCCGGGACCGGAGTCACCGTGGGAGCGGTCGGCACCACCACACCCTTGTTCAAGATCGGATCAGCGGACCGCCAACTATTCACGATCACAGCACGGTTGTTCGCGACCGGGGATCCGGGAACGACGTCCGTGTAGGTGGCCTGAGCAGTACCAGCCAGCAACCACCCGCCGGCCGGGGGCGCGGTGCTGGTCGAGCACGCCGCCCCGACCGAACAGGTGTAGGCGCGGAAATACACGACCAACGGCGCGATAGCATTCGCGGCCGGATCCGGCGGCCGCTCGGCGATCGGTTTGCTGTAGGCCCCGTTGAGACTGATCGTGCGGGCGATCAGCCCCACCGAGAACCCGAGTCCCGGCGAACTCAAGGTATCGACGGGGAAGTTCACTCGGACTGCCGCGTTAGGCGCATAGGTGGTGCCCGTAACGAAGAACCGCGGGCTACTGCCGGAGTTGCCGTTGAACGTGATGAAGTTGCAGGGGGACCAGAACCGCACCAGGCAGTTCTGCGACCGGCCAACGGACTGCGCTTGCGAGCGAATGCCCGGCAACTGCCAGGTCAGCGTCAAGGTGGCCGACCTGACGGATTCCACGACCGAGGCGGTCGAGGCCACTTGGATCTGCACCTGCAGGTTGGCCGCACCGCCGGTGCCGGTCAGACCGTTGGTGCGGACGTAGTCGGCGACAGTGGACAGGACATTGGGGGAACTCGTCAAGTTGATGTTGACGCACCTGGGCTGACCACAGCGAGTCAGCGGGAAGGGCGCACCCAACGCGTTTCCGTTCTTGTCCAGGATGGTGGCGGTCAGCGCGCTGACCGCAGACCGCGCGCTCTGCTTCTGCACGACGTTCAATCTGGCTGCGGTCAGCACCGAGCCAGTCGGCAGATTCGGGCCTGAGTAGGCCTGCAGGACAACGCCCGCGTTGTCGCCCGCGCTCAGTGTGGCCGTCGAATAGTTCGTCTGGTTTGAGTCGTAGATATAGCCAGGATTGATGAAGGGAATGTTCCCCCAGCCCGCGGCGGATGCCGTCGGCGTGAACGTGGTCGGACCTTGGATGACGTAGTTGCCGGTCTTCGCCCCATAGATCGCAACGGGCGCGGAGTCCGCATGGTACTGGCCGCAGATCTCCATCTGGCCTGCGGTGACAACCAGCTGGCTCTGGCCACCGAAGACGAACTCGACGCCACCGTTATCGCGGGTACTGGCTGCGGGGCTGACGCAGGTCGGCACCCGAACGCCGGTGACAGGTTCGCCGATCTTGGGGATGTCGCGCGTTGCCGCGTCGGGATTCCAGCCCCCCGCGCTGCCGGGAGCTACCGGCGTACCACCAACGATGCGGGCATTGGGGTTGTTGATTGTCCAGACCGGCGACCCAGTCGGACCCCCGCCCTCGCCGTTGTGAAAGTCGAAATAGTACGTCCCCGGCTGGAACCAGATCGTGTGACCACTGCAGTTCATCAGGGTGTTTAGCGCCGACGCGTCGTCGTAGTAGCCTGCCGACAGCTTGACGGTCGCGGCTCCTGTCGCCGGGCAGGTCGGCACGGTCATCAGGTCCGGCGTCCCGCTGGGCTGGGGGTAGCTCGGATCGGCGGCCGCCTTGCGTGCTCCCAGACCGCAGCCAGCCAGCGGGATGAACGTCCTGCCGCCAGCCGTCGAGCAGTTGCCGACTGCGCCGATCGTTCCTCCCCCGGAATCGAACTTACTGCCCGCGGTGGTCAGCGAGATGTCGGAATTCGAGAACACGTTCCCGGACACCTTCAGAGTGCTAGCCGTCGGGGTGTTAACGACAATTCCCTGGCTCGTCGAGTTGCCGAAGAACCACTGCCACAGCTGCCACCACCACGGCCAACGACTCGCGGTGCCCAGCGCCAGCATCGAACCCGTCGGCCACGTCTTCGGGTTGGTACCAGTGGACCGCGGCGTCTGAGCCCCCGTGTCAGCCTTCGGCTCGCACGTCACCAACATGTTCGGCGCCAGCGAACTCGTGGACGTGTTCGGGCCGAAGAAGCCCCATCCGGCTGCTGTTTGCGCCGCCGGGGCCACGGTCGACTGCAGTCCGGCGATATTGCAGTTCGAACCGAGGGCATTGTTGTAGGTGCTACCGCGAATCTGGTTGACCCCGGATTGTAAGGCGTTGTCAATATCGGCACTTGAGCTATCTACTGGCATCAGCTTCGCCGCGAAACGGATGTTCGACTCGCTGACGTAGAGGATTGCGGCCATCACGATGCCGGCCACCACCATCAGCGCCAGGGCGATGACCAGCGACGCACCAGTGTCTTCCCGCAGGCACGACCGAATCCGACTCCTCACGAGGTAGACCTCCTCGTGCCCGTCAGTTCATACGCCTGGCCCTTTGAGACCAATTCGGCCCATTTGGCGTCACCGACCGGAGCTGACGCAGTTGCCGGCGACGGAGCCACCGTCAGCTTGTAGGTCTGCGCTCCCGCGCAATCCGTCCCGTCGGTCCAGAACGCCGGTGAGGTCTCGGTCAGGCATTGGGCCTTGACCATGTTCACTGAAGCCAGAGTGTTGAGCCCAACATCCGCGGTGACCGTTCTCGCACTTGGAGAGCAGGACACTCGATACAGAACCGTGCTGGCCGGGGCGTTGGCAGTCGCGGGCACCGTTCGCGTGACGTAGTCCACCACATAACTCACCGAACCGGGCGATGGGTTCACAGCGCCAAATGTCGAACCGGAGACCTCCAGGATGAGTTGATCGGGAACGCTTGTGCCGGCTTGGCAGGTCGGCACACCCGGCGATGACGGCACCGTGACAGAACCGGCGTCACGGATGTCGTCGCTGAACTGGACAATCGTGAGCTCGGTGGCGCCCGCCTCCGACAGGCCTTCGCTGGTTTGCACATTTACCGCAAACGCGGTCGTTAACGCCAGGATCGCTGTCGCCATGAAGACGCCCAAGATAACGACCGTCAGCGTCATCTCGACCAGCGTGAACCCAGCCTGACCTCGTTTCACCCTGAACACCCGGCCTGCTGATTCAGGCCGAGCGGATCACTCGGATCGACGGGATTTGCAGGCTGCGCATTGCAAGGATTGCGTAGAACGACCTTCAGGGTCTGTTCTGACTGGATGACGGACTTCTCAGAACCCGCGTTGACGTAGAGGGTCAGCAGCAGCGCGCCCTGATCCTTGGCAGGGCAAGTGTCCAGGCTCGTCTGCCACCCCTTGGGGAGCCCGGTGGCTGGGTCCTGCCTGTTATCCCAGTACTGAACGGTGATTGAACTCGAGTAGGGCTGATAACCAGCCGGGGGCGAGGCCGGAGCGGCAGGCAGTTTGGGAGCCGGGAAAGAACTGGCCGTGGCACACACCTGATAGGCCTGCTGATTGATGGCGTCGGTCCAGTTGTTGATGATCAGGCCAACGTTGTTCTGCGGATTGATGGCGGTCTTGAAGGTACTGGCCGATGAGACCGTGACCAGGATCGCTCCGGTGAGGGCGGTGATCAGGATGCCCATCATGGCGATCGAGACGACCAGTTCGATCAACGATTCGCCCCGGTCGGAGCGACGTCGATGGTCCATCTCAATCACCCACTCACACTGAAGACGCGGAGAACCCGCACACAGTTGTGTCAATTCTACCGCCGGGACTTCGGCCACGCCACTCAAGAAATGATCAAGGAATCGGGTTTGCCGTACGTCATGGCGCAGGCAGCTAGTGCTGAACTTCCCAGCTCTCGATCTTCACCGAACGGTTGCCGTCAACGTTCGTGTTGTAGGTGACATAGGCGGTGCCAGCTACAACCGCATCCCCTCCGCCCGTGCAGGTCGGCGGGGACGTGGTCGCATCGAGGGTCGAGAGCCGTGGACAGGTATAGGCCCGGAAGTACACCCCCACATCGCCGAAGGCACCGCTGGCGTACTGAGGCAAGGAGATCAACGGCAGCAGGTGGTACTGGGGGTTTCCCGCCTTCCGGTTGTGTTTGCTCGGGGTGTCGCCATCGAGGTAGAAGTCCAGCGCCCTAACGATCACTCCGGTCGAGAACGAGATCTCGGTCGTTCCGTAGTTCCAGGCGTCGATCTGCCCGTGGGGTGCGTACGTCGTGCCCTGGACGTAGAGCTTCGGGCCGCCACCGATCGTGGTGCTTCCTGACTGGCCCTGACTGGGATTGAAGGTCAGGAAGCCGCAGTACTGCTGGTTCCGGCGGCGGCCGTTGCAGTGGTTCTTGCCGCCGTGCCGTCCTCTGGTGTTGATGCTTGCGGACTCTGTCTGCATGCGGACTGTGGGTGGTTCCCAGGTGAGCATCAGTTTGGTCCAGTCCACAGACTCAAGGACGTTGTCGGGACTGCTTCCGGTTGCGGTGACGTCGATCGTCCACTTGTCGAGCCCGTTGTCGTGGATTGCGGTTGCCAGCGCCGGGGCAAGGTCGAGCGAAGTATCGGTGCACGCCGCCGTGGCGGGCGCACACAGCGAAATCGTCTCGGTGGCCAGCGCGGTCCCGCCGCTATCCTTGATGACCGCTTTGAGGGAGTTCAGGGTCCCGGTTGTGTTGGTCTCCTGATGCCGGAGGATCAGCCTGGCAGAGGTCAAGATCGACCCGGCTGGCACGGAATCCGACGAAATGCCGTTGGCGGTGATGGTCTGCGTGTAGGAGCCAGCCTTGATGGTGGCGGTCTTCGAGGCCGGTGAGTAGCCGGTCGGCGAGAACACATCCAGCGGTTCAAAGGTCAGCGTCAGCACAACCGACCCAACCGATTCGGTGACGTTGTCTCCGCTGCTGCCCACACCGATGACGCCGACCGACAGATTGCCGAGCCCGTTGGCAGTGACCTCGTCGAAGATGCTGGCGGTGATGTCCGTCGGCGTGCTGGTGCAGGTTTCACCCTCGTGGGGACACTTCCCAATGTTGACGTTCGCCAACTGCGTCGGCGTTCCCCCGGTACTGGCGACCACTGAGGCGTTGAGCGAGTTCAAGCTGCCGTCTTGATTTGACTCCTGGTGAGTCACCGACAACGTTGCGTCCGTCAGGATCGCACCGGCGGGCACGGCCGGCATGGTGAACCCGCTTGCCGTAATTGTCCCTGTGTAGGCACCGGACTTGATCGTCACGGCCTTGCTGGCGGGCGCAAAGGCGGTCGCGGAAACGTCCGTAGGATCCCCCGCCTTGTCCTTACCGTCGACAGCGCCGTAGATCGCAATGGCCGGCGCCGACTTTCGGTACTGGCCACAGATCTCGAATTGCCCCTTCGTCACCTGCAGACGACTACTGCCGCCGAAGACGAATGAGACACCGCCCACCGGGTTCTTGGTGGTGGTCCGCAGCGGGCTGACACAACTGGTGGAGGTCGAGGTCGTCCCGTTGGAGGCGAGTTGGACGCCGATCTTCGGGATGTTGGTGCTCGATCGGGCTTTGGTGGGATCCCAACCTGACGGCGTGCCGGCAACGACCCGGGCGCTGGTGTTGTTGATACTCCAGGCGATTCCGCAGTCGTAGTTGTAGCTGCCGTCGGCGTTCGTACAAGCATCGGTCTGCGGCGGCTCCGGCAGTCCACCACCCTCACCGTTGTGGAAGTCAAAGTAGTAGTAGGTCGCCCACTTCGCATTGCCGGTGACTGGGTCCACCTCGGTCGATTCGGGCTTGAACCAGAACGTGTTGTCCGCACAGGCGGAGTTGTTCATCAAGTTGGTCAAACCCACACCGTCGTCGTAGTAGCCGGGCTCGAACGCGACAGTCTGGGCACCCGAGCACGCGGCCTGGATCTCGGTGGATGTGCTGGGAATCGACCGGTACTTCAGCACGGCTGTCTGCGTCGGTGGTTGGCCGTATTTGTACTTGTTCTCGTTGAAGGCGGCCGGATCAGCGGGCGGATCCTCGTTCTCAGGCCAGGGCTTGATGCCGCCGGCGACACAGGCCGGCGTGATGCTGCCGAAGCACGGCAGGGAATGCGCGGTCACCAACGGAGTAGTGGCGGGATCACCGGGCAGCGCGGTGACGATCAGCTTGCCCTGGTTCGACGTTCCGCCCTTACGGTGCTGTTGCGCATCGATCGTGGCGTTCGTGTACACCGGACCTGAGATCCTTAGCGTTCCCGGCCCGTCCTTGTAGATCCCCTCGAAACCGTCAGACGAGGTGTCGGTGCCGAGCGTGAGCAGCGCGTACTGCGGACGGTTGTTCTCATCGATCATCACCGAACCAGTACCACCCCCGGTGCCGGCCTTCGGATCACACGTGACCACGACGTCCTGACCGCTGGCCGTTGCGGCAGCCGCGAACATCAGACCATCCGATGATGGGTCGCCGAACCCGTAGGCCTGGCAACTCGACTGTTCCGGGAAGTTGTTGTTGTAGTCGCTGCTTCGAACCTGATTGACGGCAACCTGCAAGGCATTGTCCACGTCGGTGTTGAGCTGATCCGAGGCCAACTGCCGGCCTAGTCTGCCAGCGGTGGCCATGTTGTTCCCGGTGGCAGCGAGCATCGCGGTCATCGTGATAGCGACCACGATCATGATCGCCATGATGATCACCAAAGACGCACCGTTGTCCTGCCGGAGCAGCGCGCAGACCCGCTTCTTCATGAGGTCCTCCTGCTGCCGCTCACCGAATACTTGTCCGCTGGGCCACCAACCGGGGTGATCTCAATGCTGGCGAGGGCCCATGCCGGGTCCGCACACAGCGAACTGGTCGGCGTGACGACGGCCCTGGGCCTGCACGTCACCACCGGAGCGACGTAAAGGCTCGCATCCGTACTCGAATCCAACGTGCTCAACTCGGTATCACCCTCCGCCGCCCATGGAAACGCCGGCTGGGTCGACGTTGGTGTCGGCGCGACCCAGTTGCAAGTCAGCCGATGCATCTGAACGAGCGCCGCGCCATTGACGGTCACGGTCCGGGTGACGTAGCTGATCACGAACATCCGCGACAACGGCTGCGCCGCAGCGTCAAAACTACTGCCGACGAGTTCGACTACCAGAGTGTCCGACTGTGCCGGGCTTGCCTGACAGTTAGGTGTGCCGGTGACCCTGATTGTCGAGGCATCCTGGACGTCGTCGTTGAAGTAGGCGACGGTCAGTTCCGTCGACGAGGAGTTCGACAGGCTCGCATTTGTCATCACGTTGAGCTTCAAAGTGGTCATCAGCGCCAGCGTCGCGGCCCCCATGAATACGACGAGCACGGACACACCGATGATCGTCTCGACCAACGTGAACCCTGACTGGTAGCGCCTCATACGCACCCCGCAGCCTTCGCAGCAACCTCAGCGGTGGTGCAGGGGTTGCGTTTGACGATGCGCACGGACTGGGTGGTGCCAGAGGTGCTCGACGGCGGCCCGGTGACGGTCAGCAGCAACTGCTGCGCGCCGTCATCGGGATTGCCCGGACAGGTCGCGACGAAGCCTGGATCAACGACATCGGTCCCAATGTCCCAGTAGGTCACCTCGGTCACTGTCGCGGTGAACAGCGCGGCACCGGAACCCTTGGTCCACCTGCCATTGGCCGCGTCCCAGGTCCACATCGTGCCTGCGGCGTCGCTGCCCGGATAGCTACCGTGTGCTACCGAGGCAGCGGTGGCGCACGAGGCGTAGGCCGTCAAGTCAATAGCATCTGCCCAATTAGCGATGATCAATCCGACATTGTTCTCCGGTGCTACCTCATCTTTGAGCATTTTGGACGACGCGATTGTTACGAAGACCGCCCCCATCAAGGCAGTAACCAACACCCCCATAAGTGCAATAGATACCAGCAGCTCGGTGAGGGACTCACCATTGTCCGTCCGCCCCCGCGCAAGCATCAGCTGTCACCCACTCACATTGACCGCACGGAATATTCCGTACATGGCCGACACCAGTGCCACAGCGACGAAACCGACGATGCTACCCATGAATACAATCACCACCGGTTCGATGATCGTGGCAAGCCGCTTGACTTTGTAGTCAAGTTCGCTCTCGTAGTACCCGGCCGCCACCACGAGTTGCGAGTCCAGGGTTCCTGTTTGCTCACCGACCCTCATCATTTGGCTCGCCATCCCGGGGAACAAATTGGTCCGGGCGATCGGACCCGACAGCCCACCGCCACTGAGCATCTCTTGTCGAGCCACGGTCAACGCATCCTCGAACACCAAGTTGTTCAAACTGTCGGTGGCCACCTTCATCGCCTCCGGCAGGGGCACCCCGGCACCCACCATGGAAGCCAGAATCCGGGTAAACCGCTCGATGATCGAATAGCGCAGCGTGGTGCCGATGACCGGGATCCTGAGCATGACCCGGTCCTTGATCTTACGGCCGCGGCGGGTTCGTTTACCGACCATGAACCCGATGAACAGCAACAGCGATATCAGCAGAACCCACAGACCCCAGGCCTGGATCCAGTCACTCATCGCCAGCATCATTCGGGTCGGCACCGGCAGTTCGGCGTCGAGACTCGCGAAGAACTCCTTGAATTTCGGCAGCACCACCGCGGTAAGCACCACCACCGTGCCGACGGCCATCACCGCCACAACCGCGGGGTAGGTCATCGCCCCTTTGATCTTACGTCGAGCTTCCAGGTCGCGTTCCACGTACTTGGACAGCTGATCAAGTACCGTGTCGAGTTGGCCGGTCAGTTCGGCCGACTTCAAGATCCCGCGGTAGAAGGTGGGGAAGTCCTTGGGATGGCGGTCGACGGCCTCGCTGAGCGTCGATCCCTCCCGTAGTTGGTCGCCGATGTCGGTGAGTACCCTTTTGACACCCCGACTATCGGCGTCTTCGGCCAGTTCCGAGATCGCATCCAAAATCGAGATCCCGGCACGCACGAAAGCCGCCAACTGCCGAGACAGGTTCATCAACTCTACCCGCTTGATGCGGGTCTCGCTGACCTCCATCTTGCCGATTTCGCGCTTCTGCTTGATGTCGGTGACATCAAGATTCATGATGTCCAACTCACGCCGGGCATCGGGGAACGAGTCAGCCTTGACCGTGCCCTTCACGGTCTCGCCGGTGGCGTTGGTTGCTGCATAGGCGAACTTGGGCACAGTCTCACCCGCCTACAGGGTATAGATGCTGCGGATGATCTCAGCGATAGTAGTGATGTTCTCCTCAACCAGGATGACTCCCTGCGTGCGCAGCGGCTTCATGCCCTCAGCTATCGCCAAATCCCTGATCTCTGATTGGGTCGTGCCCTCTGTCACCAGCAGGGCCCGCATCTGCGGACCGACGGTCAGCAATTCGTACACGCCGATCCGCTCCGAGTAGCCGGTCTGCGAGCAGTAGTTGCAGCCCGCGCCCATCCAGAAGTCACGCTTGTCCTCATCCCCACCGGACTGCAGGAAGAAGTCCATCTCGTCAGCAGTCGGAACGTACGGCTCCTTGCAGTGCTGACACGTTCGTCTCAGCAACCGCTGTCCAACAATACCCAACACCGACGAGGCGATCAGAAACGGCTCGATTCCCATGTCCAAGAACCGATACAGGGACGACACCGCGTCGGTTGCGTGCACCGACGACATGACGAAGTGCCCAGTGAGCGCAGACTGCACGGCGATCCTGGCAGTCTCTAGATCCCTGATCTCACCCACCAGGATCATGTCCGGGTCCTGGCGCAGGATCGACTTCAGGCCAGCCGCGAACGTGACCCCCGCCGCCTCGTTGATCTGGATCTGATTGATCATCGGGAAGACGTATTCGACTGGGTCCTCGATGGTCGTGATGTTGCGTTCCGGACTGTTGACCTCGTTCATGGATGCGTACAGCGTCGTCGTCTTGCCGCTGCCGGTGGGTCCAGCACACAACAGCATCCCGTAGGGCGACTGCAGCAGTTTGCTCATCTTCTCGTGAGTCTCGACGGAGAACCCGAGGTCACGAAGGCGGTATTGCGGCCTACTCTTGTCCAAGAGTCGCATCACCACCTTCTCGCCCCAAATGACGCCCGTGGTGGACACCCGAATGTCCAGCGCCCGGCCCTCGACTGTCATGGCTATCTGGCCATCCTGCGGGCGACGGCGTTCGACGATGTTCATCCCAGCCATGATCTTGATCCGGCTGACGATTGCACTGCCCATGCTGGCTGGTAGCCACAGCACGTCGTGCAGGGCGCCGTCGATGCGGAACCGGACCCGCACGCGCTCGTCTTGCGGTTCGATGTGGATGTCCGAGGTCCGATCTCGCAACGCCTGCGCGATGATCATATTCACGACCCGGGTTACCGGCGCATCGTCGGACATGTCGTCGATGGCGGCGGACGTCGCCGACTGCGCCTGGCGCTTGCCGTGGATTGCGGTGAAGGCCTCGACCTGCAGGTCGATTCCCTGCAACGCTCGGTAGGTGTTATCGATGGCCCAGCGAACCTGCTGCGCGGTGCCGAGTTCGATCCGAACAGGCGCCTTGAGCGCCTCCGCCAAATCGTCCTCGATCCTCGGGCTCGGATCGCTGACAGCCACCACGATGGCGCCGTCCGGATCCCGGCGCAGCGGAATGGCATTCATCCCGCGGGCCAGCGTCTCGCCAAGCAGTCCTGCCACCGCCGGGTCCGGCATCGTCCGAGCCAAGTCCGCCAGTGGCATCCCGAGTTGCTCAGCCAGGGTGGCAATCATCTGGGACTCGTCGACCAATCCCAGGTTGACCAGCAATTCGCCCAGACGCTTGCCGGACTGCACCTGCTGGACAACCGCTTCGGCCAGCTGTTGCGGTGTCAGGATCCCATCGCGCAACAGCATCTCGCCCAGTCGCGGGGCGCCACCAGTCGGCCGGAACTCAGGCTGCTGCTCGAAATGCACCCGCTCAACCGGCGGCGGTGGTCCGGGCTCAAGACTCCGGGCTACGACGTCGTCGTCAACGACATCGCGGCTGCGCCTTGCTGACCTTCCGACTCGCATTCCCGACTCTCAATCTGGTCTGCCGTTCGCGGGTTTCTGTCACTTCCCAACAGCACATTTGCCCGCTAGGGTTATCGACCGTTCAGTGGAAACCTTGAGCGATCAGCGGTCGCGCCTCACAGCGACTCGCCGCAAACACAGGCCATAGACTCAAACCGTGCCGGATGCCCAGCGTGCCACCGTTGATGAACTGCTGGCCGAATTGTGGGAGGCCAAGGGCAGCGACCTGCTGTTGACTGCCGGCACGGCCCCCCGGGTTCGAGCCGACGGCCAATTGCGGTCCGTGTCTAACACAACGAAACTGACACCGGCGGACACCGAGGGGATGCTGCGGGAGATCCTCACTGAAGCGCAACGACAGAAGTTTGAAAACGGCGACCTGGATTTCTCGTTCACCTGGCGGAATCTGGCTCGAATTCGTGGCAACGCCTTTCGCCAGCGCGGCTCGGTGACGATTGCGCTGCGAATGATGCCCAGTTCCATCCCAACCATGGACGAACTGGGGCTACCGCAAGCCCTGCGCGAGACGGCGCGTCTGAAGCAGGGACTGGTCCTGACTACTGGACCTACCGGTTCGGGAAAGTCCACCACACTGGCGTCGCTGATCGACTGGATCAACCGGAACCGGGCCGTTCACGTCCTGACGATCGAAGATCCGATCGAATATGTGCATTGGCACAAGATGGCGGCGGTGAACCAGCGCGCTGTAGGGGACGACGTCCAGACATTCGCTCAGGCCCTGCGCAGCGCACTTCGGGAGGATCCTGACGTGCTGCTGGTGGGCGAGCTTCGTGACCTTGAGTCGATCCGCTCAGCACTCACCCTTGCCGAGACCGGCCACTTGGTGTTCGGGACGCTGCACACTAACGACACCGCCCAGACGATCGACCGGTTGATTGATGTGTTCCCCGGCGACCAGCAGCCGCAAATCCGCTCGCAGCTCGCCGGAGTCATCACGGCGGTGGTGTATCAACGCCTGCTGCCGCGGATCGACGGGGGCCGGGTCGCCGCGTTCGAGATGATGGTGGCGAACACTGCGATCCGCAACCTGATCCGCGAGGGCAAGATCAACCAACTCCGTAGTCAAGTGGTGACCGGACAGCGCGAAGGCATGCAGACCCTGGAAGCCTCACTGAACCAGTTGGTTGCCGAGGGGATGGTCACTTACGAGGATGCGCTTTCGCGATCCACCCACCCGAAGGAGATCGTCCGCTCACGCTGAGGCTGCCGGCGCGCGGACCATTCGCACGGCGAGTCAATCCACCTCAGAAACCAGTGAGCCCGGCCACCCTGAGGGTCGCCGGGCTCACTGCGCTACCGATCAGGGGCAAGAAGCCTGGACGGGAAGCGTGGTCGAGGAGTAGGTGATGGTGATGTTGCTCGGGGTGGTCTGCAGGTAACCGCCCGAAACCAGCACTGAGGCACTGGTCGGGTACGAACCGGTCGTGGACTTGGCGTAGTACGCAGCGGCAGCCTGCTGGACCGTCTTCAGCGTGGCCGTGCAAGCAGACGCGGTGGAGTCTGAACGGAAGGTCGCAACACCGAACACAACGATGCCGGCGAGGATGCCGATGACGACGATGACGATCAAGAGCTCGACGAGCGTGAAGCCGCTTTCATTCTCTCGGGCTTCGCGAATCCGTTGTTTCATTCTTATCTCCCTTTTTTGTTAGAAGACACCGGAGCCGCATGCCCGCTGTCTGTCGACCCGACAACCGCCGCCGAGCCTGGTGCAGTGCTTCCGTTCCCCCGGCGCTACAGCCATACCCATTTGTACCGCCACGGAACCGTCTGACCAAAGCAGGTATCGACCCGATCGGCCTAATCTTGAGCACTTTTTCGAAAGAAAGTCCATGATTCTTCCCTCAAACGTCCAAGTGACATCCAAGATTTTGCCAAATCTGCCTCAAGGAAACAACAACTGCACCTCAAGATAACCTCAAGCTGGTGCCGTTTGCGCGCTGATCAACTACCGCTCTTCGGCGTTCGGCACCCCGTCGACGTCCGACGTCCCGAGGTCCTGCCGGTGTCCTTGCTGTTCCAGCCACCTGACCAACTGCTTGTGCACCGCCTCAGCCCCATCGAGGCGGCCGTGATCGTTCGTCAGGTCGCTGTCGACGCGCCAGCCGTCGGGGTGGACCAGAATCGCCCGGGTCTGCCAACCACCGATGCCACCGTGACAACCGACTAGCTCTTCGAAGGCGGCAACCTCATCGGTGGTCGGGTCGTACATGGAGTTCAGATAGATGTCGGGAGCGTTGGAGAACTCGGCGATCCGCAGCAGGTCGGCCCTGGACCCGGCCTCGAACGGGGCCAGCGGATCATCGCCTTCGACCTCACCCGTGCGCAGTCGCTGCAAACCCCGCGCTCCCATCACCACCGGACCGTGACTGTGCGTCTGAACCAGGATGAAGCTGACCCCGGGATGAGTCGCCAACCCGAGGGCCAGACCCGGCCAGAGCAGCTCGAGGTCCTCCAGCACCACCCGACCTGGAACCTGCCCGAACCACACCCCGCCGAGGTTGCCCGAGCCGACGACCACCAGCTCTGGCCGCAGGTCGTCCTGCTCTGCGCTGTCCAACTCCGCCATCGCCACGGTGGCCGGTCCCAGCGTGACGGTCCCGTCAACCGACCGGTTGCGCATCGCCCGCTTCGTCAGACCACCAGTTACCGACGGCTGGTGCTGCAACTGCGACAGGAACGTGTTCAGTGGACCCCAATCCTCAACGTCGGCAGTTGCTGCCACCGTCTGACTGAGTTCGGCACCCATGAGTTTGCGGACGACGTCCTCCAGCGGCTCCCCGTAGCGCTGCTTGAAGGTCGAGCCCTGGCTCTGCCCATGATCACTGACACACACGAACCGGTAGGGCCGCGGAGCGAAGCGGACCACCCTCTCAAGCTGTGCCAGGGTCTGATCGAGACCCTCTAGCGCCCGCAGCGATTCGGGGCGCTGGACCCCGGCGTGATGGGCGATCTCGTCATAGTCGACGAAATCCACGTAGATGCTCTTTGAACCGTTCATCATGGCTTCGATCACCAACGCGGTGTTGAGGTCGCGCAACAACACGTTGGTCACGGCGCGCAGCGCAACGTACGAACCCTTGCGCGAGATCCGCGGAACGATGTCGCGCTTGACCTGGGCCCGCGCCTGGAACCGCTCCTTGAACATCTCGCCGACGGTCATGATGAAAGCACGGGTGAATCCAGCCGGGTGAGTGAAGAAGGAGGCATATGACTTGGACGGTCCCAGCCCCTTGCGGACTTCACTCATGCCGCTCATGACCAACAACCGCGATTGAGCGTCACCGGAGAAAAGGTTCGAAATGCTCACGCCGGAGTCGGCCAGCAGTCCCCTGCCATTGCTGATGCGTGATTCGATCTTGGCTGCGTCGGGGGGGTGATTCGCCACGATCAACTCCCCGCTGTCCTTCTCGTACCACCGAAACGCGGGCATGTTGTGACTGGTTCCGTGCAGCAGTCCGGCCTGGGCCACCGGCGTGGTCGAGGGCACCCGGGAGTGCCACTCGGCCCAGGTGTACTCCCCCGACCGGATCCAACGAGACAGCGTGGGCAGGTTGCCGGACTTGACCGCCCAATCGAGCACAGGGGCCGGCATCCCGTCGAGCTGGACGAACACGACGCCAAGCTGCGGATGACCGCCGGCAGCCTGGGACGCCCGGTCCTGCTCGGTCAGTTCGGTCCCCCACATTCCGCCGCGGGTGCTTTGGCGGATGACCTGCACCAGGAAGACATCCTCGCCGTCGATGGCCAGCACCCACTGCACCACTGCCATCAGGATCGAGTAGATCCAGGTCGCCAGGAAGGTCTGCGCCGGGTTCGCGGCATCGATTCCGGGAGCCAGATTCAGTGCCAGGTACATGACGATGAAGTTCCCGAACACAGCCAGCATGGCGGCACCGAACCAGCCGAACGGCACCGCAATCCGGATCATCAACGGTTGCAGCACGGTCGTCAAGAACGATGTGAAAACGACTGCGATCGGCACGCTGAGCAAGCCGTCAACCGAGATCCCCGGCGCGATCCCGATCGTGACCGACAACACCACGGTGCCGATGAGCAGCTTGCCGAAGTAATCCCGGACTTTGTGTTGGCTCTGCCACGGATCCTTCGCCAGTTCGCGCCCGGCCTCCTGCCTGACTTCTGCGCCGTTGCGTTCGGTGCCCGCAGAGGCCAATCCGGCCGAGCTCATGACTCAAACACCACGCGATTGCCGGGCTGAACGACCACCACCGAGCCGGGTGCGCCGACCAGCTCGGCTCGTTCGGCGAACTCCAACGGCGGCCTGACCAGCGTCTGGCGCAGCGATGGCTTCACCTGACCCAAACCGAGGGGGAACAACGTGCCCCAGTGAATGGGCACCGAAAACCGCGGCTCGATCAGACCGATCGCCTGCACCGCGCGCTCCGGGTTCATGTGACCGGGACCGAGGTTCGGTCCCCATCCCCACACTGGCAGCAGCGCAACATCAATCTGTCGCTGCGCCCGATCCGCGAAATCGGCCATCTCCGGGTACACGTCGGTGTCTCCGGCAAAGTAGACGGCGCAGTTCGCGCTAGTGATCAGGTAGCCGATCGACTCGGCATGCGGACCGAACGGAACCCGGGATGCATCATGAACGGCTTTCACCGCCCTCACTTGAACGCCAGCGTGCGAGAACGTCGCACCCACCGGCAATTCGACCGTGTGCATGCCGGATTTGCG
This sequence comes from Actinomycetes bacterium, assembly GCA_037133175.1. GTDB lineage: Bacteria > Actinomycetota > Actinomycetes > S36-B12 > UBA10799 > ELA509. Next base: position 16,102 of record JBAXOQ010000006.1, read on the forward strand.
CTGCAGGAACTGCCCGGCCCCCGGCGGGACGACGAGGGTCGCCCCGGCGAACTCGCGCAACGACCGAAGGTCACAGTGGTCCTGATGCATATGTGAAATCAACACGATGTCGACGTCGCGGTAGAGCATGGGATCCAGCGGCGGCACGACTCGGCCGAGGAACGACACCCGCGAGAACAGCACCGGATCGGTCAGAATCCGGACGCCGGCCAACTCGACCAACAGCGTCGAATGACCGAGAAACGTCACGTCGGGGAGCACGCATACCTACCTAGGGCTTCGCTTCGGGGGAATTCGCGGCCGCAGCCAACGATCTTGTGCTGGACATTAGAGCTGTTTCGGTAGCGGAGCAAGTAGCTTCAGGTTGGACAGCTTGAGCGTCTCCTTGACCTTCACCGCGTACTCGTAGGTATCAGCATCGCGAGCGATCGCATTGACGATGACCTCCGGGTTGCCCCTCAGATAGACCGGCAACAATCCCAGCGGGTCTCCGGTGGTGAGGTCGCAGGTCGCCGAGAGTACTGCAATCTGGGTCTCCGTCATGCCACCGTGCAGGAACATGGCCCAGCGGATGTAGGTCTGTTCGCTCGAGCTGCTGCACGGCAGAACGACGGTTACCCCGTCGTGTGCCGCGGAGTAGTCGCTGACGGCCAGCGCATCCCTGCCGAATCGATCAGTCAAGCTCGCAGTGGACAGGACCCACGCCTCTCTGGACACCGCGCGGGACCACCCCTGAACCACGTCCCGCTGGTCGAGTCCGTCCAGCGCGACTGCCGCGATGACCGAGGTCGCGAGAAGCGCCACCGCCGCCGCGCCGGCCACCAGCTTCCGCGCCACCGCCGCCGTGCGCGTGCCGACCACGGGCAACGCGGCGTCCCGGCGCCGGATGCTTGCGGCCGCACTGGCAACCGCAATGACACCGAGCATCCACGCCAGGTACATGGTCTTGACGGAGTAGTAGCTCGGATCCCCCGCCGTCAGCCACTGCAGTATCGCCTCGGCCGCCAGCAAGACCGTGACGATCGCCGCCACCCAGGTCGCGTAGATCACCGGCCTCGGAACTCGTCCCCGGCCCATCACGATCAGCACCGCAAGCAGCACCGCCATCGCGACGTACACGACAGTGTGCAGGGTCTGGAAGTAGCCGTAGGTATCCCAGTTGTGATCCACGTGCCGAAATGCGAGCAACGCGAACATCGGCGCACACAACGCGGCCGCCGCCACAGTGGCCAGGACCGCGTACCACCGCCGCCTGCTGCTCGCCAACCAGAAATGACGAGATGTCCACAGATACAGCGGCCACGCGACCACAGCGATCAGGGCGCAGATCGGGTATATCGCCGCGGCGGCCGCCAGCGAGGCTGCCACCAGAACACCCGCCAGCCGGGGCGTGCGGCGAGCCGTGGCAGCAAGTGCTACCGACGGTATGGCCGCCACCAAGCCGAGCCCGTAGCTCAAAGACTGCACGAGCACGACCGAACTCGGACCCAGCGCGACAAGCACCGCTGCCACGATCTGCAGCGCAACCACCCGGCGAGTGGGGATTCCCCGTCGGCCACGACACAGCCGATCAACGCTCCAGGCCGTGACCAGGGCCAATGCCCCGGCAACACCGGCCAGCAAGATCACGAACAGCGACAGGTATTGCTCCTGCTGCTGGGTCGGGATTCCCTGGCCTGTTACGACCGCGGCGACATCGGCAAACACAGCCTGAGCGCCTTGCGGGTAAACCCGCCAGTCCCAGTAGTCCGGGTCCGGCAGCGTATTGACGATGAGGTACCCATGGTTGGCCCACACCCGCATCCACATGAAGACGTGAGCTGGCTGGTCGAATCCGGAGGACAGCACTCCGATCATGCGGGCTCTGGTGGCACCGATGTACGGGCTCCAGAAGATCAATCCCGTGATCACACCGACACCGATGCTCGTCCAGTCACGGGCTCCAACGGCCGGTCGGCGCGTCCAACCAAGTCCCCACACGATCGCCGCCATGGTGCCGAACAAGCCGGCCAGCACGGGGGGTCCCACCAACCACGGCACCAGCGGCGTGAACCAGGCGATCAGCCCGGCAGCGACCGCGCCCAGCAACAACAGCGCCACCAGGCGATCAGTCAGGGTCCGGCCCAAGGGAACCACCAACAGCGTGGCAATTGCCCACACTGCTGCGATCGGGCCGGTCAATCCGATCAGGGACCCGCCGAACGACAACGCCCAGACCACGGCGAGTGCGAGCAGAATCCTCGCCAGCGCTCGGGACGGCTGGCGCGGGGCGCGTGGGTCGGCCCCCGGGGGGGTCGGCGTCGGTGCCGGCGTCGCGATCTCGGCCGGTTCCGAAGGCTCGAATTCGCCGAGGTCGCTGAGGTCGGCCGAGTTGCGACCGTCGTCACCGACCACCCACGACCTCCCTGCGGACCCTCCGGTGGCGCGCGCTGAGGCGGCCGCCACTACCTCAGCGGCAGCCTACCGGTCCTTGGAGCTGCCACGCAGGACGGAACGAGCGACGCCCCTTGCGACCGAAGTCTGCCGCCGAGGGTCGCCGCTCGCCCACCGCATTTGCTCAGTACCAGCTGTGCGATCCCCAGAAGCTCCTGGCCCCGATCGGCGATCGATACACCTGCTTGATGTAGTCCAGGCCCCACTTGATCTGGGTCTGGGGATTGGTGCGCCAGTCGCTGCCCATTACTGCCATCTTGTTGCCCGGCAGCGCCTGCGGGATGCCGTAGGCACCAGAGCCGCCACCATTGGCGATGCGGTGCAGCCAGCCGGACTCATGGGTGTAGATGAAGTCGAGGGCCCTGAACTGAGCGGCACCCCATTTGTAGCGCAGCCACATGTACTGCTTGGCGTACCACTTGGAGTAGCTGACAGTGCCGGGCTTGTAGGGCGATACGGCGGTGATTTGGACTGCGTCGGCCTTGATTCGGGCCGGCGACAGCCGTGCCTTGGACCGAGTCGTCACCTGCACCAGGCTGGCCTGCGGCGACACCTGCGGGATCGACAGCCTGATAGCGGCTGGCGCGACCGATCCGGGAGCGGTCGCTTGGGCCGGCGCTGTGCCTGCCATGGAAGTGCCCAGCACAGCTGCGCCGAGGGCGATGGAAACGGCAATCTTGCGGTTCACGGTTCTCCTTGTGGTTGCACGCCGCCTCGCGATCGGCGTTCACGGGCCCCGAAAGAAACTCCAAGCAGGCGCGCAAACGCGAGGGCGACGTAAACCGTGCTTGGCACTAGCCCGCGGGCGCCATACAGGGGCACCCAACCGGGGCAACGAAATCGGTCCTTGACGACCGCCTTAGGCGGTACGGAGTCGGGATCGCCGACATGAGGAACGATTCTCGCGGGGGCTGACTCGTCTACCCTGCCCGCGGAACCTCAGTTAATCCAGCGGACTTTAGTGAGTAATCCCATGGACGATGCACCCCTAATCAGGACATACGCCCATATTCCCGACGACCCCGACGCCCCCGCCGCCGCCCAAGATGCGTTGACTGTGAAGTTGTGGCCGTTTTCGATCACGGAAATCACGCCACAACTTCACAGTCAACGAACGGGCAGTCGGTCGCGCCGGGGTGAGTCGGGCCGGATTGGCGGAAGCGGCTGGGGCTAGCTCAGGCCGTCGTCGAGCAGGCGGGTGGCCAGGGCGGCAACTGGGCTGCGCTCGGATCGGGTCAGCGTGACATGGGCGAACAGTGACTCGCCCTTCAGCCTCTCGACCACCGCGGCGATTCCATCGTGTCGCCCTACCCGCAGAGTGTCACGCTGCGCGACGTCGTGCAGCAACAAGATCTTGCTACGTTCGCCGAGTCGAGAGATCGCGGTCAGGATGGTGGACCGTTCAAGGTTCTGACACTCATCCACGATGACGAGGTCGTCCGGTCCCAGCGTGCGGCCCCTGATGTGGGTCAGCGGCAAGATCTCAAGGAGACCCCGTGCACGCACTTCGTCGACGGCCTCTACGGTCGTGATCGACCGCAGGGCGTCGAACACCGCCGCTCCCCACGGGCTCATCTTCTCTTCCTCGTTGCCCGGGAGGTACCCCAGTTCCTGACCGCCAACAGCGATGATCGGCCGAAACACGAAGATCCTCCGCATCGACCGCCGCTCCAGCACCAACTCCAGTGCCGCAGCTAGGGCGAGCACCGATTTGCCGGTCCCGGCCATGCCACCGAGGGAAACGATGCCGATCTGCGGGTTGAGCAAGTGCGACAGCGCGATCCGCTGTTCGGCGGAGCGCCCGTGCACACCGAAAGCCTCGATGTCGCCGCGGACGTGGGCAATCTCCTTGTTGTCGGTTACCCGCCCAAGAGCGGACGTGGTCGGGGATAGCAGAACGACTCCGGTGTTGACCGGAATGTCATGGGACTCCAATGGGATGGACCCCTGCGAGTACAACTCATCCACCGACTCACGAGAAGTCTCGATCTCGACCAAGCCGGTGTAGCCACTGTCTGCGACCTGTTCCCGCCGGTACTCCTCGGCCGGTATCCCCAAGGCGCCGTGGGCAAGCAGGCGCAGCGGCAGATCCTTTGACACGACGACGACGTCGTGGCCCTCGCCGCGAAGCGCCGCAGCAACCGACAGGATCCGGGTGTCGTTGCCCCGATCCGCTCGGACGGATTCCGGTAGGTGCGAGGTATCGACGTGGTTGATCTCGATCCGCAGGGTCCCGCCGGACTCGTTGACCACAACTCCACTGCGCAGGTTCGATCCGTGCTCCATCCGAAGCGCCTCAAGCGACCGCAGAACAGTGCGAGCATTGTGACCCAAAGTCGGGTCGTCACGCTTGCGCTCAAGTTCCCTGATCACGACCACCGGAACGATCACCGAGTGCTCGGCGAAGCCACGGATCGCATTCGGGTCGGACAGCAAAACGCTGGTGTCAAGTACGTAGGTTCTTGGCACGACGAGCCTCCTGGATGCTCCCGGCCAGGTCTGGTGCCTGACCTTTCCGCATACCGTTCACGCTAGAACTCCAAACCCCTTTCTCCACGCACATCGCCCCCGACACGGCCCGCCTTTCTTGGGTTGACTGCGGAGTTGTGGCCCGGTTTCCTTGATCGGAATGGGCCACAACTTCGCACTCAACGAAGGTGCCAACGCGAAGGGGCGGAGGCGGGCGGGTGTCAGGTGCCGAAGCGGCGGTCGCGCTGGGAGTAGGCGCGCAGCGCGCGCAAGAAATCCACCTTGCGAAAGTCCGGCCAGTACGCCTCGCAGAAGTAGAACTCGGAGTTTGCGCTCTGCCACAGCATGAAGCCAGAGAGTCGCTGCTCGCCGGAGGTGCGAATAAGCAGGTCCGGATCAGGTTGACCCTTGGTGTACAGGTGCTCGGCGATGTGGTCAGCCTCCAGAACCTGGGCCAAGTCCTCCAGGCTCGTTCCCAGCTCGGCCTGCTCAAGCAACAGTGCCCTCACCGCATCAACCAGTTCATGCCGCCCGCCATAGCCGACGGCGACGTTGACGGTAATCCCGCCAATGTCGCGAGTTGAGACGTCAGCCTCCTTGAGCGCCCGCGAGGTTTGTGCAGGGAGCAAGTCCAGCGCCCCCACCGGATGGACCCGCCAGCGCCTGGTGGCGGCAAGTTCCGACACGGTGTTTGTGATGATCTCAAGCAGCGGCTCAAGTTCGGCGGCCGGGCGTGCGAGGTTGTCCGTACTGAGCAACCAGAGGGTGACGACCTCTACACCGACCTCGTCACACCACCCGATGAACTCCTCGATCTTGGCGGCGCCCACGCGATGTCCATGATCAGTAGCGTTGCCGTGCTCGCTTGCCCACCGTCGGTTGCCATCGAGAACGACCCCGACGTGACGCGGAATACGGTCCTGGTCGATCTGCGAACTGAGTCGCTTGGAGTACGCGCCGTACACCAGATCCCCGATGCCCACGGGACGATCCTGCCATGCGCGCAATGGCGTTGCACTCGGGACTGACGTAACGTTGCCAGCGTGACCGAAGCGGCCAAGCAGGCACTGCAGAAAATCAAACCGAAACTGCGGGGTTGGCAGCATGCCGGAGCGATCCCAGCGGCCGTCATCTGCGGGATCATTCTGGTCGTGCTCTCGCCGTCAAATCTGCGCCTGGCCGCGACCATCTACTCGCTAAGCACCATCGCGTTGTTCACCGTGAGTGCGACCTTCCACCGCGGGACATGGGGTCCCAAGATGTACGCATTCCTGCGCCGGGCGGACCACGCGACGATCTTCCTTCTGATCGCGGGCTCGTACACCCCGTTTGTGGTGGTCCTCGTCGGCGGCAACTCGGGAACTCAACTGCTGTGGATTATCTGGACCGCCGCGCTGATCGGGATGGTGTTCCGGGTGGTCTGGATCGGCGCACCCAAGGCTGTCACGGTGCCGGTCTACATCACGTTGGGCTGCACCGCACTGCTGTACACCCCAACCATCTGGTCCACCGGAGGCGCCGCGATCTACCTATTGCTGCTCGGCGGCGGCGCCTTCTACATCGCCGGCGCAGTGATCTACGGAATAGGCCGACCCGATCCGTCCCCCCGTTGGTTCGGTTTTCATGAAATCTTCCACTCCTGCACCCTGGGCGGCTACGTGACTCATTATGTGGGCATCTCGCTAGCCATCTACGGCGTAGCTGGAACTGCGGCGGCCGTCCGCTAGGACCCAGGTTCCTAGGACCACACATCCCCCGCGCATGTGCCCTACGCTCTGCAGCATGGCAGAGTCGACGGATGCCGCAGATCCGCGCCTGACGAAGTACCGGGAATACCTCGACCGGTTTGCCCACGACCACTTGGACAAGCGCCCCGGCGACGTCGCGCCGCCTGCTGCACCCCGGGATGAGGTCGCCGTTCTCGGCGAGTCAATCATCAGCGTCACCTCCGGCTTCGAAGCCCGATTCACCCGAGAGCGCCAGTTCGCCGAGGTTGCCCGCGAAATCGCTCAGGGGGTCTACCTCGACGAGGTCTTGGATAACATCTTCGAGTCGTTTCGACCGATCATCCCGTACGACCGGATAGGGTGCGCCCTACTCGAACGCGACGGCACAGTCGCACGATCGCGTTGGGCCAGAACGGACGGCCGAGAACCCGCACTGAAGGTAGGTTTCTCAGCCCAGATGAGCGGCAGCAGCCTGCAGGCAATCATCAACACGGGCGAGCCGCGCATCATCAACGATCTGGTCGGCTACCTGGACGAGCATCCCGGTTCGATGGCAACGAAACTCATCGTCAAGGAGGGCGTCAGATCCTCGCTGACCTGTCCGCTGATCGCTATGGGTCGACCGGTCGGGTTCCTGTTCTTCAGCAGCAACAGCCCCGGCCAGTACGACGCCGAGCACGAAGAGACCTTCGTGTACCTGGCTGACCTGGTATCGATCGCCATCGACAAAAGCCTGCTGTACGAGAAGATGTCGACCCTGAACAAAGATCTGCTGCAGACCCGAGCGATCCTTGAGCATCAGGCCCGACACGACAGCTTGACCGGCCTGCTGAACCACTCAGCGATCATCTACGAGCTGGCCGCCCGGACCGACAAGCAGGTAATCTGGCCCTACTCGGACAACCGCACACTGGCCGTAATGATGATCGACATCGATCGCTTCAAGTTGGTGAACGACACGTTCGGCCACCCGGTCGGCGACGAGGTGCTCCGATCGGTGGCAGCAGCGATCTCGTCTGAGATGCGAAGCTCAGATCGAATTGGCCGCTACGGCGGCGAGGAGTTCTTGGTCGTGTCGGAAGCATTCGACACCAACGAGCCGCAAGTTCTGGCCGAACGCCTGCGATCAGTAGTCGAGTCCGGGGCGGTTACCGCCGACGGCGTTCCAGTTCCGGTTACCGTGAGCATCGGGCTCGCCCAACCGCGACACAGGGTGCCGGAAACCTCCGATTCCCTGCTTCGCCGGGCCGACAGCGCGCTGTACCGGGCAAAGCGCGCAGGACGCAATCGCGTTGTCATCGACTAAGAGCCCGCCCACGACTGCTAAGGAAGACGCCGCGATGACCTCAACTAACAGGGACGAGACGGTGACCGTCGCAATCACCGAGGATCATCCGCTGGTGTTGCACGGTCTCGAGCAGTTGCTAGCCGCTCAGCGACCGGGCCTGCGGATAGTGTGGCGAGGGCATGACCTGTCAGCCCTCGCGGCCGTCAGCCCTGCCCCCGATCTGGTCCTGCTCGATCTGAATCTCGGGACAACTCAGGCAGACCCCTTCCTGGTGCGGCAGCTCATCGATGCCGGCTCGACGGTCCTAGTCGTCAGCGCGATGGGCTCCCCAACGTTGGTGCGTCAGCTGATGAACGTCGGCGTCGCGGGTTTTGTGACCAAATCGGACGCCCCGGAAGATCTCTTCGAGGCCATCGACACGGTCCTGTCCGGCGAACCGTGGACCTCACACGACCTTGCCGCCGTGCTCGCCGCCTCAGCGGAGGAAGAGGATCCGGGCCTGACCGACCAGGAGCGCAAGGTTCTTTCTCTGTACGCGCGCGGACTCAAAATTGACACCGTTGCCCGGCACCTCGGCGTGTCACCCCACACGGTCAAGACCTACCTCAAACGGATCCGCGAGAAGTGTGCGCGAGTCGGACTGCCAGCCTCCAGCGCAACGGACCTGTACCGAGAGGCGCTGCGGGAGGGGCTCGTCCCCCTAGAGTAGGCAGACACGCGAATCGACGCTGACCTGCCCGCTGGAGGCGCCACCATGTCGAGCGACGAGTCGGTCGAGGCCGAGAGACCGGCCCCCGCCGAGCTACGCGCCACCGAGGTGGCATTCGTCGACACGACGCTTCGGGTGGTGGCGCTGATTTGGGTCGGCCTGGGCCTGCTCTCGCTAGTGGTGTTCGCGCTGCTCGACGCGGGCCAATTCTCCGACGCGTTCAACGGTTCTCAGATCCTGGTGCTGCTGTGCATCGCAACAGCGCTCGTCGTCATGGTCTTTTCGCTGGCACTGCATCGAATCGGCACCGGCTGGGTGGTGGTGGCGATGATGGTCACCGCCACCCTCTCGATTCTGGCCTGCAAACCGGTGGTCGATGGCGAGGCTTTCCCGCTGTCTGTGCAATGGGCAACCACGGCAGCCTTCTCGGCCGCCCTGCTGCTGCCTAACCCGGCTGCCTGGCGAACAATCGTCGGGTTCACAGTCGCCGCAAATCTTCTGATCGCAGTACGACTACTACTCGTCGGCCAAGCGTCGCTGCTCGTTGAACCGGTGATCTCGACCGTGGACGCCATCGGCATCGCCATGGGAGCCCTGGCAGCCGTCACTGTCTGGCGCCGCATAGCCCAGGACCGCGATCGCGCGACCGTCGACGCGGCGCTGGCAACTGCGAACGCTGAGATCACCCGCGAGCGCAGCGACTATCTCAAGCAGCTCAACTACGGCCTGCACGACACGGTGATCAATACGCTGGGAGCGGTACGGGCAGGGGTTCCGGCCTCCGTTGTAGGTTCAGTACCTGCCAGGGCCCGCGATGACCTGCGCCAGATGAGCGCACGGATCGACGGCTACGACCCCGATGCTGACGAACTCAGCGTGCGGGACTTGATCACCATCGCTGGCACCCAAGCCGAACGGCTGCACCTCGACGCCGACATCGGACCTTTGGTCTCTGACGATGGTGGACCCGGTCCAGTCGTTCCGCAACGGGTGCTGCGAGGCATGCGCGACTGCATCAACGAGGCACTACTGAACATCAGCAAACACGCCCCGGGGGCGACCGCGACCGTCCGGGTCACCAGAGTCGGTTCAGCCTTGATCACCACCGTGTCAGATAGCGGACCAGGAATCCCCACCGGACCGACGGTCCCGACGACCCTGCTCCAACGCGCAACCCACAGCGGGATCAGGGCGACGGCGACGGGCGCCCGCGGCCCCGGCGCCGCTGTGGAACTGTCCTGGTCCCCGGAACTGACAGCCGCGGCCGCCGCCGAGCGGGCAGCGTCGGGACCGGCCTCGATCAGTCGCTCGCTGACCTCAATGGCGGTGCGGATCGCAGCCTGGGTCGGCGGATCGTACCTCGTTACGACGGCACTGGCGGCCGCCTCGAACGCCGAGCCAGCCGAGCTCGCCCCAATGGTCTTGGGCGGGTTACTGATCGCTGCCGCGGCCATCGTCTCGCGCCGGCAACTACCGCTGCCTGGACTGATGATGGTCGTGCTGATGATCTCCGTGCCAGCGATTCTGTCGCTATCAATGGCCAACGACGACCTGTGCGGCGTATCAGGAACCACGTTCCCTCCATCAAGTTGGGCAGCATTGGTTGCCCTGGTCACGATCCTGCTCAGCGGTGCGCCCTGGCAGGGCCTGACCGCGGCCGCGGTCTACGTCGTCAGCAACACCACTCTGGTGTTCATCGCCATCGCAACGACATCGTGCGGACCGGCCTACACCGCTAACTTCATCACCGACTGCGCCGGACTGCTGGCCATCGGGCTGTTCCGGCGACGGATCGACCGGTACTTCTCGGAGGCGGCCATCACTGCCCGTCTGACCGCCACCGCCCAGACCGAGATCGCCGCGCTGCAACAACTCTCCGCCGCCTCTTCCAGGCGAAGCGACATCATGCTGACCGACAGCCGGGAACTGCTTGAGCGACTGGCCGATGGCACTGCAGATCCGCTCGATCCGGCGGTACGCGAAGCCGCCGGTACCCAGGAGAGCTACCTGCGCTCCATCCTGCGAATCGACCCCGACCTCGGTCCACTGGCCGAGGAGTTGGTGGCCGTCGTGGGCAGGGCAGCCAAAGAGCAGGTCAGGGCCGACATCACGGTGCTGTCCACCCGATGGCCCGACGAACAGCCACCGGACCTGAGCACAGTGGCAAGTGTCGGCAGGGCGTTGTCCTTGCTGGCCGAGTCCTGCCCCCCTGGAGGGCAGTTACGGATAACCGTCGATGCTTCATCGACCGACTGGCTGACCGTGGTCGCTGACGGCCACGATCTGACTGCCGAACAAGCCGCCCTCGCGACCGGCCAGATCGAGGTACCCACCGACATCACCAACCTGAACGACCAAACCCTCGTCGAGTTCCGCCGTCGCATCCACCAACCGCTGCTACAGACAGGGCCGCACGGCGTGGAAGTGCACCCACCACGCCGTGCGGCCCTGTAGTAGCAGCGGCAATCACCCTCTCCGGTAGTAGCTGCGCCAGATGAGCTTGTGCAGCGGGATCACCCGAGGAATCGCTCGCAGGCCCGGTATGAAGGGCAGGAACACCGCGATCAGTGTCAGCAACCCGATGATTGCCATGATGTACAGGTCCGCGTTGGCGGTCAACGTCGCAGCCAACCCGGTTTCGTCTTCGCTGTTGAAGATCGGCAACTGGTACCAGAACGAGAACGGCGCGAGCCACTGCTGGCCGGGATACTTGCCGATCCCGTTCATCATGCCCCACTCATTGCCCTGCAGATGGGCAGCGGTGCCGGCGTCATCGAGATACCCGCCGTCGCCCATGAACAGGATCTGCTTGGTGTTGTTCTCGTTGTAGAACTGGCCGGGGTTGGGCAAGATCCCGTCCAGAGCACCAGAGGCCGCCATTCCCACCAACCCAGTGGCCAGGTCCGGCACCGGTCCGTAGTCGCCTTCGGGCACTGCCGTGACATCGCCATCGGCACCCTCGGGATCGTTGAGAGCCGTGTCGTAGGCCTCCGCCCAGGCCGCTTGTTGGTCGGGGGTGGCTGCTTTCCAGATGGCCAAGGCCGCCGCGACCTTGGCCGGCTGCTCCTGGTTGGACAGCGGAATGATGACGAAGTCATTCACTGGATCGACTGGCTGCTGCACGCCCATCCACTTCTGCGGCGCGATCGGACCGATTGAGACTCCCTCGCTGCCGTTGTTGTAAGGCGGCCCATATTCTGCCGAATCAGAAGTCCCGGCCAGCTCCTTGACGGTGGTCGCGTACAAATCATCGGGAGCATCTGCGGCCCAACTCTTGAACGTCAGCGCCGGCTCGTCGGGAGAGCTGAACACGACCGCCAGACCGACCGTCAAGATCGCCACCACGATGCCCGCAATGACCCCCTCTTGGAGGATGTCGTAGCGGCGGGTGCGCCCCTTCCACTGTTCGCGCTCAATCGTCTTCTGCTTCTCGGACACTGCCATCAGCTTGCCTCCCCGACTGTTGATTCCTGTGGCGCTGGAGAAACCTGCGGATCCGGCTCCACCTTCGCGGCATCGATCGGCGGCACGACGCCGTGAAGCCGCACCAGCACAACGTGTCCGATCACGATGATCGCAATGACTGCCGGAAGCAGGAATGCATGCACCAGCAACATCTGTCCGATGTCCGTTACCGAAAACCATGCCCCGACGCCAGTGGCGTTCAGCCCGTCCTTGGATTGGAAAGAGATCCACTGAGATTCAAAGTTGGTCTGCAGTGCGTAGCCCGACAGTCCGGCACCGATGGACACCAAAAACGCCAGGCAGCCGGTGATCCAGGTCTTGGCCCGCTTGCCTCGCCAGGCCGCCATCCAGAACTTGCCCCACAGGTGGATCACCATGAAGAACATGAACAGTTGGACGGACCAGAAGTGCAGGCTGTTGAAGAACAGCCCAACGGAAGAGGAGTTGTACCACATTGGCCCCTCGAAGGCCAAGACTGCGCCGGTGATCACGATGACCACTAGCGAGACCAGAGTCAACACGCCGAAGACGTAGATCCACGAGGCGACGTAGGCTGGCTGGGTCTCTGGGAGCGCCTTGTCGTATGGGAGCTTGCGCTCTGCCACTCCCCGCAGCTTCCCGGTCCAGGTGGTTGGCACGAACTCCGCCGGCGGCTGTTGCGTGTCCGCGGTCATTTCGTGCTCCCCTGGTCGTCAGTGTCGTTCCCGTCGTGCGGAAACGGAATCACGATCGCCAGGATGAACACCAAGATCATCAGCAGGATCACTATCAGGTTGGGCACTGACACCGACAACCATCCCCACGTCAAGTAGGTGGATGCATCGGCGATCATGTGCAGTATCGAAGGCATAGCGTGCCTCGTCTCATTCCAATAATCGATGTGGACGGCTGTCAGCAGCAGTCTTACGAGTGTTGGCTTCTGGCACATCGGTGATGACCCCGAGCCACACTAGGTGAAAGCACCTAATCCCCTCGCTGGCCCACGAAACTCGGGCAACGTCGGGTCTAGCATGGTCGCGGTGCCGCCCCGGAACAGGAATCTGACCGGGCCTGGGGAACGCGACCAGAAGTGTTCACCCAGAGGAGACCGATCATGACGACCGAGCGGCGGGACGACGAACCGACAACCGTGCTGATCGTGGACGACCATCCCATCTTCCGGGCTGGACTTCGGGAACGGCTTGAGCACGACGGGATACCGGTCAATGTGATCGGCGAAGCCAGCGACGGCAAACAAGCCTGCGACCTGGTCCGGATGCTTCAACCGAATGTCGTCTTGATGGACATCGCCATGCCGAACATGAACGGGATCGAGGCAACGCGCGCCATAAAGGCCGAGTTCCTGGACATCGACGTGATCATCTTGTCGGTCTATGACGACGAACAGTACGTCCACGCAGCGCTGGACGCCGGCGCCAGCGGCTATCTGCTCAAGACGGTCGAAGCCGGGGAACTCGCCGACGCAATCGTCAGAGTCCGCAACGGGGATCCGGCCCTGTCACCAGCTGTGATTCGCAAAGTCATGAACCGTATCTCGCGCACGGCACCGGGGTCCGTGTCCCTGAGTGAACGGGAGCGCCAAGTACTGAAGATTGCCGCCACCGGCGCTGGCAACAAAAGAATCGCCAAGGAACTGTCGCTAAGCCCGCGAACCGTCGAGGCCCACATGCGAAACATCTTCGACCGACTCGGAGTGACCTCACGCACGGAGGCGGTGACACAGGCAGTGCGACGTCAGTGGATCACTTTGCCGGATGATGATGACCATGACCGGTGATCCCCAACCCGGATTCCGCCCAGCTCGCCGCGGAATCTTCCAATGGATGTCCACTCCATGGCGAGATGGGCGATTCTGGCTGATCCAGACACTGATCCTGGTCATCGACTTCGGTCACGCCGCCCTGGAAGACCGTGGTGTGTTGGATGCGTCATCGAGCCTGTACATCCCGGCGACATCGCTCATTCTGATCCCGCTGGTGTACGCCGCGCTGGTCTACGGCCTGCGAGGTGCCGTTCCAACGGCATTGTGGGTGCTGGTGCTGTCCACCCCGGAACTGGTCGAGTTTCACAATTGGCACACCCGCGAGGGAACCCTGTCTGTGCTCATCATCGATATCGCGTTGACAATCCTGGTGGCATTTCGGGTGGATAAGGAACGAGCATCGACCACCCGCGCGGAGCGTGCCGCAGCCAAACTCCGCACCGCCAACGAGCGACTCGAGATGTACGTCCGGCTGGCAAGTGAGGCGCAGGAGGAGGAGCGCAAGCGGCTGTCCCGGGAGTTGCACGATGACACCCTGCAGGCACTGGTCACCGCCAAAGGTCAGATCGACTCTGTCACCACCGAGGTCCTGGAACCGACCATCCACCAACGGTTGCGGGGGGTACAGACGATTCTGGCTACGACGGTGGACAATGTACGCCGCTACAGCCGCGACCTGCGTCCGTCGTTGCTGGACGACCTCGGACTCATCGACGCCATTGACTGGCTGGTCGAGGATCTTGACGCTCGCAGCTCGATCACGGCCCGACTGGAGCTGCATGGACAACCGGTGCGGCTCAACGACCACCGCGAGCTGATCATTTTTCGGGTGGTGCAAGAGGCCCTGCGCAATACCGAGCGCCACTCATCCGCGACCCACGCGCTCGTCACACTGACGTTCAGCCCGGCAGCGCTGTCGATTGTCGTCCGGGACGACGGCGAAGGCTTTGCGCAAGTACCGCAACGGCAACCGGACTACCGCGGTGGCGGCCTGGGCCTGCTAGGACTGCAGGAACGTGCCAAATTGCTGGCGGGGACCCTGACGATCAGCAGTGAAACCGGCCAAGGAACGACGATCACCCTGACGGTACCGCTGACCCAACCCAGCGAACTGGCCACGGTTTAGCGGCCTCACATCCCGCAGACCTCCGCCAAATGCGGGTTTCTGCGCGCGAAACCCGCATTTGGCGGGGGTTTGCGAGGGTGGTGTGCGGTGACGGGCCGGGCCTTAACAGACCCGTGGGCCGTATGCAGTGGGTGTGGCATCACCCATTACATACGGCCCACGGTCGGCTATGTTTCCTGGCTTCCATCGCCCCTGCGAAAAGCGATCGGGCCAGTCGTGCTGTTCCGGCTCTGGTAGTTCCCTGCGAAAGAACTTCCGGTGCCTTGCTGATAAACGTCTTTGGCTTGTTGGTGTTCTTTGTTGCTGCGGTAATCCTCGCTGCTTACAGGATCAATAGTGCGCCAAACCGCAGCCGGTTGGGTTCGGGCCCGTTCTGGGAAACGTAAAGGTTAAGCAAAGGCACCTGTCATTTCCGTGGAGGGTCGTCGTGAGGCCCGGGTAGCCCGGTGGTCGCCGAGGTAGCTGAACCCCCATATCATCGTCGGTGTGCCCACCAACGGCGAGCACAGGTGCCCGACCCGCCCGACGTGGCCGCCGCGAGATTACTGAGGGATTCACGGTCGCACCGCGTCCCTTTAGTCGATGAGTGAAGGGTGGATGGTGAACGATCCGGACACGACCACTGGCGGACCGGGCGGCGGCGTCGAAGATGTCCTGGGGGATCTGTCGTCGGACATGCTCGCGGTCGCTAGTCCGGACGGCTACCTCAAGGCGGTCAATGCCAACTGGCATAAGGTCCTCGGCCACACCTCGGCAGAACTGACCTCGCGTCCCTACCTTGATTTCATCCACCCAGACGACGTCGATCGCACGACCAGCGAGGCCCAGGCGATTCTGGATCCGGCACATGTCACCGTCTCGTTCGAAAACCGGTACCGACACGTCGACGGCAGCTACCGATGGCTGTCCTGGAACGCTCGAGCGACCGAGGACGGCCGGGAAATCGTCTGCATTGTGCGTGATGTGACCGAAGACAAACAGACCGCACACGCATTAGAGATTCTGGCCGATGCCCTGCAACGGACCGAGAATGACTACCGATTGCTTGCGGAGAATGCCACGGACGTGGTGTTGCAGACCGACGCAGACGGATTCACTGTGTGGGCATCGCCGTCGCTGGAATCCGTGCTGGGTTGGCAACCTCAGCGGATCTTGGGCAGCCGACCGCGGGATCTGGTGCACCCGGACGACCAATCGATCCGTAAGGCGTGGCGGGACGCCGTGGTTGCCGGCAAGATCGGCCCAGGAGTGACCCTACGGATCAGGGACGCCAACGACGACTACCGATGGATGTCCCTGTTCGCTCGACCGACAACTGGTGAGGACGGACAGGTCACCGGACTGACAGTCGGCTTGCGCGACGTCAATGAGCAAATCCTGTCGCGCTTGGCGCTTGCCGACAGCGAACGCAGATTCCGCCTGCTGGCGGAGAACGCCAGCGACATTGTCTGGGAACTCGACACCGACTTCACCATGAAGTGGGTGTCGCCGTCGGTGGAGGCGGTGCTGGGCTGGACACCTGAGCAACTCATCGGGGCACGACCGCTGCCGCTGTTTCACCCGGATGATCAAATGGCACTGCGACATCGGGGAATGCAGATCGTGGCGGGCCATGATCAGCCGAAGGCCGAGCTGCGGATCCGCGGCGCCGACGGCGACTATCGCTGGGCGTCAATCCAGACCCGCGCCACAATCGACCCCGACGGCAACGTCGACGGCTTGGTCATCGGACTGCGCGACGTCCACGATCAGGTCATCGCCAGGCAGGAACTGGCTATGAGCGAGCACCGCTACCGCCTGCTGTCAGAGAACGCAACCGACGCAGTGTTCATGCTGTCCCCGACCGGAGTCATCAATTGGGCCTCGCCCGCCACCGCGCGGGTGCTGGGTTACAACGCGGACACTCTGGTCGGCACCGACACCATCAGACTGATCCACTCCGAGGATCTGTCTGAATTGCATGAGCTGCTCGGTAAGACCGAGTCCTTGCAATCGACGATCCGTTACGACGCCCGTTGGCTCACTGGCAGTGGGGAGTACCGATGGATGTCCTCGGCGACCGGCCCGGCACTGGATGACGACGGATCCGTCGTCGGCCGGATCACCACGGTGCGGGACATGCACGAGAAGGTGCTGGCGCGCCAAGCGCTGGCACGCAGCGAGCAGACGTTTCGACTCGCCATGGATGGCGCACCCCAAGGCATGGCAGTGGTAGGCCTGCACGGGCGACTGCTCCAAGTGAACAACGCACTGTCAAACCTGGTCGGACGAGACCTGAACTGGCTGCTGGCACACACCGAATACGACCTGATGCACCCGGAGTCGGTGGAGGGCGACATGGCCGCGCGCGACCGACTGCTGGCGGGCCAGGCCGAGCACGACACACACAAGGGCCGACTGCTAACAGCGGACGGCACCGTGGTTCACGTGCTGCACTCCATAGCGCTGGTGCGAGACGAACACGACATGCCACTGTTCTACGTGTCGCAGTATCACGAGGTCAGCGAAAACCCAACTCCGCCGCACCCCCACCCCCCGGCGC
>JBAXOQ010000007.1:0-33068 GCA_037133175.1 Actinomycetes bacterium
GGCCGAGATGGACGACCTCAAGAATCAGATCGCGGCGCTCGCGCGGCAGGCCTACATCGCCGGCGGTGAGAACACCCAGCTCGCCGTCTTGCTCAACACGCAGGATCCGAGCCAGTTCGCCGAGCAACTCGTCGCGTTGCGGCGGACCTCGCAGAGCAACCAGGACCTGTTTCACAAGTTGGAAGCCAAACAGGCTGAATTGGCGGCCACGCTGGCAACCCTCAAGGACCTGCAGGATGCTGCAGCCGAAGAAGAACGCCAAGCACAAGCGCGTGCCGACGACGTTGCCGCGCGGGCTGCGGAAGTAGCGGCGCGGGCCGCAGAAGTCTCGGCCCGAGCAGCTGACGCGCAGGCCGCCCGAGACAGGGCGGCCGCCAGCAAGCAGTCGGTTGTGGACCTGGTTGCTACCCGTGAGGCCAAACGCGCTGATGCACTCGCGCTGCGCCGCAAGCTAGCGGCTCAGTACGAGGAACTGCAGGGCAGGCTGGTCGCTTCGTCGGGCACCGCCCGGACCGCGGGAACCCGCCGAAACGCCACCCAGGCAATCGCGTGGGGCATGCAGTTCGTCGGGTCGGGGGCCGAGTACGACGGGTTGTGCTTGGGCTTCGTCGATGATGCGTACAGCCCTTATGGCGAACGGATGCCGACCGCGATTGCCCAGTGGTACCGGGCCCGCGACGCAGGCAAGGGTCACTCGTGGAACGGCAATCCCCCGGTGGGCGCCGAGGTTTTCTGGGAGACCCCCGGCTACGACCCTGGGCACGTTGCGATCTACGCGGGCGGCGGAATGATTCTGACGACTAGCGCCTTCGGCGGCTTGGTCGGGCTGCGCACGGTCGGGTCGATGGAGGCCTGGCTGGGGTCGCCGGTCGGATGGGCTGAGCCCTACTATCCGTAGCGGACCCGCGGGTCCGCTGGTGGTGCGGTTGCGACTGCGGCCAGCACAAGACACTGGCTTGCGGCCCGCGCGTTGGAATGGTCCGCCTCTAGGATGACGTTTCGGGATTGTGAGTGACCGCGGCGGGGACGTGAAGGGGCAACTGGTGGCATCGGAAGATCCGGCGATCTCTGACGTCGTGTGCTCGACCAGCACTGAGGGAGTCATTTCCTGGGTCAGTGATTCGGTCACCGCCTTGCTCGGATGGCATCCGGTCGAACTGGTTGAAATCTGCGTTACCGACCTTGTCGACCGGCAGAGCCAGGATGCTCTGTCCGCAGCCGTGGCTTCGCTGCTGGAGGGTCAGTCGCAGCAGCTTGAGGCGGGCTTTCGGAAGCAAGAGGGGTCGTTCCTGCCGGCGAGATTGGTTGGACACCCGGTCAAGGATGGCGGCGGGAACGTCACTGGAATCGTCTTTGTGCTGACCGACGCCGCTGGAATGCAGCGCGACAGGCGGGCGTTGGCGTTGGTCAGCAACCGATATGAACTGCTGGCCGAGAGCGCGTCGGATTTGGTGTTCATGGCCTCGGCGGACCGTGAGATCACTTGGGTGGCACCGTCCGTGACCCGCGTGCTCGGGTGGGCGCCGGAGGACATGGTGGGTCATCGGCTGGTGGAGTTCATGCGTCCGCAGGAGGTGGCCAGGACCGCTGCCGAACGAGACGCCCTCTATTCCGGTGACCGGGATGCTGAGCCGCAGGACTTCACGCTCGAATTGCGTTGCAGTTCCGGGGAGTACCGATGGTTGTCAGGGCAAGGGCGCCCGACGTTCGATGACCGCGGGCGACTGACCGGGATTGTCGCCGGGCTGGCGGACGTCACCGATTTGGTGTCAGCCCGTAATCGGGTGGAGTCGATTCTGAACTCCGGGGCCGATCCGCAGGTCGTGTTGCGTGCTATCCGGGACGAGGCCGGAACCATCGTGGACTTCCTCTACCTTGAGGTCAACGATGCGGCCTGCGAGTACAACAAACTCAGCCGCGACCAACTTGTCGGTACCCGGGTTCTTGATCTGCGCCCGGAACGGCGGTCCTATGGCGCGTTCAGGCTCTTTGCCCAGGCCGTGGACACGGGCAAGCCGTTAGTGCTGGACAACGTTGAACAGGAAGACCCGACGAACCCCGGGCAGTTGCGCTACTACGACACTCGCGGGGTTCGCTTCGAGGACGGCCTGACACTGACCTGGCGGGACGTCACCGAAAGGCATGTATCGCAGGTGGCGCTGGCGCGCAGCGAGATGCGATTTCGGCTCGCGCTGGAATCGGCTCCCATCGGCATGGCTGTCCTTGACCTCGGCAGGGGATTCGTCGAGGTCAATGCAGCCCTGTGCTCGATGCTCGGGCGCAGCGAGGAGTGGATGCTCGCACGTGGGGTCGGCGATGTCCTCTACCCGGACGATGAACCAGTGGATCTGCGGATGCGCGAGGAAGTTGTCTCCGGTCGGGCGACCTCGCAGATTGCCGAACACCGATTGGTGACCGCAGATGGTCAGGTGGTGTGGGTCGAGCACGCTGTGGCCCTGCTGCGAGATGAGTCGGGCCGCCCACTGTCGTATGTGTCGCAGTTTGACGACGTGACCGAATCGCGCTATGCCCGGCAGGAACTGAGCTTTCGGGCGAGCCACGACCCGATGACGAGTCTACTCAACCGAGGCGCCCTGCTGACCTGGATGGATCGGGTTCTGGCTGCCTCGCACCGCTCGTCAGATCGCTACCTTGCGGTTCTGTTCTGCGATCTGGACGGGCTCAAGGGAGTCAATGACACGTACGGACACGCGGCGGGCGATGAGGTCATCATTCAGACCGCTAACCGCCTTCGTGATCAGGTCCGGTCGGAGGACGTGGTCGCGCGCCTCGGCGGGGACGAGATGGTCATCGTGTTGCAGGGGATTGGATCGGTCGAGGCGGCGGAGAGATTCGCCGCCAAAGTCCAGCGGGCGATGGCGGAGCCCATCGTCGCCCAAGGTGCTGCCATTGAGGTTGGGATCAGCATCGGAATCGCCTTAGCGGCGCAGAAGGAAGACGCCGAGGCAGTGCTGGCCCGCGCGGACCGAGCGCTGTACCAGGCCAAAAGAACTGGTAGGTCCCGCAACGTCACCGCGGATTCGTTCAGCATCTGAGAGACGGCCCGCACGCTCCCATGGCCGCTGGACCAGTTGACGGGGTCCCGTCGTTACTCGGCTGAGGCGGCGCCGACGGCGATTTCGAGTCCGACCTGCGCGGACTTCGTCCGCCGTATGGTGCGGGCCAGACCGAACAGCTTCGCCATCCATCCGTAGCGCTTCTCGATGCGACCGAGGACAGCTTTGACATCGGCCGGATCGTCTAGCACCTTGCCGCTTCCCTCTACCTGATCGCCCTTCATGCGCCCCCGGGAGTCGCACGGTGCCAGCAGCACCCGACCGGAGTTGCGCAGTCGTTTGGCCTTGCCGGATGCGCTTTCGGTGATGACGTACAGGTGGTTGCTGTCGGCGGCCAGCCACACGGGTGTGGCGACCGCTGCGCCGCTCTTGCGGAACGTCGTCAAGGACAGATACTTGCTAGCCGCCAAGCGGTCGAAATCTGATTGGCTCACCGAATCAGCCTACTGACCCGCTCACCCGCGACGTGATGGCGGTGAGGTCGCGGCCGTGGGTCGGCTGTCTGCTCAGACCAGACGGGTGGCTGGGCCGAACGAGCCACTCTGCTGGCCGAGAAGTGACGGGAGCCGTACCGTTGATGGTGGAGCAGGGCTCTGTCCAGGGTGTTCAAGGCGAAGTTGATGGGTGGGGATGGCCATGAGGTACAGGTTCGGGCTGCTTGCGGCGGCAGCTGTGGTGATGTCATTTTTGGCTGCCTGTGGTGGGACGACTTCGTCCCCGAGTCAGACGCCGGTACCAACCTCGACACCGTCGGCGTCCTCTTCGGCGTCTTCGGCGACTGCCACACCGGCAGCCGGTGATCAGGGCTGCCAGTCCGTGAGCGTCTATGGTCAGACTAAGAACGCAGCCCTACAAGCGGTCGCGACGCAGGTGTATCAGTCACTCAATTGCGCTTCGTCGCAGCCGATGGTCGCGCAACTCGAGGCGGCGCAGAAGAATCCCGAAGTTGTCAGTAAGACCAAGGCCGCTGGTGGCCAGGTTTCCGGCCAGGCGGCCGGAGGGGGCTACGGGCTGCAATTCCAGACCATGCAATTGCCCGTTTCGTTCTGTCAGGTCGTTGCCCTGGATAGCCCGGTCAAGGGTAAGTCCCTGAGCTGCGGAGACTCCTGAGGGTCAACTGTTCCCTCCTGGGACTGATCTCGCCGCCGCGAGCGATGCGAACGTGCCGAACGTGACGCGAAGAGTCGAAGGGGCGCTTTCGTCTGGCGAGACACGGCACGAACTGGCAAGGTGAGCGCCGTGGACGATCCCGCACCAGACGAGACGAGGACGCTGTGAACGACGACCCGAATCTGCAATGGGATGGTCAGCAATGGCTGCGCTGGGACGGGGTGCAGTGGGTCCCGGCGATGGCCTCATCGACCACCGGTGTGGTGCCGCCGCTCGGTGATGGCTCCACGCCCGGCGGCAGCTCCCACAAGGGCTTGATCATCGGGATCGTTGTCATCGTCTGTGTGCTCGTGCTGGCCGGTGGCTTCGCCTTGGTGGCCTTCAAGGGCAAGTCCGATGCAGCGCCCTCACCGACACCCACTCCCACGCCGACACTGACGGCGACCGTGACACCGACACCGACGGCCACCGTGACGGTGACGGCGCCGCCGGTAACGCCAACCGTTCCAGCTCCGGTTGCGCCGGCGATCGCCGTCGGCGACTCCGTCTACGTCCCGGTGAACTCACCGGCCGAGATTGGGCTGGCGGTGAAGCGTACGGGAGACCAAATCAAGTACACGGACCTGTTCACCGGCGGTGTGAGCTGCTTCAGTGGGTCGATCACGGTGGCCAACTTCGTCGGAACGCTGACGGAGTTCGGTGAGTCGCCGACTCCGATCAGTTCCAAGCCGGTGACGGTGCCGTTCACCGCGACGGGCAAGTCGCTGATCATCGACGGCAACGCTTACCAACTGAGTTCGCCGAAGCCGGGCGGTCCGACTTGGGACGCCCGCTGCAACTAGTCCCGCTGGCCGCCTGTTGAGGCGAGTCCGGATTGGTGGGTCAAGGCTCGGGGACCACAACCACTGTGTCTTCGCTGGCCTCCAGCCGGTAGCGCCCTGGGGTATGGGTGACGAGCGGTTCAAGCACAAGCCGTTCGACCACGCGCTGTAGGTTGCGGGCGCCGTACGAATAGCTGTATCCAAGGCGAGCCACAAGGTCGATGACACTGGGGTCGATGTTCAGGATCCAGCCGCGATTGCTCACCTTGGCGGCGGCGGCCGCCACCGTGTTGGCTGCGATCGCCTTGATTGCCTGGTGGCTCAGAGGCTTGAAAACGATGACGTCGTCGAGTCGGTTGAGCAGTTCTGGTGCCATCGTTGTGGTGATGGTCCGCAGCACCGCGGTCGAGTCGGTGGAGGCTTTCCGCTCGGCGGCGGTGAAGCCGGGCCCCTCCGTGTTGGAGAAGGCTTCGGCACCCAAGTTCGTTGTCATCACGATGGTGGTCTGGCTGAAGTCGGCTACGTTTCCTGAGCCGTCGCTGAGTCGGCCGGCGTCGAACACTTGCAAGAAGGTGTTCCACACGCGAGGGTGTGATTTCTCGATCTCGTCCAGCAGCAGAACGCTCTGCGGGCGTCGTCGGATTCTGGTCGTCAGCCAGGAGTCCGGCTGGTCTGATCCGACGTAGCCCGGCGGGGAACCGATCAGCTTGGATACGGTGTGCTCTTCGGCGAATTCGCTCATGTCCAGCCGGATGATGGCATCAGCGGATCCGTACAGAACCCGGGCCATCTCCAGTGCCAGGGCGGTCTTGCCTGTGCCGGTCGGCCCGGCGAACAGGAACACCCCGTCGGGTCGCTCGGAGCGAAGGTCAAGGCCGTTGCGGGTGATCGCGAGTCGACGAGTGACTCGGTCAACGGCGTCGTCCTGGCCGACGATTGATTCTCGAATCCTCGCGGCCGCTGCTGCAGCGTCGAGAGTTTCAGCCTCCGGTGCCGGTCCTGCAGGTGCGGCGTCGCGGGTTGCGACGACTCGGTCGGCGCGCATCGAGGCACGCGCAGCGGCCCGGTCTAACCGCAGGATTCCCAGCGCCGGCTGGGCCAGTACGTCGGTTGAGGCTGGCGGGGCCACGGCGACACGACGAACTTCCGGCGGGATGCTGACGCGGTGGAAATGCTCCAATTCGTGGGCCGTGGAACTGACGATTTGGGCAACGTGAGCTGGCGTCATCGGCTCAAGCGCAAGCTCAGTCAACTCGCTGAACAGTTCGCTATCCGCAGCTCGAAGGCGCTCGCGAAAGGCTGAGTCAATAGTCAGAATCAGGTGTTGCTCGGGATTGTTGATGGCACCGCGCAAGGTCACCAGGGTTCGGAACTCGGCACCTCCGGGGCTTCCGAGGCCCAGCAGCACCTCGATGTCTTCGATGAACGCCACGGCCCGGTTGTGGCACAGGGTGAACACTTCGCGCAGCGTGTCGGCGCGATTTGCGGCGATGACGGTGCGCGATTCAACCCGTACCACCGGCACGTTGGCCAGTGGGCCGCGATAGTTGGGTGCCCCAAGATCGCGTGCCAGTAGTCGGGCCAGGGCTGCCTTGCCGGTCCCGTCGGGTGCAACCACCAGAACGGTCTGCGGCCGTTGCGATCCGACGGCTGCCAGGATTGTTTCGGTGACCTCGGGTCGCGCGATGTCGTTCTGCTGCTGCTGAGCGATCACTGCGATGGTGGCCAGGCTGGTGGGGATCTGCAGCGGCTCGGGGGCACTGGCCGCGATCGGGTCCGATCCGTTGCCGAGCAATTGTTCCGACAGTCGGGTGAGCAGCTCTGCAAGTGGAACTCTGCGCGGGCCGTCGGCGGGCAGCAGTGCGCCCACCTGGGCATCCGGTGTGGGGTTGGCGAAGGTGCGCGGAAGCTCACCGAGCCGGGACGCGATGGCTTCGCGGGTCAGGCCCAGCAGGTCAGCAGCTGTCGGATACGCATCCAGCAGCGCGGCAGCGACGTGCAACAGCGTCACGGTTGAGTTGCCGAGGCGCACTGCGACACTGCGTGCATTGCTTGAGATGAGCAGAGTGTCGATCTGCGTGCTCATATGCTCTCCATCTCGGAAGGGTCCCCCGGCATTGCAGGTTGGGCACGAGTGGCTCAAGTAGTGGTCGCCCAACCATAATGGCTGCGGCAGAGCATCCACCCGGAATCCATGGAGCGAGCGATGACCGACGTGGCAATGACCAAAGAGCGAGTCCAAGCCTATTTCACCGCGCGTGGTCCAGTTGAGATCGACTCCGATGGCGATTTCGCGCTCAAGGGGTCTCGTTCCAAAGTCTGGGTGCGCGTTCGTGAACTCCAGCGGTCAGACATCACGGTCATCGACTTGTGGGCGGTGCTGGTGCGGGAGGTGCCGCTGAGCCCGGCGATGCTCGAGTGGGTGGCGCGCAACTCCTTCTACGACCCGTTCGGCCAGTTGCTGCTCTCCGTCGATGACGAGGCCAAGATCGCCACGGTGTTCCTCAAGCACACGCTGATTGGCGACTACCTCGATTCGCTTGAGTTGCTGACCGTCGCCGACACGATCCTGGGCTTGGTTGACAACTACGTCGACGAAGCCGTCGCCGCCATCGGCGGCCTCCCCTTCGTGTCCGCCCCCTGACCGCAAACCCCCTCCGTTCGCCGGTTTTCGGGTCGGAAACCGGCGCACGGAGGGGGTTTGCGCCCAGTATGTGGCGTTAGTTCAGCGGTACCGGGTTGCGCAGGTAGGTCTGCGCTTTGGTGATCCACCAGTAGCTGTCGCTGGGTGGTGAGCCGGTGCCGGCGGTGGAGTCGCCGACTCCGGCGCCGAAAAGCATCATGGTGATGCCGGCGTCGCGGGCCGCGGCCATATGCGATCCCCAGGTGATCGTCGAGCCGCTGGTGCTGACTGTCGGATCGGCGTTGAGGTTGCTGGAGAACCACGCCAGCCGGGTCCCGGAGGACGTGAACTTGTCGCCGAAGAAGAACGTCGGCCCGGAGTCCTCGCCGTGCTTGGACGAGTTGTCCAGATCCGGGAACGCTGAAGCGTACGGGTTGGCGGCCAGGGAGTGGTTGATGTGACCCACCGGCAATTGCCAGAGCGTGACCGGCATGGACAGCTTCTGATGCAGTGTCTTGGCGAACAGCAGGTAGTTGTTCCAGTGGTCGGCGTTCCAGAACCATGTCTTGCTGGACGGGTTGTTGGCATCACCGGGCAGCTGCGCGCTGCCACCATCGAGGCCGTACTTGTCGATCGACACGAACGATGCACCGTGGGTCAAGACCCCGGCCCGCTCGTAGTAGCTGGCGATTCCGGTTGCTTCGCTGACGACCTTGGCGCGGCCCGCGGTCAGGCCAGCAGTGTCAGTCACGCGCATCAGTCCGTTGCCTCCGACGCCGCCGGTCCAGCCGCCAGCCGGTGTGGCCCACAGGTTGAACTGCCAACCGAAGAATGCGTTGGGCGCCTTCTTGGCCACCGTGTAGTTGATCGCCTCGACGAGGCCGCGCAACGTGTTCGGGAAGGCTGGGTCGGTGGTCCGGTTGAGCACCCCGGAGCTGTAGGCGGCGTCCGTCTGGGCGAACACCTGATCTGGTGTGCCGGTGTTGTTCTGCGCGAAATACCCCAGGAAGTCCGGTTCCAGGATCACGCCGACCGGATCGTCGCCGCCTTCGGTCTTGACGATGTTCATGGTGAACGCCAAGTCCTTGAAGTAGGCGTCCATGTAGGTCGCGCTCTCGATGTGTTCCTTGTCCGTGGGGTAGCTCTCGCCACCGTCGGCGATGTTGTAGTACACGAAGTACGGGATCATGCCCAGCTTCTTGGATTCCCGGATGTAGGACGTGGCACGCCAACCGTCCGGCTTGGAACTGTCCCAAGTGCGCCAGCCGTTGATCGGGCCACCGTTGATGTAGATGTAGCGGGCGTCCATCTGTTTGTTCATGTCAGCCGATTGGTAGTCGTGCCAGAACGCCAGATCTGAGGTGGTGTCCTCGCTGACCGAGCCGACGCCGAGGTACTTCGGCAGGGCCGGTAGGGTGCCGTCGGTGTTCTTGACCCGCACCCCGAGGTAGCGGATCGCCCCGGTCGCGGCGTCTTTGATCCGGACCGACGTACGTCCCGCGCTGACCCCGTTGATCTTCAGGGTGGTTGGGTTCGACATGGTAAACGTAGCGATCGCTGAGTTGCTCGTGGCGAGGTCGAACGTCGGGTTGCCGGATCCCACCTCGGACAGTGCCACAGTGGTAGCGCCCTGCGGGACGGTGATCTGCAGCGCCTGGGTGGGAACGTCGTAGGTAGCGGTCTTGATGGTCGACGCACCGCCCACCACGATTGTGCTGGCATCGCTGCTGGTGGAGCCAGCCGAGTTGGTGACCACGACCTGGTAGGAGTAGACGCCGTATTGAACGTCATTGGAGATGTAGGAGCCGGTTTGGGCTGCCGTTCCGCCATCGGTCAGCGGCGCGGTGTAAATGGCGGCACCATCGCGCAGGAGGGTCCACGAGGTGGCGTTGCGACCGGACCAGATGTTCCAACTGACGGTGTGGGCCAGGCTGGATTCAGTGGGTCGGTTGATGGCGATGGTCGGTTTGGCCGGAGCTCCGGCTGGAGCCGTGGAGGTTGGTGATGGCGTCGGAGTGGGCGAGCCGGTCGCTGTCGGGGTGGGTGACCCGGTCGCGGTTGGGGTCGGCGTCGCGGGAGGGGTTGGTCCGGTAATGGTCAGCGTGCAGGGGACGGTCGCCCCGGACAGCTTGGCTGTGCATGATGTCGGTTTGGACATCGCCGGCGCACTGTCGCTGAACCCGAACGAGGTGCTCGCCTTCGGCGCGATGCTGCCGTTCCAGGCGGCGTTGCCGAATGTTGCCACGCCGCCGGAGTAGGACGTCAGGGCGGCGTTCCACGGCGCCGGGGTCGCAGTCCAATTGAGGCTGACGGCCCAGGATGACGATGCGTTTGCGCTGGCGTTGGTCACCGTCGCGTCGATGTTGCGACCGGCGCCCCAGTCCGAGGCGTTCACAAGCTTGACTTGGACACCTGCCGATTGTCCGGTCTGTGTTGGGGTCGCGGTGACCGTCGGCGTCGGGGTGACCGTCGGGGTCGGGGTCGGGGTCGTCCCGAAGTCAGCTACCACCCGGCAGGTTGTGCCAGCGACGGTGCAACTCGTTGGCATACGGGCACCGGCGGTCTTGCTCACTGCCGTTAGTCCGTAAACCGTAGTTGCTCCGGCGGCCAGCGACGGCGCCCACGAGGGGGCCGCGAACGAGCTGGCTCCGGCCGCCTGTGCGGAGGTTGTGTCCCAGGCCGATGCGACCGTGTGCGGCCACGCGACGGTGACGGCCCACGGGTTCAAGACAGCGCCGGTCGAGTTGCGCAACTGCGCGTCGACCTGGAATCCGGTGCCCCAATCCTGGGTGATCTTCCATTGCAGGATGGCTTCGGGCACTGCTGCGGCGGGCTGCGAAACAGCCAGCAGAATCGGCACGGCGACGACGCAAGAGCCGACGACGGCGATGGTGGCTGATGTGAAACGCGACCTTCCCATGAGGTGGCGTCCTTTCACTTGAGGAGGGTGTGTCGAGGAGGGTGTGTCGAGCAGGGTGCTGTTGTTCTGGCCCGGCTAGCGGCCGACCTGCATGTGTTTCCCTCCCGAACTCGTCGGACAGCGGGGTAGTGGGAGTTGACCAGACCTCGCCTGTTTCACCCCTGAGGCGGTGGTGATGCTCGTCACCCTCCGTTCACAGCATCGAGGGCCGAAGACACGAAGCACCCCTGCTCCGGGAGATTCAGGAGCAGGGGCGCTTGGCGCGAGCGCCAGGGCAGACGGTGGCCTTCATCAGGGGCCCGGCGTCGATCGTGTCGTCGCCCCTCTTCCACTCGCAGGCCGCCAGTTCCTTGGACTGCAGAGCGTCGAGCACCCGCAGAACCTCGTGTACGTTGCGACCGACCGAGCCGGCGGTGAGCATCGCGAACTGGATGACGTTGTCTGGATCAACGATGAAAGCCGCCCGGTCGCACACGCCACCGGTGTTGAGTACACCGAGTTCGCTGGACAGGTCGTGCTTGATGTCCGAGAGCATCGGGAACGGCAGCGTTGCCAGACCGTGGTGAGAGGTGCGCCAGTCGAAGTGAACGAACTCGCTGTCCACCGAAGCTCCGTAGATGACGGCGGCGCGAGCGGCAAATTCACTGGCCAGCGCGCCGAAAGCCGAAATCTCGGTGGGGCACACGAACGTGAAGTCCTTGGGCCAGAAGAAGATGACCTTCCACTTGCGCTTGTTGTCCTTCGAACTGGCGGTGGTGGAGTAGTGGTCCGGGGAGTCGGCCTCGACTGAGGATAGATCGTCGGGAATGACGGCCTTGAGTTCGAATTCGGGGAACCGGTCGCCGATCGTGAGCACGCTGAATGCCTTTCGCGGTCCTTGGATTGTTAGGGTTACCTGACCTCTTTGGTTGGCAATGGTGAAGCCCGCTAGTTTCGCGGACTGCGATTGCGAGAGTGAGTTAGAGCACGTGACCGGACAAAATGGACCCATGCACTTGGGAGGGGATGAGTCCGTGACCTCCACGTACACGATTACGCCGGGCGGGTTGCGAACCCTCATGAGTACCTTCTGGAGTTCGCAGGGGTGGCGCGAGCCCGGGTGGCCTGGGAAGGACGAGTTCGACCGGGCCGTTTCGAATGGTCTGATGTTCAACGGGCCCCGCACGCTCGACCACGATGGCTGGGTCACGGCGGCTCGGGCTGCGGCCGCGGCGACAACGCTGACCGAGGTGTCCGACGCGTTCGTCGCAAGCCTGACGACGCGTCGGCTTGACATCCGCTCGGCGATCGGCTCGTTCGCCATCGCGCGAGTGCTGCCCGAACACGGGTTCACCGTGGTCGCGGGCAGTCGTCAGTGCTCGGTATGCGGGCTCCCCGCCGATGACTACTCGCAGGACCTCAACATCCTGAACTTCGAACGATTCAAATGGGGTGGAGTCCGCCGTGACGACATCGTCTATGTCGCGTTCGATTTGGAACAGTTCTCCCATGCCCCGCGAGCGGCGGTCACCCCGGATGCGATCACGCTGGGTCGAGACCTGCTGCGGGAACTGGCAGATGTTGCTCCGACAGCGACGGCGCACCAAGTCGCCGACCGGTTGCGCAGGCTCGCCGGTAACCAGGACCAACGCCGTGTCTTGCTTGAGGTTCTCGGCATGTGCGGGGTGCTGGCGAGCCCGGCCCGCCCTGGGTACAACGTCGGTTACACGCCAACTGCGCGCCGCGTCTTGGCGCCCGGCCATTTCATGGATACTGCCTACCCGGTTTGCTGGTGGCGCGGCAGTGACGGTGTGAATCAGGCCGCGGTCGCGGAGTTCCTCCCGCAGTTGTCGGCCTGAAGTCATCCCAGGGATGCTCCGGTTGAACCGCCGGATGTCGGAGGTCTTGCCCGGATGGTCGAAATGGCATAGCGTCCGGACACGATTGTGATCCGTCCGCGTCGGGTGGGTCAATTATCCGGTGATTTGGAGTGGTTCTGATGACTCAGTACTTGCTGTCCGTCTGGGCAGTTGAAGGCGACCTGCGGCCGACGCAGGAGACGATGGAACAGATGTACGCCGACGTCGATGCGTTCAATGCCGAGGTCCAGGCTGCCGGCGCGTGGGTGTTCGCCGGTGGTTTGATGCCGGCCGATTCCGCCGTTGTCGTTGCCGCGGACGGTGACAGTGTCAGCCTCACTGAAGGAACCCGAGCCAGCGGACCGGAGTCCCTCGGCGGGTTTTGGGTCATCGAGGCAAGCGACGATCAGGCCGCTCGGGCGTGGGCGGAGAAGGGGTCGCGTGCTTGTCAGGGGCCGGTTGAGGTTCGTCCGTTTCAGGGACTCCCGGACGCTTGAACGCGGTGCGCCTCGATCATTCGAGGGTGTCACCTGTTCGGGTCTACAGGATGACGGATGGCTGATTGGCCTACCCATTCTTACCGGACTCTTCCCGGCTGGGCGTAGATCCGGCGGCGTCGGATGCGTAGCTTGGTAGTTAGAAAGAGTGTCGGTGCTGGTCAGAAAGGGGCAGGACAATGACAAAACGACGGATAACAACGGTGGCGGCGGCTGCGGTGTGCAGCGCCGCACTGATCGCTCCGGTGGGGGCCGGTGTTGCTAGTGCGACGCCAGGACCGCCGAAGGTCCCGGGCGCTTCGCAAGCGGCGGTAGGTCCGCATGCGGCTGACCGCAAGGCGCTGCGGGATGCAGTGCGAGCCGCCAATCAGGCTTTCCGCAAGGCGGCGCACGATGCGAACGACGCTCGTCGCGCCGCAGTGGTTTCGGCTAGGGCGACTCGCGCTGCTGCATTGGCAGCAGCAACAACGGATGAGCAGAAGGTCGCCGCACGCCAGGCGTTCCGGGCCGCGGTCAAGGCCGCAAACGAGGCCCGCAAGACTGCCGTTGTTGCAGCGCAAGTGCAGCGCAAGACCGCCATCGCCGCGGCATGGACCGCCTTCCAAGCAGCCATCGCCGCCTGAGTACATCCCGGCGCCGCCCTCCTGCCGCAGGAACCGTTGAGTGGGGACTTGTCGTCGTTTTGGATCAAGAAAACCCGACGATAAGTCCCCACTCAACACCTCTGGTGCTGCTTGGTCGCGCGGGAGTTCGGGTTGCGTGGGTGAGAGGGCGGCGGCCGGGTGGGAGACAATGGGGTGGTGCTGGTACTACTGCCGCCGTCGGAGTCGAAGACCGGTCCCGCCAAGGGGCCCGCGCTCGACATTGACTCGCTGGCGTTCCCGGGTCTGAACGAGGCGAGGCGCTCAGTTGCCCGTGCGCTCGTCGACATGTGTGCCGAACCCACGCAAAGTGGCCGGGCCACGGCGCGAGCAGCCCTCGGCTTGTCGGCAGGGCAAGAGGCCGAACTCGACCGCAACGCCGCATTGTTCGTCGCCCCGACCGGGCGGGTCAGCACGGTGTACACCGGAGTCCTGTACCGCGCGCTGGACCTGCCGAGCCTGGAGCCGGCAGTTCGCCGGCTGGCCACTAACCGGATCGCGGTTGCGTCTGCGTTGTTCGGCCTGCTGCGCCTGCGCGACCGCGTGCCGCCCTACCGCTTGTCGGCCGCCAACCACCTACCCGGCCTGGGATCGCTGCACGGCGTGTGGCACGAACCGCTGCGGGAAGCTTTGATCGACAAGGCGCCGCGGGTGATCGTGGATTTGCGCTCCAACGCTTACGCAGCACTGTGCCCCATTCCGCCTGAGCTCGCCGACCGGACGGTCGTGGCGAAGATATGGCAGGACCGCGGCGGCATGCGGACAGCCGTGACCCACTGGTCCAAGCACACCAAAGGACTGCTTGCGCGCGAACTTGTCACTATCCCTGCCCGGGTGATGTCGCCGCAAGGGGTTTGTGTGGTGGCCGGACGGAATATGCAGGTGGAACTGCGACCACCAGCAGCGCCGGGCCGACCATGGCAACTTGACGTGATGGCCGCCGATCACTAGCGGCGGCGGGCAGCAAAAGCCCGGGTCCGGACCGGAACGCGCCGGCAGGTCCGCTGCGTCAGATCCGGTGGCAGCCATGTGCGTCGCGCCGCCGCTATCGCAGGTCTATCCTGATGATGATCCAACCTCGGGACCAGGGAAAGCAGACACTAGATGAACCGCAGAGTAGTCAGCATTGGCGTAGCAGGTTTGTTGGTGCTCGGTGTCATCGTGATCATCGTGTTGTCGGTGGCGGGCAAGGGCAACTCCAACCAGACCGCTGACCCCAACTTCGATCCCGGCGATTGCACCGGCGTGGTGGTGGCGGCGTCATCTGAGAAGGCCGATCTGCTGTCGGCGGCCGCGACGTCGTACAACTCCTCCGGTGCGACGGTGGACGGCAAGTGCGTGCGGGTCAAGGTCAACACGAAGGCTTCCGGCGGCGCCGAGACCGCCCTTGCGAACGGTTGGAACCAGGCTTCCGACGGTCCTCCCCCCACCGTGTGGGCCCCCGCGGCATCGACCTGGGTCAAGCTGCTCGACGCCGACTTGAAGAAGAGCGACAAAGCCGCGCTGGTGATGACGGGCGGCGACTACGACCCGGTGTCGATCGTCAAGACACCGCTGGTGCTGGCCATGCCGGAGCCGGCCGCCCGAGCATTGGGCTGGCCGGACAAGCCGATCGGATGGAAGACGATCGCCACGCTGGCGTCGGCCCCGACAGGCTGGGCGACCGTCGGCCACCCGGAGTGGGGCAAGTTCACTCTCGGTAAGACCTCCCCGGATCTGTCCACCTCTGGCCTGGCCGCGACCGTCGGCGCGTTCGTCGCCGCGACCGGCAAGGCCTCGGACCTGACTGCAGCCGACCTGAAGAACCCGGCCGTGCTCGCCACCGTGAAAGCGGTAGAGCAGTCGGCTGTCCACTACGGCGACACAACGCTGACCTTCTTGACCAACCTGCAAGCCGCGGACGACAAAGGCAAGGGACTGACCTACGTTTCGGCTGTCGCGGTGGAAGAGAAATCGGTCTATGACTACAACCAGGGCAATCCGGACGGCTCGTTGGCCAACAAGGGCAAGCACGCCCCGCCGAAGGTCAAGCTCGTTGCGGTGTACCCGACCGAGGGAACGTTGTACTCGGACAATCCCTACGTCATTCTGAATGCACCTTGGGTTACCCCGGAGCAGCAGAAGGCGGCAGTCTCATTCCGCAACTACCTGCTCACGCCGGATATCCAGAAGCAGTTCACCGATGCAGGATTCCGCGACGCCCAGGGCAATCCGGGGTCGGCGCTGGAGGACTCGGCGTTCGCCAAGACGGTGACCGTGCCGACGTTGAACGCTCCGAGTGGTGAGACGTTGGCCCAGGTGCGGTCGGTGTGGCACGACGTGCGCAAGAAGGCCCGCGTGATGCTGGTGCTTGATGTGTCCGGCTCGATGGGCGAGGCGGCGAACGAGGGAACGAAGCTCGATGAGGCGCGAGCGGCCGCCGCGGAGGCGTTGAGTCAACTGAATCCCGAGGACGAGGTCGGGCTCTCGATCTTCACGACCAACCTGCCCGGCAACGCCAACTACCAAACACTCGTCCCGATCGGCCCGGCCAAGACGGCGACGCCGGCGATCAAGGCGTCGCTGGCCAACCTGGCGCCGCTGAACGCGACGCCGCTGTACACGGCCGTGCGCAAGTCCGCGACGGACATGCAGACCTCGGCCGCGCAGGACAGGATCAACGCTGTCGTAGTGCTGACCGATGGGCGTAACGAGTCGACCGACAATGACCTGAACGGCCTGCTGACCGACCTGGCTGTGCTGACCGGCTCAGAGTCGTCCAAGCCGACAGTGCGGGTGTTCACCATCGCGTACGGACCGGATGCCGACCTGGTGACTTTGCAGAAGATCAGCGCCGCCACCGGTGCCAAGGCCTATGACGCACGCAAACCCGGCACCATCAAGGACGTCTTCACGTCGGTGATCTCGAACTTCTGAGGCGGGGGCACGCGGCAATCCCGCCGACTGTGAGCGCTGGGTGCAACATATCCACAGCAGGAGCTCACAGGGGGAATGTCGGTGGGGCAGGCAGGGGGGGTTCGGTCGCTGGCTTGGCAATGTCAGCGGCGGTGAGTTGGCGAAGCTGGTCGTCGGTGGGGGCGTCTTCTTTGCGCAGACGCCAAGCTTGGCGTACCAGCGCTGCCTCAAAGGTGCTACGAACGAACCGGGCATTGCCGAAGGTCTCGTCATGGGGAGTGCTTGCGATCAGGGTGCGCAGGGCCTTGACGCAGCCTTCTGTCGGCTTGTAGTCCGAGCTCTTGGCGATCCGCTTGAAGATCTCGATCAGCTCATCGTCGGTGTAGTCCGGGAAGAAGATCGTCAGCCGTAGCCGCGAGGCTAGCCCCGGGTTCATGTCCAGGAACTCTTCCATCCGGTCCGTGTAGCCAGCGGCTATCAGGACCAGATCGTCTCGGTGATCCTCGATCGCTTTCACCAGCACGCTGACTGCTGCGTCGCCGTACTGATCGCCGGCCAGGGAGTACGCCTCGTCGATGAACAGCACTCCGCCGAGCGCGCTCTTGACCGCCTCGGCGGTCTTGGCCTCGGTCTGACCCAGGTAGCCGGCCACCAGTCCGGTACGGTCCAACTCGACCAAGTGGCCCTTCTCGAGCAGACCCAGGCTGCGGTAGATCTTGGCCACCAGGCGCGCGACGGTGGTCTTGCCGGTGCCAGGGTTGCCGGTGAAGATCAAGTGTCTGGTGACGTCGGGATTCTTCATCTGACGGCCGGCGCGCAGCTTGGCCACCCGCAGCAGCTCCGCCTGCTGGCTTACCTCGGACTTGACCGACTCCAGCCCGACCAGCGCGTCGAGTTGGGTCAGCAGTTCCTCGTAGGTCTCAGCCGGCTCGGCCGTTGCGACCGCGGTTGCCGCAGCTGAATCCGTGGCCTCGGATCTCGACGATGCCGCGGTGGGCGCGCCTGTCGAGGGTTCAGCCGGGCGCGGCTGGGAGCCTGGTGACGCCTCGCCTTGCGTTACCGGGGGCGGTGATGCTCCTGGCGGCAGGGGAGGTAGGTCGGTGGATGGCGTTCTGGTTGGGTCACCGGAGCGGGCACCGCCAGGGGGTGTGACGCCGCCGTTGCGGGCAATGCTGAGGATCTGATCGAGGCTGACTGGCGGAGCCTGCCGCACGAAAGCCTCGATAGTCGAAATTGACGCGGGAGGGGTCTGACCGTGCGAGGGAGCCAGGGCCCGCATCTGGCTGGCCGCGATGAATGATGCGACCCGTTCGCGGTCCGGGTCGGCAGGTGTGATGTGGGCTGCTCGATCGGCCAGGTCGGCCAGCCCCTGAGCGTAGCCCGCGGCGCTTGCCGGGTCGATGGACCGCAGGATCTTCAAGCGTGTCGTCGGCTCCGACTGCCACTGAGCGCCGGAGGTTCTACTGCGATTGAACAACGTCGCGGAATAGCCCGTCGCAGCGGACCAGAGGGCGACTTGCGCCGCGCCGCCAGCCCCTGCGCTTAGCACCGCAGCGGCAATGTCCGCTGCATCGTCACGGAGCCAGCCGGGCATCACGCTCGTGTTGCCAGCCTGGTTGGCCAGCGTCGCGTCGGCCCTGTCGGCTAGCTCACGAACCCGCCCAACCGCAGTCGTGAGATCGGCCGGTGCCGGTACATCGGTGTCGCTCATGCGGTCGTCCCCGCACCGCCAGCGTCACCGGCATCGCCTCCGGGCAGTTTCAATCCCGAGTGGCCGAACTTCTCGGACAGGAAGCGGCCGTTGGCCAGCAGCTTGTCGCCGTCGGCCCGGGCGACCGCGTCACCGATGGCGTCCAGTCGCTCGGCCATCACGTCGAGTTGCTCGCACAGGATCTGAGCAGCGGTCTTGCCGTCGGACAGGACCTTGCGCTCGGCATACAGCCGGGGTAGTGCCAGGTACGGCTCCAGCGTGGCGGGCAAGTAGTCGGTCGCCGTCTTGACCAACACGTGCATCTCATCGCTGCCGGCGCCCAGTTCGTTGGCGCGCGGCAGCAGCTGTTCGATGGTGGTGCAGATTCGGTCGACTCGCTCGCTGACCGCCTGATTGACCTTGCCTTTGATTTCCTTGCGGATCGTCTTGACCGATCGCGACACGTCTTGCGGGTCCAGCCCCGATACCAGATCGACCGGCTTGCGTCCGGGTGCGGCTAGCGCCCCGGCGGCGTACAGGACTGGCAGCAGCGCGAGTGCGATCGGCGGGGCGACCACTCCGGTGACTGCCAGCACCGGTGCCCCGAGCGCGAGCACACAGCCAGCCATGTTCTTGTTCGAATACAGCCAGCGTGCGACCCGTCCCTCGGAAGCCACTGCGTGCTGCCTAGCCCGCAGAGCCTGGCAGGCTCAGCCCTGGTGCCGGACCGTCCAGCGGGACCTCGGCTGGACTCCGATTGACCCGTGCCAGATATTCCTGCGATTTGGAAACCTCAGCGCTGAGCGTGTCGATGGTCTGGGACATCGAGTCCAGCGACGCAGATTTGAACGAGTCGATGGCGTCCATCGTTTGGTAGATATTTGCGAACGCCGTCTTCAGTTGGTCGATACCGATGGTCGAGGTCGCGGCCTGCTGCTGGATGGTGACCGACTGGTCGGCGAGCAACCTGCTGGTCGACTCGATCAGCCCGGTCGTGGTGGTGTTCAGCGCAGTGATCTGATCGAGCACCAGTCGCTGGTTCGCCAACGCTTGGGCAACGATGACGGCGGTGCGCAACGCGGACAAGGTGGTTGTGGTAGCCCGATCAACGCCCTTGATCAGCTCGATGTTGTTCTTACGGATCAGATCGATCGCCAGGTAGCCCTGGATAGACACGGCCAACTGGGTCAGCAGGTCCTGATGCTTCTGCCGAACGTAGAACAGCACGTCCTGTTCAATCGCCTTGCTCCGCGTCGGGTCTGACAGGGCGGTCTCTTCAACCTTGGCTGACACCGCTGCGTCGAGCTGCTCGGCGACGTAGATGTACTGGGTCAGCCGCTGCATGGTCGCCCACAGGTTCGCCTTCTCTTGCTCAAGGTCGGCGTTGTCTCGGCGCAGTTCGTCCTGGCCGTCGTACAGCGCCTGCAGGATGGCGTTCAGATGCTGCTGGGAGCTTTCGTAGCGCCGGAAGTAGTCGGTGATCTTGTCTCCGAACGGGATCAGGCCCAGGAACTTGCGGGTCCCCGTCGCTTGGGACGGGTCCAGGTCCTCCACGGTCCGTCGCAGGTCCAGCAGGGTCTGCGGCACGT
Source organism: Actinomycetes bacterium (assembly GCA_037133175.1). GTDB lineage: Bacteria > Actinomycetota > Actinomycetes > S36-B12 > UBA10799 > ELA509. Next base: position 19,702 of record JBAXOQ010000007.1, read on the forward strand.
TGGCGCCCTCGCCGACGCTGTGACGCATGTTGTTGGCAGACTTCTGCAGTAGGCGGTTGCTCACTGATGAGGCTTTGCGGATGTCTTCATCACCCATGGTGCGGATCTGGTCCGCCTGAGCGGTGAACGCCGGACTCTTCGGATCGGTGCTGGTCAGGGCCGCTGCGTAGGCGGCCACCATCTGGTCCAGGCCCGGCAGCGCTTTGGGATCTAGCGGGACCATGCTGCTCGCCTGCGTCGTCGCGACAACGGCAACCGGCTCTGGCGGCGTCAGGGTCAGCGGTGGCGTGAGGGGTGCTGGCGCTGCGGCACTCGACGCCGGGGTGTCTGTCATGACGATCTACTCCAATGGACAGTTCTCTGCGGGAAATCTCGACATGGACGTGCGGTTGCCGATCAGCTTCCCACACCGGTCGACGCGCTGGCTCGCTGGCTCGGTTGCTCCGCTGCGTTGGCGATCACGTCGGCGATGGCGTTCCACAGCTTCTCGAACGTCGCCTGGTCGAACCCTGATCGGCTGTTGAGCCATCCCTCGTGCAGGCCATCGGCATCGGTGAAGGTGAACTGACCGACGCCGTCGAGGTGGTCGCCTAGGAATACCCCGCCCAGACGGCCCCACGCCTGGCTGAAAGTCGGCACCACGCCATCGTTGCTCTGCGGTCCGATATCGAACGGCAACTGGGCCTGGATAGCGTCGGCGAACTCCGACTCCGGACTCGGATACGGGTAGTGGCGTGGCTCGCGAGAGGTGATCCAGTAGCACAGGTGGAACAGCCCGTGGGTGACCGATTCGTACACGCTCTCGTCGCTGATGCCGGGCAGATGTGGAATGCCGGGCGGCGGGGCGGTGGTCACGAAGCTGACGTAGTCCACATCGTCGCGGTCGAGGACCGAGGCGTTGAACAAGTCGATCGCCTCCGGGGTCAGTTGGACCATGGCGCCCTGGTCGACGGACATCTCCCGCAGGTAGTCCCACAGTTCGTTGCCGCGGTCGGGGCGAATTCTGGACAGCAATCCGGCGGCGAACGTGTCCAGCACAGTGTTGCGCTGGCCGAGGAGGTCATCGAGGCGGGCCAGCCGGGTCAGTGCCCGGGCGCCGAGCCAGGCACCCGTGCGACCGGGGTCGCTGGTGACCATGGTGGTCAGCAGGTAGAGCAGGTTGCGCCCGTTCATACTGGTGAAGAAGTTGGCCATAGGCGTGCCGAAGTGCGGCGTCGACAACGTGCTGACCGATCGGGTCAGCACACCGATCCGGTCCTCGAGGTCGCTGGGGTCGAGTTGCACCCCAGGCGAGAGCAGCAGGCGAACGTCCAGGCCGCCCGTCGAGTGGCCGACGAAATGCAGCGATTCGGCGGACAGTCCATCATTGTCCACGACTGCCTGCATCACGCCCAGCGAGCGGCGCCTGATCGACGAAGTCGGTCCGGTGTCGAGTTGAATGATCTGGGCGTCCAACCCGCGGGCAGCCAGTGCGTCACCCAGGACCTGCTCGACCCCGCGGAAGTACGACAATCCCCCGAGCCGGTCGAAGCCGAAGAACCCTGGGACCAAGTAGACCTGATGCATGCACATCCCCGCTCGATCTGACCCCGCCGTCGCAGCGTGGTGCTGACGAACACTGTAACCGGGGGTAGGCGCGGGGGACGATTCAGCGCGCATTGAGCCGGTGGTAGGTGCCTTTGAGGGTTCCGTAGAGCCGTCGATACTCGTCGAACGACTTGGCATAGACCCGTCGGTCGCGAGGGTCCGGGTCGAAGGTCGCGCCGACCGGCACGAGGTCGGCGGCCTGCTTCAAGGTGATCTCACCGAGGCACACCCGCGCCCACAGTGCGGTGCCGCGCAACTGCGCGTGCATCGGGTCGCCTACCTGTTCGATCCGTCGGTCGAGCACGGAGGCCATGATGGCGCACCACAGCTCGGACTTGGCTCCGCCGCCGAGCATCCGAAGGCTCGGCACCGGCTGGCCGAGGAACTTCTCGTAGTACCCGAACATCCACCGCATGTTCAGCGCGACGCCCTCCATCACCGAACGAATCATGATGGCCCGAGTGGTGCGCAGCGACAGATTCACCCAGGTCCCGCGCAGGTGTTTGTCCTCGACCGGAGTGCGCTCGCCAGCCAACCAAGGAGTGAAGAGCACTCCTTCACTGCCCGCCGGGACGGTCGCTGCCAGCGCGTTCATGTCGTCAAACGTCGGCGGGTAGTACGGCGGGGCGGCTCCTTCCGCACCGATGCCGCTGCCGCCACCGATCAACCCGTCGTGCGGTGCGATGACCTGCTCGCGCATCCACGACAGTGCAGCCCCTCCGGTCTCGGCGTTGTTGCCGACGAGTTGGTAGCGCGGATCCAACCCGGGAACGGTCGCGATGGAGTGCAACACGTCCGTCTTCTTGAACGGCACCCTCGCCGAGATCCAGGCGGTCGTCGAGATGGCGACGTGGGTGTCGAAAGGCTCGATAGCGCCGCTGCCGATGATCGCGGCGTGCAGGTCGGGGATGCCACACATCACCGGTACCCCGGCTGGCAGCCCCAGGGTCGCCGCGACGTCGGGCAGCAGGGTGCCTTGAACGGATCCGGTAGGCAGCAACTCGGGCAGCAACTCGGGGTCACGGCGGGCTCGTTTGACCAGTTGCGGCAAGTAGCCCAGCGGCGCGTCGGGGCGGTTGTCGGTCAACCACGACAGAATCATCGACGCCGGGGTCGCGGCGGCACGGCCTGTGAGCCGAAATGCCAGGTAGTCGACGGGTTCGAGCAGCCAACGGCATTGCTTGCCGACGTCGCGCAGCTCGTGCTGCAGAAGCATCGAGTGACCGGTCGGGTCGGCCCCGCTCGGACTCGGTGCCCCACCGGTCAGCCGCACGAACGGCAGCACCTTGTGTGGTGCGAAGCCGGACACTGACACCGGACCGCCGACGATCTCGCGGGCGTACTTCTTGGCCCGGGTGTCGGCCCACAGCAGCACCGGCCCGACCGGGTCACCGTCGGCCCCCACCGGGACGGTGGATCCCCACTGACCGGTGATGCCGATTGCGTGCAGCCGCTGCGGATCGACCACGGCGTTGGCGATGGCCCCGGCGATGGCGGACTGCAGCGCCTGGTCCCATTCGGTGGCGTCCTGGGTGGCCTTCCCGTCCAGGCCGATGTCGACGGCCACCGGCTGGAAGCCGGTGCCCAGGATGTCTCCGTCCAGAGCCACCACGGCCACTTTTGGCCCGCCGTTGCCCAAGTCGATCGCCAGGATCCACGGCGTCGTGCTGTTCACGTCAGAACTCGTCTGCGGGGGCGACCTCATGCATCGCGTCCAGCACCGCCGACATCAGCGAGTTGATGGTCTGGTTGCCCTGCGGAGTGCCTCCGAAGCCGTACATCGCGCCGCTCTCGGCGGCCTCTCCAGCGTGGTCTCGGGCGTACTGCACGGCGTCGGCGAGGTCGACCAGGAACCGGTCGATGACCCCCGGCGCGGTATTCGGCCGAGTGATGCAGAAGTGCAGGGCGGGCGGTAGTTGCAGCGAGTTCAACCGCCAGCCGGCCTTCTTCAGGGCGTCATTGACCAGGTAGATGTCGAGGTCCTCGGAGGTGGATTTGAACGCGACCAGGAACAGCGGATTGCCGATGACCTCGATTCCGTCGATCGCGGTCACGCCGTTGCGCAAAGTGGTTGCTGTCTCCAGAATCCCCTGCGCCGCCGTCAGATAGCCCGAGCGGCCGGTGGTGACCATCGCCGCCCAGGTTGAGGCGATCAGTCCGCCCGAACGGGAACCAGCTAGTCCGGGCGACAGGTAGAGACCGCCCGGCCAGGTCGGATAGGTGAAGTACTGACGTTTGCGTAGTTCCTTGCTGCGGTAGAGCAGGGTCGAGGTGCCCTTCAGCGAGTACCCGTACTTGTGGGTATCGGCCGAGATCGAGGTGACGCCGGGGACCCGGAAGTCCCACAGCGGCACGTCGTAGCCGAGTGCTTCGGCCCACGGCCACAGGAAGCCACCGAGGCAACCGTCGACGTGCAGACCGATGCCGTGCTGCTGGGCCAGGGCGCCGAGCTCAGCGATCGGATCGAACAAGCCATGGGGGTAGTTCCCTGCCGAGCCGACCAGGGCGATGGTGTTCTCGTCGATCAACTGCGCCATCGCATCGACATCGACCCGATAGTCCGCACCGACTGGCGCGTGGCGGATCTCGACGCCCATCCAGTGCCCGCCCTTGTCCAACGCCACATGTGCAGTGACCGGCATGACCAGGTTCGGCTTCGTCACCCCTCGGGTCTCACGCGCCTCCTCGCGGTAGCTGAACAGGGCCGTGACCAGGGATTCCGAGCCGCCACTGGTGACGACTCCGCAGGCGCCCGGGCCCGCTGCTGCGCCGTTGAGCATGTCCAGCGCCATCGCGACGATCTCGCCCTCGAACTTGGTGGCAGAGGGATACATGTCCCGCTGCAGTACGTTGGCGTGCGAGAACTGTGAGAACACCTCCCCGAGGTACTCGTAGTGCTCATGGTCCCCGCAGTACAAGCTGCCGGAGACCTGTCCCTTGTCGCCGATCGCATCCTCGGTCCGTGCCATGTCGGAGATCTCGGCCAGTATCTCGGCGCGGTCGCGCGGCTCATCGGGGATCCGCCGGTAGTTCGTGGTCTTGCGCCGGTACGGGTAGAAGCCATCGATGAAATCGTCAAAGTCGGACATGCTTAGTAACGTAGAGGTGCCGGTCGCTTCTGGCCTGGCTTTTGGCCCAAGTGGTGCGCAATCCACGCCACAATGCCAGTGACTTCGCAGGCACCAACTGCGCTGCCACGGACCTGTCGATCCCTCGGCCAAACACCGCGGCGCACTCACCCGCGTTGATACCGGCACGGTGATCGTGCGATCCGGTAGGGACGTCTGCGATCATTTCCGGTCGGTATCCGACGGGCGGGAGGGCAATGACGACGCAGTTTGGCACGGCTGTTGCGCCATTGGGCACAGCTGAGTCGACCCCTGCGGCGCGGCCCTCCAGGCAGCCGTTTCGGGGCGACGTCGAGGGTTTGCGCGCGATTGCGGTGCTGTCGGTGGTGCTGGTGGCGAGCGCCGTCGCGACCTGGTCCCTTGTCCCACTGCTGAGCCGGGTCGCAGTGGGCCGCGCCCGTCGTCATGGCTGGCCAGACACCCGTGCTGACTCCTGTTCAAGCTGTGGACGATATGGGACCAGTGCCGCTCCAGTGCTACGGATCAGCGTCGAGCAAGGCGGACTGCTACTACGGCAAACTCGACTCGACTACTACCGTCGCCCTCGTCGGGGATTCGCATTCGGCCAAGTGGCTCGGTGCAGCCCAAGCCGCCGACGTGCTCAGTCGTCGATGGTCCGTTGATCAAGTTCCGGGATGATGACCATCTGACCTATACCTACTCCCAGACATTGGCCGGTCACTTTGGCCGTGTGCTGCGCAAGCTCGCGTCCGGGAGCTAGACGGTGCGCTGCGGTCCGCGCGGCGTTTAGGGTGCATGGTTGGTGCCAAATCGGGGTTGTTCCGAAGGGTCGGCGGGTCTAAGGTCGACCGCACCAAACGAGAGGAACACTGCCATGGACATGACGTCGTACGTGCCAGGGACACCGTGCTGGATCGACCTGGGAAGCCCGAACATCGAGGAGTCGGTCGCCTTCTACACCGCCATGTTCGGCTGGAGCGTGCAGGATATGGGACCCGAGGCCGGCAATTACCGAATGTGCTCGCTGGCGGGCAAGTCAGTGGCGGGGATCGGTCCCCTGCAGATGCCTGGAGCGCCGCCCGCGTGGACGACCTACGTCAGTGTCGAAGATGCGGACGCCACCGCGAGCTCGGTCACCCAAGCCGGTGGGCAGGTCTTGGCGCCGGTCATGGATGTCATGGGGCTTGGCCGGATGGCTGTCTTCATGGACGCCGCCGGGGCGGTCATCGCGGCCTGGCAACCGCAGGCGTTCGCCGGTTCACAACTGGTGAACGAGACCGGCACTGTCTGCTGGAACGAGTTGATGACTCGCCAACCGGAAGATGCCAAGGCGTTCTACTCCGCGGTGTTCGGCTGGGCGCCGCAGGTGGAGAACTGGGATTCGGGTCCCTACACCACGTGGGTCAATGATGGGCGCGCGATCGCCGGAATGATGCCGATGGACGACTCGTTCGATCCCGAGATCCCGCCCTACTGGATGGTCTATTTCGCCGTGGACGACACGGAGGCGACGACCGCCAAGGCTGTCGAGCTTGGTGGCCAGGTGTATGTGCAGCCAATGGATATCCCGCCCGGGAAGTTCTCGGTCGTGGCCGATCCGCATGGAGCGGTGATGGGGATCATCACACCCGTGCCGATGTAGACCATCGGGACCGCGCGCGGGTTACGACCCTGACCGGGACGGTCGTGCGGTCTGCTCAGCGCGCGGCCGGTCGCCCCGGAAACCTACGATGCTCATAGGACCGGTGGCGTCAGCCTCGCAGGCCCGAAACCAGGATGCCCGCGCTCGGATGAAGGTTCGGACAGCACATGCGATGGCTTGAGTTGGCCCTTCATTGGGCGTTGTTCGCGGTCGGGCTGGTGCTCTTCGCGACGACGCTAGCGGGCTTGGTCACCAGCATGCTCATTCCTCGACCCAAGCGCGCGAGACTTGCCCTGTTCGCTAACCACTTGGCGCGTGTGGCACTTCGGTTCTTCGCCTGGCGGCAGGAGTCCTACGAAGCTCGCGACGCCATCCTGGCAGCAAGTGGTCCGACTGCCGTGCTGGTGCAGTTGGTGGTGTTCTTGCTCGGCTTCTGGGTGGCGTTTAGCTGCATGATTTTCGGCGTCAGCGATCTGGGTACCGCCGATTCCATGTACCAATCCGGTGCGACTTTGCTGACGTTAGGGATCGTCGAACCGGTCAACACTGCGCAAGTCATCATCACCTTCGTAGCTGCGGCACTCGGTTTGGTGGTGATAGCCATCTTGATCGGGTATCTGCTGACCCTGTACGCGGCGTTCACACCCCGCGAGAGCCACGTCAACAAGCTTTCCCTCCTCGCCGGGGAACCTGCTTGGGGGCCGGAGTTGATCTGCCGCGACCAACTGTTGCTGGGGGGCGAAGCTGCCTCGTTCGACGTCGAGGAATGGGTCGACTGGGCCAGTGACGTTCGGATGGCTCACACCGTGAACCCGATTCTCAACCATTTCCGCTCTCCGGGCCCCCGGCGCAGCTGGGTGATCTCCATGCTCGCGGTCTTGGATGCCGCGAACCTTCGGCTCACGACAGTAAGCGGAAACGAGATGAATCCGGCCATGGTGCGACTGGTGACTGAGGGCACTGAGACGCTGGCAGCAGTGCAAGGCATCCAGACGATGATCGGCGGTGCCGCGTGGGTTCCCGTTCGCACCTCTCGCGGACGCCTGGCTCACGGTGAACTGGCCGCCGCCACCGCCGGGCAGAACGCCGTCGTCGCAGCGATTGCGGCAGATGCGCGCAACTCCGGACGACACCTGATTCAGGATCCGACTGCCAAGTACCACGCCGAGGTCGGCATCACGCGGGAAGAATGGGATCACGCGTGCGCCGTCATGGAGCGCGCCGGTGTTGTGATCTTCGACGACCGCGACCAGGCTTGGCGCGACTTCTCTGCGGTTCGGATCACCTATGCGTCAAATGCCTACGCGATCGCTGATTCGGTCTACGCCGTCCGCGCTCCCTGGTCTGGAACGCGTAACCCTGACACCGACACGATCTGGCCGACCCTGGCCGTTGATGGGCTCTCCGATGACGCTGCTCCCGCCAGTGCGTGACCAGTCCGCCCATAGAAGGTCGGCCCCGAGGCCATTGACAGAAGCCACTTTCATGTTGACTGCGAAGTTGTCGCCGTTTTTGATCACCGAAATGGGGCCACAACTTCGCAGTCAACGTGCAGGTGACGGCGGGTAGGGATGCGTGGGCAGGCAGGCGGCTCGCGTTAGTTGGCGACGGCCGCGGTGCAACCGTTGGTCAGGGTGTGGGCGAAGGCGTTGTTCATGAAGGTGTCCAGCTTGGAGCCGGCGAATCCGCCGCTGCCGTTGTCTGCCGCTTGCCCCGGGATGGCCATGTGTGTCGCGGGGCTACCTGCCTTGACCAGACTGCCCTTGAACATCTGCCAGGTGTTGAACTCCAGGTGGCCGACGGACCCTCCCGCGGGGCAGTACTTGGGCACCATGGACGCGTAGTACTGGGCGGATAGGCAGTTCTTCTGTGTTGGCACTTGTCCGTTGGTCGGGCTGATGCAGTGGATCACGTTGTCGTTCATGCCTTGGGCGATGAACACGCCCACTGGCTGGCCTGCCTGGTTCTTGGGGATCTTGTCGAACTTGTTTGTGCCGTTGGGTCCGGGAGTGTTGAATTGCATCCAACTGCACCAGGCTTTGATCGCTGAATTGTGCGTCGAGATGCAGGTCTTGTCGAACCGCCCGACGTACTGGCCGTGGACCTTCGTGCCCCAGATCGGCTGCACGAAGAAGGCGTTCTTCTTTGGGTTGGTGAATGGTTGGGTGGCCTTGGCCGCCGTCAGTGCGCCCTGGCCGGCGAGCAGGCAGTTGCTGGTGATGATCCCGGCCGCCCGTTGCCCGTTGTACTTCGACGGGGCGCTCTTCTTGGTCGTCACGATCGAGGTCACTTTGGGCCGGGCACCGCCGGGCAGCCCGACGAACTTGGCGTGTTTGTTCACTTTGTAGCCGCCGTATTGGTCCCAGGTCTTGGCGACCAGAGAAAACAACAGGGGTCCGATCGATCCGACAGTCCCGCCGAAGGCTTCGGCCGCGCCCTGGTGCATCTCGAAGTCGCCCAGGTGCCTGCCAACGAGTTTGTTGGACAGCTTCATTCCCTTGGGTGCGGTCAGACTCGTCGCTGGTGCCAGCGCGGCCACGCCGACCAGATTGACCGATGGGTTCGGAGCCTTGCGGGGCGAGGTTCCGGCGAAGTACTTGCGGGCCAGCTGACCAGCCCACAGCTCGGCCTGGCCGCCTTGGGAATGGCCCCAAGTCACCAAGTCCCAGGTGCCTGGCCCGCCCACCAGGCTGCCCGGCAACTCGCCGACCAGCCGGATGCCGGCGCGCACGCTGTCCAGCACGTTGGCACCGCTGGGCAGGCCGAGTGCGTAATGCTGCTTCTTGCCCTTGCCAGATCCTAGGCCGGAGTAATAGTCGGTGACCGTCACCACCCGGCCGTCGTTGATCAGACCCTGCAGGATCCCGTCCTCGGGTTTGCCAGACACCCCGCCCGAGATGGCAGAGCCGTACTTGACCGCTCCGATGCCGTTCGGTGTCGCGCCGAAGACGTACGTGTTCGGGTCCATCGATGGTTGGCAGCTCTGGTTCAGGCCCATGGTTCCGTGGGACCAGCCAATGATGTTCCGCTTGACCTTGGCCGGGTCGGAGGGTGCGACCACTACGCCGCACACCGGCTCAAGGTTCCTGTCGTCCACACCAATCGAGACGTACAGGATCCGCCACGCGCGCGCCCCGGTGATCGGCGAGCCGGATAGGTCCAGCTCGGTCGAGGCGATCAAATCCCCGGGCCCGTAACCCGTGAGCTTGGCCGGAACGTTGTTGCACGGCGAGAGTCCGACGTTGTTGGCGGAGCCGGCCGATTTGACGGCGATCGGCGCGGCGGCTGCCGGTTCTGCGCCAGGTTCGGCTGCTGCCGGGGTCAGGGCTGCGGCGGTGAGACCAGCGATGCAGAGGCCGGTAACGGTCAAGCGGGTGATTCGGAGCACATCCGGAGCTAAGTCGATGGTTTGACGGGAGTCAACTGCTGCGGGCCATCGGTGTGCAAGACGGGTCGGCGGCTACGGCGGTTACGGCGGTGGCGGTGCGGGCGGCAGCGTGGCACCGGGGACTGCCAAGTATGCCCCGGCCGCCCACGGCCGCCCCGATCTTGTCGGACTACACCCGGTTGGCGATCAGGTTGTTGAGCAAGCCGATGACATCTTTGGCCACCAGCCATTCCTGGGCGTCGTCGCTTGCGCGCGTTGCGCTGATGTCTGCGGCGTCGGCCGGGCGCAGCGGCCGGTCAACCCACAGCGTCGTGAGCCCGTGGACGGTGGACCAACACAGGGTTGTAAGGGCGCCGGTTGGCACGTCGGCGGCGTAGCCGGCCGCCTGGCAGCGCGCGACGACCTCGGTCAGGATCTGCCAGGCGTTCAGGAACGACTCCGGTGCGTTATCCGGCTCGATACCGGTTAGCTCGGGGCGGAACATCAGTCGGAACAAGCCCGGATTGTCGATGCCAAATCGGACGTAGCCAAGGCCGCACGCGAGCAGTTCGGCGAGCGGGTCGGCGGCGGAACTGACCTCGGTGGTCATCGTGTCGCCCAACAGGGTGAAGCCCTCGTCGGCGACCGCTCGCAGCAACGCGGCCCGGTCTGGGAAGTAGTGGTAGGGGGCGCCATGGGTGACGCCCACCCGCCGGGCTACCTCCCTCAGACTCAGGGCGGACAGCCCGTCCGATTCGATCAACTCGATGCTGGCTTGCAGCAACGCGCGTCGCAGATCGCCGTGGCGGTAGGTGTCACGCTTGGTGGGCATGGCCAGACGATACCGACGTGTCGGTGGCTGCGTGCGAGGTCTTGCGCTCGGCGCACCACTGCTCCAGAGTCGTCGTCGGCCTGCCGAACTCCGCGTTTGCCTCGGTCGGATCGCCCGCTTCGGTGGCCACCTGCAGGTAGCGGAAGAAGGGCAGCACTGCGGCCAGTGGTCCCGACTTCTGCAGTCGGGCCATCAGCGAGGCGATCGGCAGCGGCAGCACGGACACCTTCGGACTCGGTTCGAGGGTGGCGCAGTAGATCGTCAACGCCTCTTGCATCGTCATGGCTTGAGGACCGAGAACCGTGAAGGTCCCGCTGGCAGTCGGTGTCGCGAAGGCCTCGCTGATCATCGCTGCGAAGTCCGCGGCGCTGACCCAGTGCCAAGGGTTCGGCTGCTTGCCGACCAAGGCCGCTCGCTTACCTTGCACGAATCGTGGCAGTGATTCCATGAAGAACGTCGCGCGGAAGACCGCGTATGGGATGCCGCTGGTGGCGACGGCGGATTCGGCGCCGAGTTTGGCCTTGGTCCCGGGGTACCAGGCGTTCTCTTGCCGCACGCTCGCCCCGGACAGCAGCGTGATTCTCTCGACTCCCTGCTCAAGGCAGGCGGCCACGATGTTCTCAGCGCCGATGCGCTCCACGTCGGGGTTCAGGCCGCCATCGAGGCTGATGTGAACGCCGCTGCACCCGGCCACTGCTATCTGGACGGCCGCCGGATCGGTCACGTCGCCGCAGACGATCTCGAAATTTCGGTCGCAGCGACTGCACGCCTGGTCGGGATTGCGGGTGAGGATCCGGACCTGGTGGCCGTCCGCCGCCAGGCGTTGCGCGACCGCGCTGCCGATGAGGCCGGTGCCTCCGACGACCAGAATCGTTCGGTTGTTCATGGTGTGCTCCTGTCTTGAGGGGTTCTCGCGGCCGGGGCTGCCGCCAGGTGGGGGTGCTAGGCCAGTAAATCTGACCACTGTCTAGATTCTGACACAGAAACTAGACAGTGTCTAGTCCGAATTCGGAGGACACTGCTCCAGAGCCGTTCAGCGCCGGCAACCACCTTCGTCTTTGCTCCTTCAAATACCGATTTCCAGGCCGTCTGTGATGGCTTTGGGCGATCTTTCGGGATCACGGGCGGCCGCCGCGGCTGGCATCGGCAGCGGGTCGTGGCTGGATATGTGGACCAACGGGCTCGAAGTGGGGCAAGGTGCGGGTATGACGAACCCAACGGAGTGGGACGTCGCGATCGCGGGGGCCGGTACCGCAGGATCAGCGGCGGCGCTGCATTGTGCGCGGCTTGGATTGTCGACCATTTGCCTGGACAACAACGCCCATCACCAGGCTGGTGCACACTGGCAAAACGCCGTGCCCGGCTGGATGTTCAAGGAGGCAGGCCTAGCGCGTCCGACCGGCCAGGAGCTCATCGGCGGAGGTGAGCCCTTCCACCTGTTTGCCGGCACCGGATCGACCAGCATCACCATCAACGGTTTGGATCTGCTCGACGTCGACATGGCTCGGCTGGTGGCCCGGTTGCAGCGCCTGGCGATCGACAAAGGTGCTCAGTTTCGCGGGAGCACCCGCATCCGCGGACTGAGCGAGGATGGGTTGGTCACTGACACCGGGATAATCAAGGCGCGCTGGTACGTCGACGCCTCCGGCATGACCGGTGCCCGGCTGCTCGACCAGCCCAGGGTGAAGCCTGGCGACATCTGTTCGGCCGCGCAGGAGGTTCGTACCGTCGCGGACATGACCGAGGCGCGCCGTTTCTTCGCCAAGCGCGGCGCGGTCGCCGGTGAGGCGGTTGCTTTTACCGCGATCGCCGGCGGGTTCTCGACGCTCAACGTCCGAATGGACGGTGACCAGGTCGCCCTGCTGACCGGCAGCATCCCGGCCAACGGACACCCCTCAGGCCAGCGGATGATGAGCGAGTTCGTAGCAGCTCAGCCGTGGATCGGTCGAAAGGTCTCCGGCGGGCACCGGGCGATTCCGCTGCGTCGTCCCTATGACCGGCTCGCCAATGACCGGGTCGCGTTGATCGGCGATGCTGCCTGCCAGGTGTATCCGGCGCACGGTTCTGGTATTGGTCCGGGGCTGATCGCGGCCCGGGTACTGGCCGAGGAGCTTGCTGGCGGCGGGTCGGCGCATTCGTATGGGGTGCGCTGGATGCGGCAGTGGGGTCCGACGCTGGTGTCGGCCGATCAATTCCGTCGCTACAGCGAGACGCTGGACGCCCGGACCTTGGCCCGATTGCTGTCCAGCGGACTGATCAACGCCAGTACCGCCGGTCGGGCGTTGGCCGAGCGGCTGCCGGCACCGTCGGTCGGTGCGGCGCGGTCGATGGCCGTCGGGGCGGTACGGGAACCGATCCTTGCCGCCCGGCTCGGCCAGGTGCTCGCCCGCTCGAGCGCCTTGGTCGCGTTGTACTCCCAATACCCGTCCCAACCTGCCGCCCTGCCCGCCTGGTCCCGCGCCGTCGCCATTGCGGCGGCAGGCTGACCAGCCCCACGACCCCGTTCCGCGCACCCCTCCGTCCACAACTCCCCACTCAACGCGAGGAAGGGCCGGGAGGAAGGGGTCGGGAGGCTAGGTGGACGCGAAGGAAGTGGCGGTGCCGGGGGCGCCAGCGGCGGGGCCGTGGCCTTTGAACTGGCTCAGGTACAACGTGGCGTAGGCGCCGCCGAGGGCCATCAAGTCCTCATGACGTCCTTGTTCGACGATGCGCCCGCCATCGACGACCAGGATCTTGTCGGCACTGCGAATCGTCGACAAGCGGTGGGCGATGACGAACGAGGTACGCCCGCTCATCAGCCGTCGCAGCCCCTCCTGGATCAGCTTCTCGGTGCGGGTGTCGACGTTGGAC
>JBAXOQ010000008.1:0-32541 GCA_037133175.1 Actinomycetes bacterium
TACTTCGACCACATCGAGGCCGCCGAGATCGGCACTGTCCCAAGCGCACGTTGACTGCGCAGTTGTGGCACATTTCGATCAAAGAAACCGGGCCACAACTCCGCAGTCAACGTCAGAGGATGTCAATATCAGCCGATCAGAACGCCGGGGTTGAGAATGGAGTGTGGGTCGAGGTAGGCCTTGATCGCCTCGAGCAGATCCACGCCGGATTGGCCGACTTCATTGACCATCCACGGTTGATGATCGCGCCCGACAGCGTGATGGTGGGTGATGGTGGCGCCGTTGGCTACCAGCACATCGCAGGCCGCCGTCTTGGCCCGGTGCCACTGCCCGACTGGGTCCGCCGCGTCCGCACGAGCCACAACGGTGACGTACAGCGAACCGCCGGTCTCGTACACGTGCGACAGGTGCGACATGATCAGCGGACCGGGTCCGCCGTCGGACAACTGCCCTCGCAATGCTTCGAAGACCGCGTCACGCAGAGCCGGCAACTCCCGCCAACCAGTGGCTGTCTCCAGCGTCTCGACCAAGTAGCCAGCGTCCATCAGCGTGTCCCGCAGGTAGGGCCCGGAGAATCGTGAGTGCTCCCAACCGTCGCCGATCATCTGACCAAGCGACACACCACCAAACTTCCGCACCGCCCGCCACGACTCGTCCCGGTGAGCGCTTACCTGAACCCGACTACCCTCCCAGCCCAGAATCGCCAGCGACCCATCGGCTACCCGACGCGCACTGAGGTAGCCATCCAATGCGCTAGCTTTCAGACCGTCGACGGCCATCGTCAGATTCGTGCGCGTCTCCTCTGGGTCAGACAGCCGCATCATGTCGGCCCGCGCCTGCCGAACCACCATCTCGCGCATGGCACCAAGACCAGCCTCATACGTCGGGAAAATGACACCCTCGTACCGCTTCACTGCGGGGTTTCGCCGAATTCGCAAGGTGACCTCGGTGACGATGCCGAACGCACCCTCGCTGCCGATGAACAACTGCCGCAAGTCCGGGCCGGCCGCTGAACCTGGGGCCCGACCCAATCGGAATTCCCCCCTCGGTGTGGCCACTCGAAGACGTTCGACCATGTCGTTGCTACGGCCATACCCGGCCGAGTTCTGCCCTGCGGAGCGGGTCGCCACATAGCCCCCGATCGAGGCGCGCTCCCAGGACTGCGGGAAGTGCCCGAGAGTCAGCCCGCGGGTTCGCAGTAGCCGTTCCAGCGTCGGGCCGGTCATCCCTGGACCCACCGTGGCGGTCATGTTCACATCGTCAAGGGCAATCATCGAGGCCATCCGGTCGAACGCGATGGCGATGACGCCCGCCCGGCCACCCGCCTCAGCTCGCACCCCGCCGACGACGGAAGTCCCACCACCGAATGGCACCACTGCCACGTTCGCTTCACTGGCCACGCCGAGCAGGAGCTGCACTTCGTCATGAGTGGTGGGGTAGACAACCGCATCAGCGACTTTGGTACCGGTCCCCCGCCGCTGCATGAGGTCGGAGTAGGCGAACCCGCCCGCGTGAGCCAACCGGGTGTCGTCGTCGACGACAACCGCATCGTCACCGACGATGCGCGCGATCCGCTCCCGCACATCCGCGTCCAGCGCCGACGGCGCGACGTGCAGATTCGCCCGGCCGGTCGCGGGTCTCGGAGTGGATTCACCGACGTACTCAGCGAGGTATTCCAAGGCCCGCGGTGACACCTCAACCGGTTTCGGAGCAACTCCCCATCGGGCGACTGTGTCGTCGTATCTGCCAATCATCGAACTTCCCTCACTGATTCAGTGTGCCGGTTGTCGACTGGTTCTGCGCCGACTGGATAGTTGTCTGCAGCGATGTTACATTGTTACAGCCTGTGTCACAATGTATCAGCGGACCCGACCTGGAAAGACCGGACGACAGGTCCGCGGCGGGCAAACAGCAGATGGGATCGCGACAGTGCCAACGAAGTCGACAGTGCCCGAGAGTACGGCAGCCCCGGAGCGCGCCGCTCCCGCGCCGGCTCCCCAGACACGGGACGACCCGGTGCTGCGCGCGACCTACGACTCCGTGATGGAGGTCGGGGTACGCCGCACCACCCTTGCCGACGTCGCCCGTCGGGCTGGCGTATCACGCATGACGGTCTACCGAAAGTACGACGACCTCTCACGACTGCTGGCAGCATTGCTGTCGGTCGAGCTCGCCGCCATCCTGGCAAGCGCCAAAGAGCACACGATGGACTCCCGCGACACTCGCACCATGCTCGCCCGGACCGTCACGCGCGCCACCGTAGACCTGGCCACCCACCCGGTCTTGGCACGCGTTCTGGCGGTGGATCCAGAAGCGATGCTTCCGCTCATCGTCGACCGATTCGGTTCCACCCAACTCGTCGCGCTAGCTCAGGTCGCCGACATGATTCGGGCGGGCCAATCGCCGGACGGAGACGGGTCGATCCGTGCTGGTGACCCCGAGATGCTGGCGCTGACGATCCTGGCCTACACCCAGTCCTTCGTGTTCTCGGCCCGAGCGATCTCGACGGTCGACCCACTCGGGAAGAGCTACGCCGAGCTGGAGACCCTGACCCTTCGCTACCTCGCGGTCGAGTCCGGCGACGACTGCGATGACCTACGGACCAGCCAATCGACACGGGTTACGAAACGACCCACGACCGAGCCAACGAACGAGGAGTAGCCATGGTCAACAACTACCTGCGCCCGGGCGACCCGGCAAGCCTGCTGACGGCAACACGTCGGCGCCGCGATCGTGATGCCCTGGCCGGTGGCCAGGTTGTCGACGTACTGGTGGTCGGCGGTGGCGTGTCGGGTGTGGGCGTCGCCCTTGACGCCGCAACACGCGGCCTGTCCGTTGCGCTCATCGAAGCTGACGACTTCGCGTTCGGAACCTCTCGTTGGTCGAGCAAGCTGGTGCACGGAGGCCTTCGCTATCTGGCCAAGGGACAGGTAGGCATCGCCTGGGAATCCGCCGTCGAGCGCGCCCGGATCATGACCACCATTGCTCCCCACCTGGTGCGGTCACTTGCTGGCGTCCTGCCGGTGCTTGAGGGGATGAGCGGCAGAGAACAGAAGACCATCATAGCCGGACTGCGTGCGGGCGACATGCTCCGCAAAGCGACCCGCATGCCGCGCTCGGTGCTGCCGCCGCCGCGTCGGGTCGGGCCCCAGGAAGCATTGCGGATGATCCCCACGCTGCCGGCGGATCGGCTGCGTGGCGCCTACGTGGGGTGGGACGGCCAACTTGAGGATGACGCCCGACTAGTGGTCGCCATAGCGCGAACGGCTGCTGCGTACGGGGCGCTGATGCTGACCAAGACGGCAGCTATCGAGATTTCGGCGGACGGCGCGGTCGTCGAAGACCGCCTCGACGGCGGCATGTTCACCATCAAAGCCCGCCACGTCATCAACGCCACCGGAGTCTGGGCAGGAACCCTGGACAACCGAGTGCGCGTCATGCCAAGTCGGGGTACTCACGTGGTCGTGCGCAGCCATGACCTGGGACATCCCACCGGATCGCTGACCGTGCCCGTTCCCGGACACTTCGCGCGCTACGTCTTCGCCATGCCCCAACCTGATGACCTGGTGTACATCGGCCTGACCGACGTCAGCGCCCCCGGACCGATTCCGGATGTTCCGACCGCCACTGAAGACGAGATCGACTGGATCCTGAGCATCATCTCGTTGGGCCTGGCGCGGCCGCTGGAGCGACGACAGGTGGTCGGTACCTTCGCGGGCCTGCGTCCGCTGGTCACCTTCGACGGCGACGACGACAACCAGGAGTCGTCCGACATCTCACGCAAGCATCTGGTACTCGGCGGCCCGGGCGAGGTCGTGACCCTGGTCGGCGGCAAGCTCACCACCTACCGGCGGATGGCACAGGACGCCGTCGATCGGATCTGCGACATCGACTGTCGCACGCAGGACCTGCCACTGATCGGCGCCGGTCGAATCCAGGCCTCCAATGCGGTGCCGCCACGACTTGTCCGCCGCTACGGCGACGAGGCCCCCTTGATCGCCGCACTGGCGGAGCACAACCCATCGCTGCTGCAACCGATCACCCCGCCTGGCTCAGGCCACGATGTCGACGTCCGTGGCGTCGAGCTGCTATGGGGCATCGAGGCGGAGGGCGCGCTGACCCAGGCTGACCTACTGGAGCGCCGAACAAGAATCTCGCTGGTGCCAGCGGACTTGGAGTTGGTAGCCCCGGTGGCCGCCGAGATCGTCGGAACAATGGCAAGCGCCTGAACTGTCACGTCAGCCTGCTACCCGGGCGTTGGTGGCCTTGGGGCTGCGCCTAGAACAGGTGAGCCGTTGTGGCTGCGGCAACCCACAGTCCAGTCGCCAACATGGCGCTCGCTAGCTCGATGAGAGTCGATACTCCGGCTGCCTTCATGGCCGCCAACGTCGTCGGCCAGGCTTGCGCAGGCGATTTCAGGCGCCACCACTCGGCCAGGTACACCCCGAGCACGAAGCCGATGACGAGCCCGACGACTGGGATCACGAAGAAGCCAACGATTCCGAGCACACCTCCAGCGAGCAGAACCACACCCGGAACGCCCTGAGCCTTCAGCCTCCGACCGGGAATCAGGTACTTCAAGACGGCGCCGGCCACCACAATCGCCACGGCCGCGAGCGCAACCCACCAGGCGTAGCCGCCCGCAGCGATCGCCCAGACCACGATGGCCGCAGCGCACAGTGCCGCGCCCGGGATGATCGGCACGATCGTACCGACGATCCCGACTGCGCAGACGCACGCAACGAGCACCTCAAGCCACACCATCACTGCCCGCAATCCTGGTGCTGTCGCCTGCCGCGATGTGTCAGAACGGCACCATTGCCAGGCCGACCGCGGCGGCGGCGATCAGCGCGCCGCGGGCTTGATAACCCCGTGCGTTGGGGTGGACGCCGTCACCGGACAAGTAGCTCCGGTGTGCCGCAACAACCTGCGCCCAATCAACGACCCGGAAGTTCGGGTAGGAGCCTTCCAGAGCCTTCAGCGCCACGTTCACTCGGCCATAGCCCCCGGGGCGCACGATGTTGACCCAAAGGACTCGACGATGGGGGCCTGCCATCCTCATCACCTTTGCGATATAGGACCGCATGACCGTCGGGTAGGGTCCATCGTTGGTGCCCAGCGCCACGACCCACACCGAACTGTTCTGCGCGGCAGCGGAACGAAGGAGGGCAATTCCTGCGTTCGCAGGACGACTCACCTGAGCGTCGATACGGACAGCCGCCACACGGTTCCGCAGCTCTGCCCGCAACGGCCCGGCCGCACCGACTGTCAGCGAATCTCCCACCACGTAGACCTGCTGGGCACGGGCGAAGGCGACGGCCGTGGTTGGAACGATTCTGGTTCCCAAAGCCGCACCTGAGGGCAGCGAGGAAGCGTCTGACGCTGATGCCATAGCGGGGGCGGCGACCACTGTCGCCAGCACCAACCCGCACACGGCGGCCGATCCCGCCCTCCAAGTTCTAGCTCCTGCTGTCAATTTCCGTTCGTTTTTGGAACTGTGCACCGTCGTAGGGTACGCGAATCGAAGCGGATGAGGCCCAATGGGTCAGAATATCGCTTTACCGATACAGAATCAATGCTCTGCGCATCGCGGCGCGCGCCTTCTTTCGATCACCATCATCGTCGAAGCCTGCCGCCACCACATACCAGAGTCTCCAGTCGGAACGGTCTCCCTCCAGCGCCGCTTCGATCGACCCCTCCTGCTCGAAGCTAGCGGCCATCTCCTCGACCTTCCAACCGAAAGCCAGTTCACGCCACAAGTACCAGAACCCGATCAGCGGCAAGATCATGAGCAGCCCGGCAATGACCGCGAGCAACCACGATCCCGACGATCCGAGCGCATACAACTGAAGCCCTGCGACGACCAGATACGCCGCCACAACAGCCCAAGCAGCCGCCTTCTTCTGCCCCAGAGTCACCTCACACCACCACCCTTCTCATGCTCCCACTTCCCCAGCCTGAGCACTCCTTCGTTGAGTGTGGAGTTGTCGTCGGTTTTCATGATCAGAAACGACGACAACTCCACACTCAACGAAGGAGTGTTCAACGGAAGGGAAGCGCGAGGTTAGGCATCGGCGGGTTAGTCGAGGTTGAGAAGGTGTTCTAGGCCCACGGTGAGGCCGGGGCGGGAGGGGATCTGGCGGACGGCCAGCAGCACACCGGGCATGAACGAGGCCCGATCCATCGAGTCATGACGAATCGTCAAGATCTCGCCCAGCGCGCCGAACACAACCTCCTGGTGCGCGATCAACCCGCGCGCGCGGACCGCGTGCACGTGAACACCGTCAATGTCAGCCCCGCGGGCACCGGGAACCTCCTCCAGTGTCGCGTCCGGCATCGGAGGGCATCCGGCTTCGGACCGGGCACCGGCTATGAGTTCAGCGGTTCGGCGGGCGGTGCCAGATGGCGCGTCCACCTTTCCTGGATGGTGCATCTCGACGATCTCGGCATTCTCGAAGTAGGGTGCCGCCTTTGCCGCGAAGGACATCATCAACACCGCAGCGATCCCGAAGTTGGGAGCGATCAACACCCCGACGTCAGGTTGTGCCGCGAGCTGCTCACGCAACTGCGCAAGCCGGTCCGCGGTGAACCCGGAGGTGCCCACGACCGCGTGGATTCCGTGGTCGATGCAGAAACGAAGGTTGGGCATCACCGTCATCGGCGTGGTGAAGTCCACGGCGACCTGCACTCCCGCCGCAACAAGCTGCGCCGGGTCGTCGTCTATATCGACCGCGGCGACCAGTTCAAGATCGGTTGCGTCGGCCAGGGCTGCGATCACTTCCGCGCCCATCCGACCAGCCGAACCGATAACCCCGACTTTGATCGTCACTTCTCGCCTCCAGGTTGTTCATCACCCGTTGGTTGCACTGCGGTTGGTTGCACTGCGGTTGGTTGCACTGCGGTTGGTTGCGTGGCGCCCTCGGGATTCTTCTTTCCCTTCTTGCTGCTGACGCGCTTGGGCTGTTTCGTTCCGTTCGGCTGTCCGGTGTCCTTCCGATCCTTCTGCGTCTGAGCCGCCGAACGGCCAGCGCCGTCACCAAGATCCACAAGCTCCTGGCTGAACTTGCGATCCGCCTCATAAGGTCCGACGACACTGATCGTGTGCTGGGCGCTGAGCAGATCGCGGGCGATCGAAGCGACCTCTTCGTTCGTGACAGCGTCGATCTTCGTTATCACGTCGTCCAAGCTCAGCAGGTTTCCGGACAGCAGTTCGGCCTCCCCGAGCCGACTCATCCTGGAGTCCGGGTCTTCGGACTTCATGACGCTGGCTCCTCGCAGATGTCCTTTCGCACGGGTCATCTCATCGACCGAAATCCCATTGGCCGCCACCTCAGCCAGCACCGAACGCACCACTTGCATGGTCTGCTCAGCCTTGTCAGGAGCCGTGCCGACGTACACGCCAAAGAAGCCGGCATCAGACTGCATCGAACGGAAAGTCTGGACCGTGTAGACCAGGCTGCGCTTCTCGCGCACCTCCTGGAACAGCCGGCTCGACATCCCCCCGCCGAGGGCGACATCGAGCACCGCCAGGGCCCAGCGCCGCTCGTCAGTGCGCGCCAGCCCGGGGACCCCGATGACAACGTGTGCCTGCTCCGTGCTCCGGTTGATCACCTCAGTCCCGCAGACAGCTCGCTGCCTGCGGGCACGGGTGCGGGCAGCGCGGGTCGGTGAGGGTAAGGCGGCGGGATCACCGAGCCAGCCTCCCGTGGCCTTGCGCACCTCAGTCACCAGCCTCTTATGATCAACCGCACCAGCGGCGGCGATCACCACATCGCATGGCCGGTAGTTGCTGCGAAAGTGGCGCCACACTGTTGAGCGTGGCATCGCGCGAAGGCTCTCTGAGGTGCCAATCACGGGGGTCGCAAGCGGCGATGATCCGTAGACCCGTGAAGAGAAACTCTGCTGCGCGACATCGGCGAAGTCGTCCTCGTACATCGCGAGTTCTTCCAGCACCACACCGCGCTCGAGATCGACATCAGCGGCCGAGACCTTGGAGTTGATGATCATGTCGGCCAACACGTCGATCGCCAGGGGCAGGTCATCAGCCAAAACCCGAGCGTGGAAGCAGGTGCACTCAGCGGTGGTGAAGGCGTTGATATCGCCGCCGACCGATTCGATTGCGGCCGAGATCTCGAACGGCGAGCGCCGATCCGTGCCCTTGAAAAGCAGATGCTCCAGGAAGTGCGATGCCCCAGCCGCCTTGGCTGACTCATCGCGTGAGCCAACCCCAACCCAGAAGCCGACTGCCGCCGAGCGCGCCGCCGGAACTAGTTCGGACACCACCCGCAGTCCGCCGGGTAACACCGAACGCTTGACAACTGACCCATCAGCGCCGGACAGCAGCGTGCGGGTCGAGCCTGCACGCTGCTGTCCGGGAGCGGGGATTCGCACGATGTTTGCTAGCCGACCGAACCTGGCTGGTCAGAACCCGAATCCTCCAGCACCGGCTCTAGTGAGAGCTTGCCGCGAGGATCGACTTCTTTGATGACAACCTGGATCTTCTGCCCGACCGACAGGACCTCCTCGACGGAGTTGATGCGCCGACCGCCGACGAGCTTCTTGACCTCGGAAATGTGCAGCAGACCATCGGTCCCCGGCACCAGCGAGATGAAGGCACCGAAGTTCGTGGTCTTCACGACGGTCCCTAGGTACCGCTCCCCGACGTTGGGCATGGTCGGATTTGCGATCTGATTGATGACGTCGCGCGCCGCCTCGGCTGCTTCGCCCGTGGTCGCCCCGATGAAGATGGTGCCGTCATCGTCAATGCTGATATCGGCGCCGGTGTCCTCCTGGATCTGGTTGATCATCTTTCCCTTGGGTCCAATGACCTCTCCGATCTTGGAGACCGGAATCTTGATCGTGATGATCCGTGGTGCCAACGGACTCATCTCGTCCGGCGCATCGATGGCTTCGTTCATCACGTCCAGAATCGCCAGCCGGGCCGCGTACGCCTGCGTCAGCGCACCAGCCAGGACCGAGGCCGGAATGCCATCGAGCTTGGTATCCAACTGCAGCGCGGTGATGAAGTCCTTGGTGCCGGCGACCTTGAAGTCCATGTCGCCGTAGGCGTCCTCAGCACCGAGGATGTCGGTGAGCGCAACATACTGCGTCGCACCATCGACCTCGTCGGAAATCAGACCCATGGCAATGCCGGCCACCGGAGCCTTCAACGGCACGCCGGCGTTGAGCAGCGAGAGCGTTGAGGCGCACACCGATCCCATCGACGTCGAACCGTTGGAACCCAGCGCCTCGGAGACCTGGCGGATCGCGTAGGGGAAGTCCTCACGACTCGGCAGCACCGGCACCAGCGCGCGCTCGGCGAGCGCTCCGTGCCCGATCTCGCGTCGCTTGGGCGAACCGACCCGGCCCGTCTCACCAACCGAGAACGGCGGGAAGTTGTAGTTGTGCATGTACCGCTTGCGGGTAACCGGGTTCAGCGTGTCCAGCTGCTGTTCCATACGCAGCATGTTCAGCGTCGACACACCCAGGATCTGGGTATCGCCGCGCTCGAACAGCGCCGAGCCGTGTGCCCTCGGGACAACCTCGACCTCAGCCTGAAGGCTCCGGATGTCGGTGATCCCGCGGCCGTCGATGCGGACCTTGTCGCGCAGCACCCGCTGCCGGACCAGCTTCTTGGTCAGCGACTTGAGCGCCCCGCCAATCTCCTTCTCGCGGCCCTCGAACTGGTCGCCCACACGCTCATGTGCCAGGGCTTTGACCCGGTCGAGTTCTTCTTCGCGCTCCTGCTTGCCCGCGATGGTCAGCGCCGCCGCAAGCTCGTCGGAAACAGCATCAGTGACCGCTGCCAGCACATCGTCTTGGTAATCCAAGAACAGCGGGTACTCGCGGGTCTCCTTAGCGGCCTTGGCGGCCAACTCGGACTGCGCGCGGCACATCTCAGCGATGAACGGCTTCGCCGCATCCAGCCCGGCGGCCACCACGGTCTCGGTGGGCGCGCCAGCGCCCCCGGCGACCAATTCGATGGTGCGGTCGGTCGCTTCAGCCTCGACCATCATGATGGCCACGTCGTCACCAACAACCCGGCCAGCGACGACCATGTCGAAGACGGCTTCCTCAAGGTCGGAGTGACCGGGGAAGGCAACCCACTGACCGCGGATCAGGGCGACGCGAACAGCGCCGACAGGACCGGAGAACGGCAGTCCCGCCAACAGCGTGGACATCGACGCAGCATTGATGGCGACAACGTCGTACAGGTGGTCAGGATTCAGCGACTGGATGGTGACGACGACCTGGATCTCGTTGCGAAGGCCTTTGACGAAGCTCGGACGAAGCGGGCGATCGATCAGCCGGCAGGTCAAGATGGCGTCCTCGGACGGGCGGCCCTCACGACGGAAGAACGAACCGGGGATCTTGCCGAGCGCATACATACGCTCCTCGACGTCAACCGTCAGCGGGAAGAAGTCGAACTGCTCCTTGGGATGCTTGCCTGCTGTCGTCGCGGACAGCATCATAGTGTCGTCGTCCAGGTAGGCAACGGCCGAACCGGCGGCCTGTCGGGCCAGCCGCCCGGTCTCGAACCGAATCCGGTGAGTGCCAAAAGCGCCGTTGTCGATAACGGCTTCGGATGATGAAATGTCGGGACCCTCCACGGGGTGCCCTCCTCTTTGTTGCAGGGGAGCGGGCTGCGCGGCGAAGCCTGGAGCGGTCTTCGATCGAAGCGTCCGGGATGATGACATCCCGAACGCCACTACCGAGGACCGGTACCGAAGGCCCCGCTGGCGCGGCGGCCAGATGCTCGAACAGCACCCGGCCTCCCGCCCCGGGGGCTGCGACTAGCGGCGGATGCCGAGTCGCTCGATCAGGGACCGGTACCGGCTGATATCGGTCTTGGCAAGGTAGTTCAGCAGGCGACGGCGCTTGCCGACGAGCAGTAGCAAGCCGCGGCGGCTGTGATGATCGTGCTTATGTTCCTTGAGGTGCTCCGTGAGTTGCGCGATCCGGTAGGACTGGATCGCGACCTGAACCTCGGGGCTTCCGGTGTCGCCCTCGTGCGTGGCGTACTCGGATATGATGCGTTGCTTGTTGGCAGCGTCGATCGACATAGGGTTTCCTCGAACGCGGGTAGGGCCACTATCGGGTGATCAGCGTGGAATAGCGCCGTCGTTCCAGTGGCGATGGGCGACCATCACACACTCGATGGATGGTCGTTCGCGTCGGTCTACTGGGCGTCCGTCCGGTAGCCGTCGAGGGACAGCGTATCAGCAAGCCCGTACAACCGGCCAGGAACTACCGACCGGAGCTAGCGACGCAGCTACCGGCCGAGCAGTGCCCGGGCCTTGACGACATCCAACTTGACCGCATCAACCATGGCCTCAGGAGTGTTGAACTTCTCCTGGTCGCGAATCCGGGCCGCGAAGTCCACCGCAATATGCTGGTCGTACAGTGACAGGCCTTCGGCGTCGTAGGCGTATGCCTCGACTCTTCGCTCCACTCCGTCGAAAGTCGGATTTGTGCCGACACTGATGGCGGCGCACAACGATTCCCGCTTGTCCCCGTAGGGATCGAGTTCGATCCGTCCGGCGTAGACACCGTCGGCGGGAAACGCAGGGTAGGGAGTCGGTTCCAGGTTGGCTGTGGGGATACCCAGGCCGGTTCCCCGGCCGTCTCCCTGCACGACGATCCCTTCGACCCGGTGCGGCCGAACCAGCGAGCGGGCGGCTGCCGCCACGTCCCCGGACGCCACCAACTTGCGAATCAGAGTCGAGCTGACCGGGACGGACAACGTCTCGGATCGCAACAAGTGCATGCCCTCAACATCGAAATTCAGATCCCTACCAAGGATGGACAGCAGACCGACGTCGCCGCGGGCCTTGTAGCCGAACCGGAAGTTCTCGCCCACGATGACGTTGGCGGCGTGCAGCTGATCGGATAGCACGCTGCCGGCGAACTGACTCGGAGACAAGGCAGCGACCTCGCGGTTGAAGCCCAGCACACACACGGAGTCAACACCGAGGGTCTCGATCAGGCGCAGCCGCTGTTTGAGGGTCGCCAGTCGCGGCGGCGGATCACCGTGGCCCAGAACCTCCGCCGGGCTCGGCGAGAAAGTCAGGACCACGCATGGCATACCGTCTACGCGAGCCACATCGACGGCGTGACGAATCAGCTCGCGATGGCCACGGTGGACCCCGTCGAAAACCCCGATTGCCACCACCGACGCAGGCCAGTCGTCGGGCACAACCGTGGTGTCATCCCAAACATGCACGGTGGTGATCCTCTCAGACTCAAGTCCAGCACTGTCAGGCGCGGCACTGCGAGATCGCGATCGCGTCCGCTATTTGGGCGGCAGTGAGCCAGGAAACGGGGTTTGGGATGAGTATGCCGATGGCTCACGGCATCGGCTACCCTCGCAGGGGCAGGAACCGGGCCCGGGAACCGCCGGGCGCGATACCGCCTGCAGCCCCACTCACACCCGGTTTCCAGGGCGCCCGCGCCCGGCCAACGCGAAGGGACACCCAACATGGCCACCTGGCCCGAACTTGTTGCCTTCATCCGTGCCCACTACAAAGTCGCCGAAAGCACGAACGGCGCGCTCACGCTGCACTTTAGAACTGAGGCAGATCGCAGCCAGACGGTCATGGTGTTCAATACCCCGCTGCAGACCGGCGAGGAGTGGATCCAGATCGAGTCCCCAATCGGCAAGCTCGATGCCATCGACCTCAGAGCTGCTCTGAAGGAGATCGGATCCACGGTCTGCGGTGGCCTTGCGTCCACCGGCCAGTTCCTGACATTCCGTCACGCCGTGCCGCTGGCCAACCTGGATTCCAACGAGTTCCAGCGCCCGCTGAACCTGGTGGTGAACACCGCCGACAGGCTAGAGAAGAAGCTCACCGGCGCAGATGACTGCTAGTTCCGACTCCGTCAGCCGTCAGCCGTCAGCCGCTAGCCCACACCACGACCGGTGCCAGCTGGCACTCACGGCACTCCGCCAGCGCCAGCACCTGACCGTCCGTCGTGAAAATCGCAACGGTTTCGGCGACGTCCGGCTCAGCTAGCTCGGCAGGCCAGGCCAGCCGCCCGCCATGCCCGACAACCCTGGCATCCTCGCCACCAACCACCACCGATGCGAACAACTCGCTGCATACCTCGGCCAACGTCAGCACCTGCAGGTCGTTTTCAAGCTGCTCCAGGGTGCTTGCCTGCGCCAAGGTGAACGGCCCGACACGAGTCCGGCGCAGAGCAGTGAGGTGACCGCCGGTTCCGAGTGCCTCGCCGAGGTCGCGGGCCAACGCCCGGACATAGGTCCCCGACGACACTGTGACCCGCACGTCCAGGTCGAGCACCTCACGATCCTGCGCAACCGTCGAAACCACCGAGAGCACCTCGAACTCGCTGACCGTGACCGGGCGCGGTTCAAGCCGCACCGTCTCCCCCGAACGAACCCGTGCGTAGGATCGCTTGCCGTCGACCTTGATGGCGCTCACCGAACTCGGCCGCTGCAGAATAGGGCCGGTCAATGCGGCGACCTGCTCGTCGATGCGAGCGCGCTCGTCTGCCAGTCCGGCAACCGACGCGACCGTCAGGACCTCACCCTCGGCGTCGTCGGTCAGGGTCGAAACACCGAGACGGATGGTCGCGGTGTAGCTCTTGTCGCTGGCAGTGATGCGCCCGAGCAGCTTGGTGGCCTTGCCGACACCGATGATCAGCACGCCGGTAGCCATCGGATCCAGAGTGCCGCCGTGGCCTACCTTGCGGGTTCGGCACAGCCGACGCATCCGGCCGACAACATCATGCGAGGTCCAACCGCTCGGCTTGTCCACGACAACCAGCCCATCGACGACACTGCCAGCAACGCCAGAGACGACCGTGCTCACTGAGTGCTGATCGTCTTGGCTTGTGCTTCCAGGCCGTCGCGCAAGCGCGCCAGGACCTGCTCTCGCGAGCCTTCTTCGGAGTATCCGGCGGCAGCTCGGTGACCGCCGCCGCCGAGGTCTCCGCACACCGCGCTGACATCAATGACGCCCTTGCTGCGGGTCGAGACGCGCCAGACGTGATCATCACCTTCTTTGAGCACGACCGCGACATGCGCCTGGGAGGTCTCTCGCAGCGTGTCGATGATCGACTCGGCGGCATCAAGATGCAGCCCGAGTTCGCGCCGGTCGGCCAGGCTCACCCACGTCGACACCAGACCCAGTCCGCCCAACGCGGAGGTGTCCAGCTCTGCGTGATCCAGCGCCAGCCCGAGCAGTTGCAGCGAAGCGAACGGACGGTCAGCGAACACCGCCCTGGCGATCAAGTCGTGCTCGATCCCGGCGTCGTGCAGCCGGGCGACCAGACGATGCGTGTCCGCGGTCGTGCCGGCGAACTGGAACGAACCGGTGTCGGTCGTGACGCCGGCGTAGATGCAGGT
Source organism: Actinomycetes bacterium (assembly GCA_037133175.1). Taxonomy (GTDB): domain Bacteria; phylum Actinomycetota; class Actinomycetes; order S36-B12; family UBA10799; genus ELA509. The sequence continues at coordinate 14,369 of JBAXOQ010000008.1, forward strand.
TGCGATGTCCTTCGTCAGCACGGCACCGAGTCGATCCACCAACTCAAGTGCGAGCACGGCGGCTGCGGGCGCCGTGACATCCACCAACGAGATCTGCGCGAAACCGGTGTACGACCTGTGGTGGTCGACCGCGGCGAAGAGTAGGGCTCCCCGACAGATCGCTCCGAGTCGGCCCAGCCGCTCGATCGCGCTGGCATCGAAGCTGATGGCGACGTCCAACCGGGTCGGGGTCAACTCGACCGGTACCAGGATCTCGGCCCCCGGCAGCCAGGTCAGTGACTGCGGGACCCGAAACGGCGACTCGTCGAACGAGACGAGGGCAGGAATGCCAAGCTGACGCATGGCCAGGCCTGCGGCCAGCGCCGAACCGAGCGCATCAGCGTCGGGATTCACATGAGCAACCAGCAATACCGACTCGGCTGCACGAAGGCGCGCTACAAGCCGATCCCAGTCGAGTTCGCTGGGCTCCTGCTCCCAGTTCATGCGTCCGGCCCGACGCCGTCATCGTCATCGTCATCCGGCTCGGCGCTCCGGTAGGGATCGGGCTCCCCCGCATAGGTGCCCACCGCCGCGCGCGCCGCGACCTTGGCATCGGCCCTCTTGGCCTTGGCGATCAGATCCTCAATCTCGCGGGCGTGCTCCGGCACCTCATCGGCGATGAACTCCAGCGACGGCGTGTGCCGCAGCCCGGTCTGCTTGCCCACCTCACTGCGGATCAAACCCTTGGCCGACTCCAGCGCGATGGCTGTGCCGGTCTGTGCCTCCCCGTCGCCGAGCACCGTGTAATAGACCGTCGCCTCACGCAGGTCGTTCGTCACATAGGCGTCCGTGACGGTCACGAATCCCAGTCTCGGATCCTTGACCCGCATCTCCAGCATGCTGGCGACAATCACTTTGATCCGGTCGGCCAGTTTGCGCGCCCGGGGTGACTCATCGGTCATCTCTTGCTCCTGCTTCCGCGTCCAGAACGACCCCCGCAAACCACTTCTGTATCAACCCCGGCTACTTGCGCGGTATTTCCCGCAACTCGAAGCATTCGATGATGTCGTCGACCTTGATGTCGTTGTAAGACCCCAACCCAACACCGCACTCGAAGCCCTCCTTGACCTCCGTGGCATCGTCCTTGAAGCGCCGCAACGACTCGACCTTCAGGTTGTCGGCCGCCACCGAACCGTCCCGAATCAATCGCGCCTTGGCGTTACGCCGGATGAGCCCACTCTTGACGATCGATCCGGCAATGTTGCCGAACTTACTGGAGCGGAAGACTTCGCGCACCTCTGCCTGGCCGAGCACTGCCTCCTCGTAGACCGGCTTGAGCATTCCGGCCAGCGCGGTTTCGATCTCGTCCAGAACCTGGTAGATGACGGAGTAGTAACGGATCTCAACTCCCTCACGATCGGCCATGTCGGCAACCCGCTCGGCCGTCCGAACGTTGAAGCCGATGATGATCGCGTTGTCGATGGTCGCCAGGTTGACATCGTTCTGGGTGATTGCACCGACGCCGCGGTGGATGATCCTCAGGTCGACCTCTTCGCCGACATCGATCTTCAGTAGGGCCTCTTCAAGCGCCTCGACCGAGCCGGACACGTCGCCCTTGATGATGAGGTTCAGCGATTGCACCTCACCAGACTCAAGCTGCTTGAGGAAATCCTCCAGGTTCTTGCGCCCGCGTCGCTTTGCCAACTGGGCGTTGCGCTCGCGGTGCTGGCGGGTCTGAGCGATCTGTCGCGCCGTGCGATCGTCCTCGACCACCAGGAACGAATCACCCGCGTTCGGCACGGAGGTGAGTCCGAGCACCAGCACCGGACGCGACGGCAGCGCCTCGTCAACTGTGTCACCGTCTTCGTCAAGCATCGCCCGCACCCGGCCGAACGCCCCGCCGCATACGATCGACACACCCGGACGCAGCGTTCCGCGTTGCACCAGGACCGTGGCAACCGGTCCACGACCGCGATCCAAGTGCGCCTCGATCGCGACACCCTGAGCGTCCTGCTCCGGGTTGGCACGCAAGTCCAGGGAGGCATCTGCGGTCAGCAACACGGCTTCGAGCAGGTCGTCGATGCCGATCTTCTGCTTCGCGGACACGTCCACGAACATGGTGTCTCCGCCGAACTCCTCAGACACCAGCCCGTACTCGGTCAGCTGGGTGCGAACCTTCATCGGGTCAGCACCCTCCTTGTCCACCTTGTTCACCGCGACCACGATCGGGACGTTGGCAGCCTGGGCATGGTTCAGCGCCTCGATCGTCTGAGGCTTGACACCGTCGTCGGCCGCGACGACCAAGATCGCTACGTCGGTCACGCGGGCGCCGCGGGCACGCATAGCCGTGAACGCCTCGTGGCCCGGGGTATCGATGAAGGTGATGGCCCGCTCTTCATCGGTGCCCTTGTGCGCCACGATCTGGTAGGCGCCAATGTGCTGGGTGATGCCTCCGGCCTCACTCTCGATCATCCGGGTGTCCCGAACGGCGTCGAGCAGACGAGTCTTTCCATGGTCGACGTGACCCATGACTGTGACCACCGGGGCGCGGGCGATAAGAGCTTCCTCGCCACCGGTGTCCTCGCCGAATTCCAGGTTGAACGTCTCCAGCAGTTCGCGATCCTCGTCCTCCGGCGACACCACCTGGACCTGGTACTTCAGCTCGCTACCGAGCAACATCAACGTCTCGTCGTTCACCGACTCGGTGGCAGTGACCATCTCGCCGAGTTTGAACAGCACCGAAACCAGGGCAGCCGGATTCGCGCCGATCTTGTCCGCGAAATCCGTCAGCGATGCGCCGCGAGGCAGTGTGATGCTCTGACCGTTGCCCATGGGCACCGTCGCACCGCCCATCGAGGGGGCTGCCATGTTGTCGAACTCTTGGCGCTTGGCACGCTTACTCTTGCGCCCGCGCGCCGGACGTCCCCCTGGACGACCTCCACCTCGACCGCCGAAGGCACCGCCGGTTCCGCCGCCGGGTCCGCCACCGGGGCGACCCTGGAATCCTCCGCTGGGGGCACCGCCGGGGCGCGCGCCACCGCCTTGGTAGCCACCGCCCGGGCGCGCCGTTCCGGTTCCGGCGCCACCGGCGCCCGCCGGACGACCGGCACCACCGGCACCACCGGCACCACCGGCACCACCGGCGCTGCCAGGACGGCCCGGCGCACCGGGACGACCGGCGGCTCCTGGCCCGGCCGGACGACCGGCACCTGCGGGCCGTCCGGCACCACCGGGTCGTCCACCCGTCCTGGCACCCGGTCCAGTCTGACGCTGGGGTGGACGCGGCGGCATCGTGCCGGGGTTCGGTCGAGGCGCTCCCGGCACACCCGGCCGCTGCATCCCCGAGCTCGATCCGGTGCTGAACGGGTTATTGCCAGGCCGCGGCCCGGACGGACGTGCTTGAGAACCCGCTGAGAACGGGTTGTTGCCAGGCCGCGGCCCAGCCGGACGTGGCGCCGGAGTGCCCGGCGTCGGACTGACCCGGGCGGCAGGTGCAGCCGGCTCGGCGGGCGCAGCCGGCTCGGCGGGCGCAGCCGGCTCGGCGGGCGCAGCAGATGCGGGCGCGGCGGGCGCAGCAGATGCGGGCGCACCGCCGCTGGGAGTGGCAGACGGCGTTGTCGGTGTCTGAGCATGCTCAGCGCTGACGCGCGGCGCAGTCGTCGGCGCTGCCCCCGGGGACGCGGCCCTGCCAGGGCCAGCGGTGCCCGGGGTGGGCCGTCCACCGGCGGCACTTGTGCCAGTCTCGTTGGCCGCCGGTTCAACCCGGGCGGCCGGGGCAACCGGGGTGACGGCGGGCGTCGGTGCCGTGGCTGCTGTCGGCACGGAGGGCGTCACCGGGGCTGCCGGACTGGCGGCCTGCGCCGCCGCCGGGATCCTCGGACCAGTCGGAGTTGCCATCGCAGCGGGCCCGGGAGCGGGCTCCGCGGCAGATGCGGCGGTCGGTGTCTGAGAGGCAACCGCGCCGTCCGCAGCCGTCTCGGCGTCCTTCTTGGCGGGAGCCTTCTTGGCCGCGGACTTCTTCGTCGGCTTGGGCGGCGGACCATCCGGGTAGGCATCGCGCAACTTGCGCGCCACCGGTGCTTCGATGGTCGATGAAGCTGATTTGACGAACTCACCTAACTCTTGCAGTTTTGCAACCGCAGTCTTGCTGTCGATCCCCAGTTCCTTGGCGATCTCGTAAACGCGCGGCTTGGCCACGTCTCTCCGTCCTGGTCCGGACGAAGCCGCCGGACCTTAGTCGTGCATGAAGAAGCTCATTGGTTGCCACTCATCGAGCGTTCATCCCACTGCTCCCAAGATCTTTCGATTCTCCGAGGCTCATGCCTCAGACGTTGTGGTGTGCAGACTGCCCGGTCTCCCGATCGTCTGACTGGTCGGACGTTCCGACCGTGAGACCTACACACTCGCGCACAAACTGTACGTCCAGTGTGGCAGGTCCCACCATCCGAAATGCCCGTGGTAGTGCTTTCTTCCTCAACGCGGCCTCGACGCAGCCCTGGTCAGGGTGCAGGTAAGCACCTCGACCTGGCAGACGAGCCTCGTTGTCGATCACGCAGACGCCATCGACAACGACCAGACGCACCAAGTTGGTCTTGATCTCCCTCGCCCGACATCCGACACAGGTCCGAACCGGCAACGCCTCTGGCGTGGTGACTGCTAGCAAGTTATCGGTTCTGTGGCGAAACGTTCAGCGCAGCGAACGTGACCGCCCCCTAGTCTACTCCCGTCCCTCACCGTTCCTCACCCACGTTCCCTGCCGGGGGGTTTGCGGTGCCCGGGGTTCCTTCCGGTTCGGCGTCCGAATGGATGTCGATCCGCCATCCGGTCAGTCTGGCCGCCAGCCGAGCATTCTGCCCGTCACGACCGATGGCCAGCGACAACTGGTAGTCCGGCACCACAACTCGGGCTGCGCGAGCGACCGGATCGACGACGGTGACGCTGTTCACCCGAGCAGGGGACAGTGCGTTGGCGACATAGGTGGCCGGGTCCTCGTCCCAATCGATGATGTCGATCTTCTCACCCTGAAGTTCGTTGGTGACAGCGCGCACTCGCTGGCCCATCGGGCCGATACACGCGCCCTTCGGATTGACGTCAGCAACCTTGGACCGAACGGCGATCTTGGAGCGGTGACCGGCCTCCCGAGCGACCGCCATGATCTCGACGGTCCCGTCGGCGATCTCGGGAGCCTCCAGTTTGAACAATCCGCGGACCAATTCCGGATGGGTACGCGACAGCGTCACCTGAGGTGCCTTGGTTCCACGTCGAACCGACACAACGTGGCACCGCAGGCGGCTGCCATGCTCGTAAACGTCGGTCGGAACCTGCTCTGCGGCTGGCAAAATACCCTCGATCGATCCGAGGTCGACGAGCACCACCCGCGGATCCCGACCCTGCTGAATAATCCCCGAGACCAGATCGCCCTCTTTACCCACGAACTCGTCGAAGGTGGCGTCGTCGCTGGCCTCGCGTAGCCGTTGCATCAACACGTTGCGGGCTGTCGAGGCAGCGATCCTGCCGAAATGCTCGGGGGTGTCATCAAACTCGCCGATAGCAAGCCCCGCATCGTCCACCTGGGTCGCCCAGACAGTCACATGACCGGACTTGCGATCAAGCTGAACTCGGGCACGCTCCACCGCTCCCGGCGTATGGTGATAGGCCACCAACAGGGCCTGCTCGATGGAACCGACCACTAGCTCCCAGGACACGCCGCGTTCGTTCACCAGAGATTTCAGCGCGCCAACATCGATATCCACCGATCACGCCTCCTCTTCAATTGTCTCGTGCTTGCCGAACTCCACCTGCACTCTGGCACGGGTGATGTCGGCGTATTGCACAGTCCGGTTCGAGTCCCCCACCAGGAGTTCGGCGGACCGATCGTCCGACCCGACCACCCGACCGGTCCAAGTCGCCCCCTCCAGGGTGACGACTTCGACCAGCCGACCGACGTTGCGCCGCCAGTGCCGCGGCAGCGTCAACGGCCGATCAACTCCAGGTGAGGATACCTCAAGAACATAGGGGTGCCCCCCGAGTATTTCCGAGGCATCCAGAGCCTTGCCGATTTCACGCGAAATGTGGGCGATGTCGTCCAGGTCAATACCGCCGTCCTGATCAACCAGGACCGTCAGGACAGTCCGGGCGCCGGCGCGGCGAATCCTGACGTCCTCGACATCGGCGCCGGTGGCCGCCACGACAGGCGTCAACAGCGCACTGACTCGATCAAGGCTCTGTCTCGACATCTGCTCTCCGACGTGTTCGTTGCGGCTCATGGGCGAGTTGGGCGTGACTGACGGCGATTGCGCGGGTCCCGGTGATTGTAGTCGTGCCCAATGCCTACGCTGACGTTGTGACCGTTCAACCTCACCACGTCAGCAGGCGAGCCGTGCTGGTCGGTGCAGCGATCGCGCCGCTGGGGCTTCTCGCGGGGTGCAGTGCTTCGGCGATCCTGTTGCCGGACCCGGACGATTCCGTCAGAAGCGACGTCGCGGCATCAGAACGCAACCTCATCGCCGCGTATACCTCCGCGATCAGCGCATACCCCAAGCTGGCGGCGGTTCTCGGGCCGCTGCGGGACCAGCACCGCGACCACTTGAACGCCGTCGGAGGAACAGCCGACGAGCTGCCAGGGCCAAGCAACTCCAGCACTGGCGCGAAGGCGGCGCTCTCGGCCCTGACCGCTGCTGAACTGGTGGCGGCCCGCGAGCGCGTCGCGCAATGCGTCGCGGCCCAGGCCAAGGACCTGGCCTGGACCCTGTCGCTGATCGGCTCGTCCGAGGCCCAGCACGCGGTGGCTCTGGCCGGAGTGAAGACATGACCGAGCCGATCCTTCTTGCCTCCGAGGAATTGCTCAGCACCCTTCATGGTGAATACGAGGCCGTCTACGCCTACGGTCTGATCGGCGCCCACCTCAGCGGCGCCGCCGAGGAGCGCGCGCGCAAGGCGTTGGCGACGCACCGCCAGTTGCGTGACCAGCTCAGGACCTCGGTCGCCGACACCGGTACGCAGCCGCCGGTCCCAGCCGCAGCGTATGCGCCGCCGACGCCAGTCGATTCCGCGGCGACGGCGACGGCCTTGGCCATCACCGTCGAGCGACGGCTGGTTCGCTGTTGGTCGGCCCTGGCGTCGAGCAGCACTGCCGATGCCCGCATCAACGCCGCGCGAACTGCTCAGGAATGCGCCGTCCGCGCCATGAGCTGGGGCGCCACGTCCCAACCGTTCCCAGGCTAGAGCGCGACCGCTACTGGCAGGCGGCGATGATGGCGGAAGGGGCATCGGCGACGGGGACGACCGTCCGTTCACCGGTGGCACGGTCCTTGATCTCAATGGTGCCGTCCGCCAGGCCCCGGCCCACCACCACAATCGTCGGGATTCCCAACAACTCCGAGTCGTTGAACTTCACTCCCGGCGACACCTTCCACCGATCGTCATACAGGACCCGCAAGCCCGCCGCTTGTAGTTGCTCGGCGAGCTCGGCTGCGGCGGCGAACACGACCTCATCCTTGCCGGTGGCAATCAGGTGGACATCGGCCGGCGCGATCTCGCGTGGCCAGAGCAGACCGCGATCATCATGGTGCTGCTCGGCGATGGCGGCCACGGCACGCGACACCCCGATGCCGTAAGAGCCCATCGTCACCACGACGCGCTTGCCGTTGCGATCCAGCACCTGCAGATCCAGTGCCTGGGCATACTTGCGGCCGAGTTGGAAGATGTGCCCGATCTCGATCCCCCGGGCCGTAGCGAGTCCGGAACCGCAACGCGGGCAGGCATCGCCCGCTCTCACCTCGGCTGCTTCGATCGTTCCGTCCCCAGTGAAGTCCCGTCCGGCGACCAGGTCGTAGACGTGCTTGCCGGACTCATTGGCACCGGTGATCCAGGCGGTGCCGGCGACGACTCTGGGATCGACCAGGTACTTCACCCCACTCGGGCCGTCTTCTCCTAGAGCCTGCGGGCCGATGTACCCCGGAACCAGCGCCGGAAACCCCTCGAAGTCCTCCTCTGCAAAGGGCCGAGGTGCCCCGGGAGCCAGCGCCGCCTCGAGTCGTTTGAGATCGACGTCGCGATCACCGGGCACGCCGATCGCCAGCGGGTAGCTCGTGCCATCGGGGTTGTCGACCATCAGGATGACGTTCTTGAGCGTGTCGGCCGCCGTCCACTCGCGGTCGCTGCGGCGGAGTTGGTCGCTGCTGTTGGACAGCTGCACAAGTGCGTCAATGGTCTTGGAATCGGGGGTGGATTCAACGTGCGCCGCAACGACATCGCTCGCGTCGAGCTCAGCTGGGGCTGACGTGGTGACCGCCTCGACGTTTGCCGCGTAACCGCACGACGGGCACCGCACGAAGGTGTCCTCACCGTTGTCGCAGATCGCCAGGAATTCCTCGCTTGCCGAACCACCCATCGCCCCGGACGTCGCCGAGACGATGACGTACTCCAGTGCAAGTCGGTCGAAGGTGGACACGTAGGCCGCCCGATGCTTGTCGTAGCTGACCTGCAGCCCGGCGTCGTCGACGTCAAACGAATAGGAATCCTTCATCACGAATTCCCGCCCGCGCAGAATGCCCGCACGCGGCCGTGCCTCGTCCCGGAACTTGGTCTGAATCTGATACAGCGACACTGGCAAGTCCTTGTACGACGAGTACTCGCTCTTGACCAGCAGCGTGAACATCTCTTCGTGGGTGGGACCGAGCAGGTGCTCGGCGCCCTTGCGATCGGTCAGCCGGAACAGCGTGTCGCCGTATTCAGTCCACCGCCCCGTCTGCTCATAGATCTCACGCGGCAGCAGCGCGGGGAAGTGCACCTCTTGAAACCCGGCGGCGTCCATCTCCTCACGCACGACCCGCTCGACATTGCGAAACACCAGGTAACCCAGCGGCAGCCAGGTGAAGACCCCCGGCGAGACTCTGCGGACGTACCCGCCGCGGACCAACAGCCGATGGCTGGGGACCTCGGCATCGGACGGATCATCCCGCAACGTCCGTAGGAACAACGTCGACATTCGCAACAGCACTGCCTGTACTCCTTCAATGGGGTCGCTCTAGAACAGGATGGTGGCGAAGGTACCTACTTGCTCGAAGCCTACGCGGGCGTACGTTCGCAGCGCGGGGGCGTTGTGGCGATTGGCGTAGAGCGAGACGCTGGGCGCATGTTCACGCACCGCAGCTTCGACCACGGCGGCCATACCGGGGGCGGCCATCCCGGTCCCGCGCAGTGACGGGTCGACCCACACCCCCTGGATCTGGCAGCTGTGCGCAGATACCGCGCCAACCTCGGCCTTGAACAGCACCTTGCCGTGGCGTACCCGCGCGTACACCCGACCTGCGCGGATAGCGGCGAGCACTCGCGCCCGGTACGCATCCTCGCGACCGTCGGCGATCGGCGACACACCCACCTCTTCTTCGAACATCGCGACACTGGCCGGGAACAGAATGCCGAGTTGATCAACAGTGGCTCGCCGGACCAATGAATCAGCAGCTACCCGCGGCGCACCGACCATCCGAAGTAGCGGCTGGTCATGGCAGACGTCGCGAGCCGGACCCCATTGACCGGCCAACAAGTCCCACAACTCCAAGACCTCAGCTTTGTCCCCGACGATTGCGCTGCTGTGGCGTCCCATGCGTCCAAGTTGGTCGGCGAAGGCACGGCGGGCCGCACGGGTGGTCTTGATGGGAGCGACGTTCGCACCAACGTGGATGGCCGATTCCAGACCCGCCCGGGTGTACCAACCCCACAGTTGGCCACCGCCGGAGACGGAGCCCAGAACGCCGCGCTCAACCCGTTCCTGAATCACGCAGAAAGCATCACGGTTCTGGCCGAAGAGACCATCAAGATCAGCACCGTCAGCTGCCCCAAGCACCCTGATGTGACCGCGGCTGGACTCAGTGGACTGTGACCGAAGGGTTCGCAGCACCATCCTCGCCCTCCACTTCCATGCCCTCGGCCAGCCGCATGGCCTCCTCGATCAGGGTTTGGACTATCTGCGACTCAGGGACGGTCTTGACGACCTCTCCCTTGACGAAGATCTGGCCTTTCCCATTGCCAGACGCAACCCCGAGATCAGCGTCACGAGCCTCCCCGGGCCCGTTGACAACGCACCCCATGACGGCAACCCGCAGCGGCACCGCCAGTCCCTCCAGTCCAGCGGTGACTTGCTCGGCAAGCGTGTAGACATCGACCTGAGCTCGACCGCACGACGGGCATGAGACGATCTCAAGCCCCCGTTTACGCAGGTTCAACGACTCCAAGATGGCGATACCGACTTTGACCTCCTCCTGCGGCGGAGCGGACAGCGACACCCGAATCGTGTCGCCGATCCCCTCAGAGAGCAGCGCACCGAAGGCCACGGCAGATTTGATGGTCCCTTGGAACGTCGGTCCGGCCTCCGTGACACCGAGGTGCAGCGGGTAGTCGCAGGCGGCAGCCAACAGTTGATACGCCCGGATCATCACGACCGGATCGTGATGCTTGACGGAGATTTTGATGTCTCGAAAATCATGCTCCTCGAACAGGCTGGCCTCCCACAAGGCCGACTCCGCGAGCGCCTCCGGGGTTGCCCTGCCGTATTTGGCCATGATGCGTTTATCCAGGGACCCCGCGTTCACTCCGATCCGGATCGGAGTGCCGGTGTCCTTCGCCGCTCGGGCGATCTCGCCGACGCGACCATCGAACTCCCGAATGTTGCCCGGGTTGACGCGCACCGCGGCACACCCGGCGTCGATCGCCGCGAAGATGTACCGGGGTTGGAAGTGAATGTCAGCTATCACCGGGATACCAGACTTCGCCACGATCGCGGCCAACGCATCGGCGTCATCCTGACTCGGCACCGCAACCCTGACAACCTGGCACCCTGAAGCTGTCAGCACGGCGATTTGCTGCAGCGTCGCATCGACGTCTGCAGTGAGCGTTGTGCACATCGACTGCACGCTGATCGGAGCATCACCGCCGACCGCGATTGGATGCGTCGGATGGCGCAGCACGATCTGTCGACACTTCCGGCGGGGAGCGACGGTGGGCAACGGCAGGTCCGGCATTCCGAGGGCGACGCTCATGGCCTCAGTATCCCCCACGATCCGGGGTTTGACACTCGTGCCGGTTCGACGCCACGGCTACGACTGCTCCTGGCGCACTATCCGCCGATGTGAATCGGATTGACCACGTCCGCATACAGCAACAGTCCGCTCATGCCGATCAGCAAGAACGCGACCGCATATGCCACCGGCAGCGCCCGTGCGACGTCGACGTAACCGGGGTCTGGCCGGTGGCGCCACTTGGCAATCTGACGCCTGATGCCCTCCCACACCGCCCCAGCAGCATGCCCGCCGTCGAGTGGCAGCAGCGGGATCAAGTTGAACAGGCACAAGAACAGGTTGAGCGATGCAACCATGCCCAACAGTTGCGCGATCTTCCAGGACGTTGGAATTGCCTCTGCGGCGGCGACCTCGCCACTGATCCGGGTGACTCCGACCATCCCGACCGGGCCGTTCGGGTCGCGAGCCTCCCCCGCGAAAGCCGCCTGCGCGACCCCGGACAGCTTGGACGGAATCGCCACCATCGCCGCCGCGGTGCGCATCGTCAGAGTCCACATCTGCTGCGGGACCGACCAGATCGACTGCGGCTGCAGCTCGCGCTCCGGACTCATCCCGAAGAAGCCCTGCGGGGCGATCTGATCGGTCACCTGGCCGTCCTTGACGACGGCGCGATCGACGACCCTGATGTCGGTGTTCAGCACCACCTGCTGGCCGTTGCGCTGAACCGTGACAGTGGCCGGACCTGCCGGGCTGGATCTCACTGCGGTCGAGAAGGCGCTCCAAGATTCCACCGGCTTGCCGTTCAGCGCGACGACTGTGTCACCGACCTTCAGCCCCGCCTCCGCGGCTGGACTCGGGATTGCACCCGCAGGGCAGTCACTGCTTGTGGCGGTGGCTGCCGGAACGCACTTAGCAACCGCGGACACGCTCATGGTCTCGCCCGGGGTACCAAACCCGACCAGCACGATGGCGAACAGGATGAACGCCAGAATGAGGTTCATCACCGGTCCGGCCAGCATCACCAGGAGTTTCTGACGCACCGGCAGGCGATAGAAGGTCCGACGATCGTCCTCATCCGAGAGGACTTCCTCCTGTGATTGCTTGCGGGCCTCGTCGATCAGTGCGCCGACCCGGCTCGTGCTCGATGTCTTGACCTTTCCGTCGGCCCCGGGCGGGAACATTCCAATCATTCGGATGTAGCCGCCGAACGGAATCGCCTTGACTCCGTACTCGGTGTCGCCCTTGGTGGTGGACCAGAGTCTCGGTCCAAAGCCGATCATGTATTCGGTCACTTTGACGCCGCATTTCTTGGCGGCGAGCAGGTGGCCAAGCTCATGCCAGCCGATGCTGAACAGGATCGCGATGATGAAGGCGATGATGCCAATGGTGCTGAGCAACTTAGCCCTCCTTGATTGCAGTCCGGCCGACCGTCCGCTTCGCGTCGATCAACGAGTTCGCGAACAGCCTCGCCCACAGTTCTGCGGCCAACACGTCCGTCACAGTGACAGACGCATCGGGAACGTACTGGGATCCGTCGGAACCGGCAGTTCCCACGATGTGTTCGTCGACAACCTGCTCGACTGTGTCCATTATCCCTGTGAAGTCAAGGGCACCAGCCAGGAACGCGGCCACGCACTCCTCGTTCGCCGCGTTGAACACCGCGGGCGCAGTGCCGCCGAGGCCCCCAGCCCGACGTGCCACCCGAACCCCCGAGAAAACCTGCTCGTCGAGTGGCTCAAACGTCCACTGTGTCGGAGCGGACCAGTCATTACCCGAGGCCGCATCCCGAATCCGCTGCGGCCACGCCAGTCCCATGGCGATCGGCAGTCGCATATCAGGCGGACTCACCTGGGCCAGCGTCGATCCGTCAATGAACTCGACCATCGAATGCACCATGGACTGTGGGTGCACGACCACATCGATCCGGTCGTAATCGATGTCGAACAGCAGGTGCGCCTCGATCACCTCCAGACCCTTGTTGACCAGCGTCGCTGAGTTGATGGTGACCACTGGGCCCATCTTCCACGTCGGGTGATTCAGTGCCTGGGCAGTAGTGACCCCGGCCAACCGATCAGCGGTCCAGCCGCGAAACGGCCCGCCAGAAGCTGTCAGCACCAACCGGCGGACTTCAGACCGGTCGCCACCGCGCAGACACTGCGCAAGCGCCGAGTGTTCTGAGTCCACCGGCACGATCTGACCCGCGCGCGCAGCCCTGGTGACCAGCGTGCCGCCGACGACGAGAGACTCCTTGTTGGCCAGCGCGAGGATGGACCCGGCATCTAGCGCGGCCAGTGTTGGGGCCAGTCCCACGGATCCGGTCATTCCGTTCAGAACAACGTCGGCACCGAGTCCGGCGATCGTCGTCGCGGCCTCGGGCCCGACCAGCAGCAGCGGCATCGAGTACCCGCCCGAGCGCAACCCGCGCTCATGGGCGCGGCGATCGAGCCGATCGGTGAACCCTTCTGCTGCTGACGGGTCTGCCAGTGCAACCGTTCGCGCGCCGGTGTCCAGCACCTGATCCACGACGAGGTCCACGTTGCCCCCGCCAGCGCCCAAGGCCAGCACGTCGAACTGGTCACGATTGCGGGAAACGATGTCCAACGCCTGGGTCCCGATGGATCCTGTGCTGCCCAGCAGCACAACTGATCGACTCACCCGACCATTGTCCCCCAGCGACCTCAACGACGACGACTCGTGGCCCTGCGCAGCAGTCGAGCCGCTACCTACCCGACCAAACCACACCGCGGGGCCGGCAAACCAACCTCAAGAACTGTTCAAGGTAGAGTTAATCCAGAATCAAGATTGACATTTGGGCGTGAGTTGAGTAAGGCTTCCCTTAGCAGAGTTGTGAGGACGGGCATATGAAACTGATGCATATCATCGCCACCCCACGGATAGCTGATTGCTGCACGCTGCTGGCATCTTCACTGATCATTGATGAGCTCGCACGCCAGGACCCAGGTCTCGTCGTCGATGAGCTCGATCTTTTCCCGTCGCAGTCAGCGCATCGCCCGGGCAACACTGCCGACTCACGGTCGCCGCTCGTGCCTGCCCAATCCGCCGAGCCGGAATGCGACCGGTCCCGGGAGCACGCAGAGTCACTCATCACCCGCTTCCTGGCAGCCGACAGATACCTGGTCACAGAACCGGAGTGGAACCTCGACGTGCCGCACCGCTTGAAGTGCTTCCTGGATGTGATCATCGCTCCGGGACGGCTATTCGACTACGACGAGCGCGGCAGAGTGGTCGGGTTGGCGACGAACAAAAAGATGATCATCTGTCAATCGGGCGGCGGGAACTATGTCGGCACCGGTCCAGCGACCCAGGGTTACCAGGAGAACTACCTGCGGGTGATTTTCGGCTTGGCGGGCATCTCCGACATCGGAGCGATCGAGGCAGGAGCTGTCGGCTGCACGGCCACACAGGAACTCCACACGACAACCGCAGAGGCCGCGGCGTACCTGTTGGCGGGCCCGAGCACGATCGATGTGACAGACGCCATCGCGAAGCACTCGGGCGCGGCGTCGACGACTCATCCCTAGTGTTGCGCTAGGAGTTCGACCTGCAGATCACGCTGTCGAGGCGGCCAACTGCCCGCAGGCGCCGTCGATCTCACGACCCCGGGTATCCCGGACGGTGACAGCGACCCGGTGAGCTTCCAGTGTGGCCACGAAGGCATCTTGTGCGGCCATCGTCGAGGCGGTCCATTTCGAGCCCGGTGTCGGATTCAGTCCGATCAGATTGACATGCACCAGTCGTCCGGCCAGTAACCGGGCCAGCAGCCGGGCTCTGTCGACCTGGTCGTTGATATCTCTGATCAGCGCGTACTCGATCGATACCCGCCGACCGGTCCGGTCGGCGTACTCCCAGGCCGCATCGAGCACGTCGGCGACGGGATACCGGTTGTTGATGGGCACCAGTTCGTTGCGCAACTCGTCGTCGGGCGCATGCAGCGACACCGCCAGGGTAAACGGCAGGCCTTCCAAGGCGAGCTGCCGTATCCGCGGCACCAGCCCCACGGTCGACACCGTGATGCCACGCCCGGGCAGGTCCAATCCGGCTGGCACCGGAGCGATCAAAGTCCGCAGCGCCCGCAGCACCGCGTCATAATTCGCCATCGGCTCGCCCATGCCCATCAGCACCACATTGGACACCCGACCGACTCCGCCGACGGCTTCCCCGCGTGCCAGGGTCCGGGCACCGGCCATGACCTGCTCGACGATTTCTGCGGTGGACAGGTTCCGGACCAGGCCCTCCTGGCCGGTCGCGCAGAACGGGCAACCCATGCCGCAGCCGGCCTGGCTCGACACACACATGGTGACCCGGCCGGGGTAGCGCATCAACACACTCTCGATGAGGGCTCCGTCGTGCAGCCGCCAAACCGACTTGACAGTGTTTCCCCCGTCACAAGCGACGGTGCGGACCGGTGTCAGAAGCTGCGGCAGCAGCGCCTCGCCAAGGGCCTGTCCAGCGGCGGCTGGCAGGTCACTCCAGGTTGCGGGGTCGTCGGACAGCCGACCGTACCAATGACGGGACACCTGGTCGGCCCGGAAGGGTTTCATCCCCAGATCCACCACCGCGGCGCGCCGGCCCTCGACCGTCAGGTCCGACCAATGCGTCGGCGGCTTGGAGCGCCCAGCCACCGCAGGCCGCGGTTTCTCCGGGGCCATTAGCCCAAGAACCAGGTGAACATCGCCCAGGACACGAACGCGTTCGGCACCAGCGAATCGAGTCGGTCCATCACTCCGCCGTGCCCGGGAATCAGGTGGCTCATGTCCTTGACGCCCAAATCTCGTTTGATGGCGCTCTCGGCGAAGTCCCCGGCGGTGGCCGTCACCGTCATCACCATGCCGGTGATGACCCCCTGCCACCACGGTGCCCCGAGCAGCCAGACGAACAGCCACGCACCGACGGCGGCCTGGGTCACGACTGAACCGACGAAGCCCTCCCACGACTTTTTGGGGCTGACTTTCGCCGCGATCGGGTGCTTACCTAGCGCGGTGCCGGCGAAGTAGCCACCAATGTCACTGGAGATCGTCAGCGCTACGAAGGTGACGATCCGCTGGGCGCCGTTCGGATAGGCGAAGGTGAGCATCGCAAAGCCGAGCATGAACGGCAGGTAGGCCGCCACGAACATGCTGGCGGTGATGTCCTTGACGTAGCCGACCGTGCCGAGCCTGATGCGCCACATGAGGATCGCCACGACCAGGAAGCCGAACACGACCACCAGTGCGGTTACCCCCCACACGTACGCGCAGACCGACATGGCGACGACGCCGATGTAGAGCGGCGTGCGTGTCAGGTAGACGCCGGCCTGCTTGAACGCATTGACCAGCTCGAACACGCCTAGCAGGATCACGAAGGCCGCGAAGCCGACGAACAGCCACTTTGCGGTAAACATGCAGATCAGCGCAACGCCGCCGATGCCGACGCCGACCGCTATCGCCAGCGGCAGATTGCGCCCGGTCTTGGGGTGCTCCTGGGCTGCGGACGCGCCCGCAGAATCAGTAGCGTCCCTGGGATCAGTGGGATCAGTGGGTTGTTCCGCCCCGGCGGATGCGCTCACGTCAGACCTCGAGTAGCTCGGCTTCCTTGTTCTTGAGCATGTCGTCGACGTGGCCTACATACTTGCCGGTGACATCGTCGAGCTGCTTCTCAGCGCGATGAGCCTCATCTTCGCGTGCTTCTCCGTCTTTCATCAACTTGTCGAGCACCGAGTTCGCCTGGCGTCGGATGCTGCGAATCGAAATACGGGCGTCCTCGGCCATGGTGCGCGCCACTTTGACGTACTCCCGGCGCCGCTCCTCGGTCAGCATCGGCAGCATCACCCGGATGACCTTGCCGTCGTTGGAGGGATTGACTCCCAAATCCGAGTCACGAATGGCTCGTTCAATCTCACCCATGGCGCCCTTGTCAAATGGGCTGATAACGATCATTCGCGGCTCAGGCACCTGGAAGGAAGCAACCTGGTTCAACGGCGAGGAAACCCCGTAGTAGTCGACAAAGACCTTGGCGAACATCGCCGCGCTGGCCCGACCGGTCCGCAGCGTGGCGAAGTCGTCTCGTGCGACGCCGACGGCCTTTTCCATCTTCTCTTCGGCCTCGAACAGAATCTCGTCAATCACGTGCACTCCCGTGCCTCTAGGCGCTCCAGCAGGTTGCCGGGCAGGTCTGTCGATAGCGATACCGGTCGAAGGCGACTCTAGCGCGAGGATCGTTATCTCGGGCGGTGACGGGGCGAAGACACCAGCGCGGTGTTTATCGCCCAGCGCCATCCCTGCCGACGGTATTCTATTCCGCAGCGGACACCAAGGTGCCGATGCGTTCCCCCGCGATGGCTCGAGCGATGTTCCCCTCCGTCATCAGGTTGAACACGATGATCGGCATCTTGTTGTCCCGACACAGACTGATTGCGGTCGCATCGGCAACCTTCAAGTCCCGAGTGAGCACCTCGTCGTAGCTGAGCCGGTCGAAACGAACCGCGTTGGCGTTCCGGCGCGGATCGTCGTCATACACACCATCGACGCTCTTGGCCATGAGTACGACCTGTCCGCCGGTCTCCAGAGCCCGTTGCGCAGCGCAGGTGTCGGTGGAGAAGAAGGGTGCGCCCAAGCCGGCGCCGAAGATCACCACCCGGCCCTTCTCCATGTGCCGGATCGCGCGCCTCGGCGTGTAGGGCTCAGCTACCTGGCCCATGGCGATGGCGGTCTGCACCCTGGTGGCAATACCTGCTTGTTCCAGGAAGTCCTGCAGCGCCAGGCAATTCATGACGGTGCCGAGCATGCCCATGTAGTCCGCCCGAGACCGGTCCATGCCGGCCTCGGAGAGCTGCGCTCCGCGGAAGTAGTTGCCGCCGCCGATGACGACGGCAACCTCCGTACCGCGGCGAACAACCTCGGCGATCTGTCGGGCGATGGCGGCAACCACATCGGGGTCAACGCCAATTCCGGCACCACCGGAGAAAGCCTCCCCAGACAGTTTCAACAAGACGCGGTCCCAGCCGTTCTCAGGAACGTCGGGCCAGTGTACGACCGTCCCCTCAAGCGTCGGCTGGACCGCGCCGCCCATCAGGCCTGCCCGACCTTGAACCGTGCGAACCTTGTTACCGTGGCGTTGTTCTCCTTGAGCAACGCCCCGACAGTCTTCTTGTTGTCCCGAACGTAGGACTGCTCAAGC